>JAYENL010000130.1:0-82020 GCA_034722055.1 Armatimonadota bacterium
ATCAGCAGCGGTAGCGACTGACCGCGCAGGTTCCACCCCGGCCCACTGGAGACCTTCGGTCTCACGGGCTTCCAGCCCGACCATCAGCGCAGGCGCCCCCGCCTGCGCGCCGTTCAGCCCCTGGGCAGAGCTATCTGCCGGGCCGGGGTGGAACCTGAGGCCTATTCGCTGGGAGACTTCTACGAAGTCTCAGTCACAGGCCTCACCGGGCGCTGCGCGCCCGGCGGCCCCTCCACCGGACACGGTGGGTTCTTGAGGCAACCAAGGGGCGACTGTGCCCGTCGTCAAAGTACGCGGAATTGCGCAAGTGAGCAGTAGCATGCCAGCGGTCGCCTGGCGAAGCCGCCGGCCTGCACGTGGATCGCGGCCGGCAAGCGCGCGCCGCTGGCCATGGGCGTCGGAGGCGGCGTCACGGACCGTTCGCGCTGTAGATCAGCAGCGCAGCGGTCAGCGCGTACACCGCGACGTTGGCCAGCAGCGGCCTGTCGGTCAGCAGCGTCCGCTCGGGGGCGCCCCCCGCGCCCTGCCGATGCATGAGGTAGAAGTAGCGGAACAGCCCGTAGATGACGAAGGGGATGGTGTACATCAGCCGCGTGTCGCCCATCTGCTGGACCGTGCGCTCGGAGATGGTGTAGAGGCAGTAGGACATCAGCGTGGCCGCGGCCACCACGGCAATAAGCTGGTCGAGCATCTCCACCGAGTACTTCCCGAGGGTGCTGCGATGGCCGCGGGCGCCCTCGTCCAGCAGCAGGATCTCCCCCCGTCGCTTCCCCAGCCCCAGGAACAGCGCCAGCAGCAGCGTGCAGATCAGCAGCCACGGCGAGATGACCACCTCAATGGCCTCCGCTCCGGCGACCGCCCGCAGCACGAACCCGCCGGCGATGGCGAATACGTCCAGGATCACCTTCTCCTTGAGGACGAACTGGTAGAGCATCTGGAGGCCGAAGTAGCCGGAGGTTGTGGACCCCAGCCCGACGTTGATGGCGAAGGACCCGCCGATCCCCACTACCACCAGGACTGCGGCAGCGACACCGGCCGTCGTGGGCGAGAGGTCGCCGCTGGCGATGGGGCGGGTGCACTTCTCGGGGTGGTTCCGGTCCTCCTCAGCGTCGCGGATGTCGTTGATGAGGTAGACGGAGCTGGAGACCATGCAGAACAGCGCGAAGGCCTCCACCGCGGTCAGCACCGCCCACCGCTCGGTCATCATCCCCGCGAAGATGAGGGCGGCGAACACCAGCAGGTTCTTGGTCCACTGCCAGGGCCGCATGCAGCGAATCAGGGCTGCGACTGTGCGCATGATTCTCTCCCGCTACTGTCGTGAATCATCTGCAGTCGGTTGTCGCAACGCACGCGGCGGTCGAACCAATGGCCGGAGCTCCATCACTGCCGAGTGTGCTGTCTGCCCGGCGTTTTCAGTCGCCGTCCCGCGGGCGCAGCAGCGGGAAGGCAAGGACCTCCCGCAGGTTCGGTGCGTCCAGCAGCAGCATCGCCAGCCGGTCCACGCCCATGCCCATGCCCCCGGCCGGCGGCATGCCGTGCTCCAGCGCCCTCACGAAGTCCTCGTCCAGCGGAGGGGCCTCAGCGTCGCCGGCCTCCCGCGCCGCGGCCTGCTCCTCAAACCGCCGCCGCTGATCCAGGGGATCGTTCAGCTCGCTGAAGGCGTTCCCGATCTCCTCGGTGCCCGCGAACAGCTCGAAGCGGTACGCGGTGTCGGGACGCTCCCGCATCCGCTTGGCCAGCGGTGAGAGGCGCGTGGGATACTCCGTGACGAAGGTCGGCTGCACCAGCTCCGGCTGGACGTAGCGGTCGAAGCTCTTCTCCAGCAGCGTCCCCCACGAGTCCGCCTCGGTGTTCCCCAGGTCCAACTCCGCGCAGGCCTCGCGGGCCTGCTCGTCGGTCTGCAGAGCCGCGAAGTCCACGCCGGTTGCCTCCTCCACCGCATGCAGCAGCTTCACGCGGCGGAAGGGCGGCGTGACATCGACCTCGTGCTCGCGGTAGGTGAAGCTGGTGCCCCCGCAGACCGCCTCCGCCAGCTCCACCACCAGGCCCTGCATCAGCTCCATCATGTCCTCCCAGTCGGCGTAGGCCTGGTAGGCCTCCAGCATCGTGAACTCGGGGTTGTGGCGCGCGTCCACGCCCTCGTTGCGGAAGCACGGCCCGATCTCATAGACCCTCTCGAAGCCCCCTACCAGCAGGCGCTTGAGATACAGCTCCGGCGCGATGCGCAGGTACAGTGTCATGTCCAGCGTGTTGTGATAGGTCGTGAAGGGCCGGGCGTGCGCGCCGCCGTAGATGGGCTGCAGAACCGGGGTCTGGAACTCCGTGTAGCCCCGCTCGGACATGGCCTGGCGAAGCCGCGCCACCATGTGCGAGCGCTTCTGAAGCATCTCGCGGGCATCGGGGTTGACAATCAGGTCCAGGTAGCGCTGGCGGTAGCGCAGCTCCGGGTCCTGGAGGCCGTGGAACTTCTCCGGCAGCGGCCGCAGGGACTTGGCGAGCACCTCGAACTGGCTCGCCTCCACGCTCACCTCGCCGGTCCGGGTCCTCATGAGCGTGCCGCGGGCGCCGACGATATCGCCGATGTCCAGCTCCACGAACTCGGCCAGGCGCTGCTCGCCGAGGGTGTTCTGGCGCATGAAGAGCTGCACGCCGCCGGAGGCGTCCATCAGGTCCGCGAAGGCCGACCTGCCATGCTCGCGCAGCGCCGTCAGCCGCCCGGCCACCGCCACCGTCTCGCCCTCAAGCTCATCGAAGCGCCGCTGCAACTCCCCGGCGCGGTGAGTGCGCTCATACCCGGTCGCCGCAAAGGGGTCGATCCCCTCCTCGCGCATGGCCTCCAGCTTCCGGAGGCGCACCTCACGCTGGCCCGTCTGGTCGCTCATCGTCTCCTACCTTTCGTCGGAGGAGAGGCATCGGTCACCCCGGGGCGGCGGCGCGCTGAGCGGCCCGCTGTCTGATCCGCTCGATGTCGCTCTCCTCCACGGTGCGCTCGAAGCTCCGGAAGCCGGCCAGCTCGAAGCCGTGCTTCTCCGCCAGACCCGCGATCTCCCGGACCCTGGACAGCTCCAGGCGCTTGCCCAGGGAGTAGCTCTCCGCCCGATCCTCCAGCGCCAGGACCATGGTCTCGGCCATGCAGGCGTATGCCGTGCGCGGCGGAAAGCCGAAGTTGAAGTTGAAGTGCACGTCGCCCGGCACGCTCACCGCGCCCCCCTCGATCACCAGCACGTCGTCGCGCTCGTCGGCGACGCGCGTGGAGACGTCCCGCGGCCTGGCGACGTCACACACCACCGAGCCCGGCCGCAGCATCTCCGGCTCGACGACCGCCTCCAGGGCGCTGGTAACTGTGACTATCAGGTCGGCCTGAGGCAGGGCCTCGGCGCCGGTGGTGCTCACCGCCACCTCCGCCGGCGCTGCGGCCAGCTCCGCCGCCACCTCCTCCAGCGCCTCCCGGCGGCGTCCCACCAGCAGGAGCCGGGCCACCTCCTCGGCCAGCAGATGCGCGCAGACGCGACCGATGGAGCCCGTGGCGCCCATCACAGCGGCGACGGCCCCGGCGGGCTCGATCCCCATCAGCCTGCCGGCCTTCACCGTGCCCTCAACGGCGGTCGCCACCGTGTAGCTGTTGCCGGTGGTGACCGCGATGTCAACCTCCTCGGCCACCTCCCGGCCGGCGCCCCCCACGATGGCGGTGTAGGCTCCCAGGCCCACGATCTCCGCACCCAACTCCTCCGCCACCCGCGCGGACTCGATGACCTTGGCGACGACTCGCTCGGCCGGCCACTCCAGGAGCTGCCGCGAGGTCAGGGGGCAGCCCACGAACCATCCCGTCGTCTCGGCGCCGGTGGCCGAGCGCACGCCGGTGATCTCGCTGACGCTCTTCGCGGGCGTCCGCGCAATGGCGATCTCCACCAGACGGTCGGGCAGGTGCCGCGTGAAGGGGTACTTGCGCGCCACATCTGCGGCCGTCAGGGGGTGCACGACGAAGGCGAAGCGGGTCACGGGCTCATCTCCTCAGCGGCTCCTCTCAGATCCCGCACGGTCGGCTGCCAGCCGATCTGGTCGGCCACACGCTGATAGTCCTCCGGGCCCAGCTCCTGCGGCGGCCGACCGAGCAGGCACACGAAGACGCCCTCCATGACATTCGTGGCGTAGGACCGTCCCTCGATCACCGGGGTGCTCGTAATCAGCAGCGCAACGCCCCGGCTGCGCAGCTCCCTGACGTCCTCCTGGGTGGTGCTGTTGGTTATCACGATCTTTCCCGGCAGGCTCTCGGGCAGGTGCCGCCGGATGACCAGGAAGTCGCCCACGATCACATCCGCCCAGTGGTACCAGCGACGGTACTTGGGCACGATCTGGTCCTGCTTCCCGCCGGTCGGATAGAGCCAGCGGAAGGGCAGGTTCACGATCAGCGGCAGCAGCACCCGGCCCAGCAGGTGCAGCCACCGCAGTGACGGCAGCGCGATGGGCAGGCCGACGTTGAACATCAGATCGCCCAGGACCAGGTTGGCGCCCATCTCGTCGAGCGTCTCCGCCATCCCGAAGCGGTCCACGGCGCAGGCGACCAGCACCTTGGCGCTGAGCAGGTCCACGATGCCCTCATCCTGCAGCCACCGCACAGTCTGCCGCTCCAGCGAGTTCTTCAGCCCCCCGCCGTCCACCAGCGGCGTCTGCGTCACATTGCGCGTCAGGCGCGCGATCTCCCGGAATGGGTAGAAGCGGCCGGCGCAGTGCAGCCCCAGGTTGGTGCCGCCCACGCACAGGCAGTCCACGACGCCGTCGTTGGCCGTCAGCAGCCGCTCGAAGCGCTCCAGCGAGCCGTCCGTGCCTCTGCGTTCCAGCAGGAACCGCTCGCCGAGCAGCTCCACCTCCGCGGAGCTGTCGCGTTTCGACGAGCCCAGGCTGATGCTCAGCACGTGCTTCATGGTCGGTCCCCGTCAGGTCGGCCCGGCGCACACGCTCTCGCCCACGAGCCTGCCATCGCCCGCCTGCAGTGCGGCGACGTAGTCCTCCACCAGCTCTCGCAGCTCACCCAGCGTTGAGATCCGATTGACCTGCCGGCGGAAGTGACTGGCGCTGGGCAGACCCGCGACATAGTGGTGCATCTGCGTGCGCATCTGGTGGAGGGCGATGCGCTGCTCCAGGTCCTGCACCAGCATCTGCGCGTGCAGCAGGGCCACGCCCAGCCGCCCGGCCACGTCGGGCTCGGGCGGGACCGGTTCGCCCCGCAGCGCCGCGGCGGCGCGCGAGAAGACCCACGGCCTCCCCCACGCCCCCCGCGCCATCATAACCGCCTGACAGCCGGTCTGTCGCATCATCCCCGCGGCGTCCGCGGGCGCAATGACGTCGCCGTTGCCGATCACCGGCACGTCCAGGGCGTCCACCAGCCGCCCGATGTGCGACCAGTCGGCTCGACCGCCAAAGCCCTGGCAGGCCGGCCGGGCGTGGATGGACACCGCCACGGCGCCGGCGTCCTGGAGGCGCCGGGCGGTCGCCGGGTAGCTGTCATCGTCCTCGGTCAGGCCGGCGCGCATCTTGACGGTGACCGGGACGCTGGCCGCCTGTGCGGCCGCGGCCGTGACGGTCGCGGCCCGCTCCGGCTCGGCCAGCAGCGCCGCGCCCGCACCGCTGCGCCGGACCTTGGGCACCGAGCAGCCCATGTTGATGTCGATCAGGTCCGCCCCGGCCTCCTCAGCCGCGGGCACGGCGTCGGCCATGACCCCCGGCTCGGAGCCGAAGAGCTGCATGGAGACCGGATGCTCGTCCTCGAAGACGCGCATCATGCGGAGGGTGCGCTGGTTGTCCCGCACGATGGCGTTGATCGAGATCATCTCGGAGCAGACCAGCCCCGCACCACCGCGGCGGCACAGCAGGCGGTAGGCGCGCCCGGTGGTGCCCGCCATCGGCCCCAGCACCAGCGGCGGATCGACCGTCACACCGCCGATCCGCATCGGCCGGGCCGGCGCCACGGGCCCATCACCGCCGCTCGTCAACGGCCCTCAGCCCCTCCAGGATCAGCAGCGGCTCCTCGTGATCGAAGCCCACGCCCGCCGCCCGCGCGGCAGGCAGGTCGCCGCCGGTGGCGATGACCGGCGCCGGTGCGGGCGTGACCTCGCCCATGGCCTCCACCAGCGCCTCCACGGTGCCCCGCAGCGAGGCTGCCAGGCCCAGCGTCAGGTTCTCGATCGTGGAGTGGCCCGCCCCGGGGATGGCGCGTCCTGCCCGGAGGTTCGCCAGCGCGTGCTCTACGGGCTCCCGCAGGTGCGGAACCGCGGCCTCGATGCCCGCCGCCTGGGCCTCCATCCCAGCGGCGATCGCTCCGCCGACGACTCGGCCGGACCTGTCCAGCGCCTGGGCGGTGATGCAGGTGCCCAGGGTGATGACCACCGCCGGCGCCCCGTGCAGTGCCAGCGCGCCCTCAGCCGCCGCCAGCCGGTCCTGGCCGAACTCGGCCGGATCGTAGTATCCGACCTCCACCCGCGCCTGCAGATCCCGGCCCATCAGCGCCACCTCCGCCCCGGTGGCCTCCGCCAGCGCCGCCACCATCTCGTCCGCCACGGAGGGCCTGCTGCTCACCAGCGCCACGCGCAGGCAATCCGATGGCGCCAGCCCGGCCGACTCGAGCGTCTCCCGGACCACCGCTGACCCGGCGGTGAGCTCCTCGACACCCACGCGCCCCTCGGCGATCCAGTCGTCGCCATCGTGCGCCGCCCAGTTGAGGGCGGTGTTGCCCACGTCCGCATACACTCGCCACTGTTCGGAGTTCATGTCATCTCCATGAGCTGCGCCGCGAAGCGATTGTGGCCCACCTCGTCCCGCTGGGCCCTGATGACCGTGGCCGTGCGCCCATGATGCCCGGCGTGTGAGACCAGCGTCGGCCGCGATCCCACCAGATGATCGCCCTGACTGTGGCTGTGCCCGCCCAGGATCAGGTCGATCTCCGGGCACAGCTCCGCCAGCGCCAGATCGTCCTCCGCCCCGCGGTGGCTCAGCGCCACCAGCCACTCGACCTCGCCCCGCAGGGCCTCGACGGCCTCGCGGGCGGCCCTTCGCCAGTCCACGAACCGCAGGTCCGAGAAGCGCTCCCAGAAGCTGCCGGGCTCGATCATCGTCGGCGCCAGCCCGAACGCGCCCACAGCTAGGTCGTCACGCTTCAGAACCGCCCAGCGCCGAATATGTCCCATCCCGCCCTCACGGGGCAGCACGTTGGCGCACAGCACCGGAAAGCGCGCCTGGCGAGTCTTGTACACCATCCCGCGCTTGCGGGGGAAGTACTCCCGGTTGCCCACCGCCATGGCGTCGTAGCCGGCGGCGTTCATCAGCTCCAGCACGGGCTCGGACGGCCGCACGTAGAGGTTCCCGGCAGCGATGGCGTCGCCGCTGTCGAGCAGTAGCCCGCCCCCTTCCTCGCGCATGAAGCTCAGCGCCTCGGCACGCGCGTCGTCCAGGCGGTTGTGCAGATCGGACGTATGAACGATCGTCAGAGCCATCGCTGCCGTCAGACCAGCCCGGCCTTCGTGAGGTCCTGGATGTCGAGCATCCCCACCGCGCGACCCTGGCCATCGACCACCGGCATGTTGTCGAACTCCCGCTGGTCCATGAGGTTCAAAGCCTCGATGGCCATGGTGCCCACGCGCACCACGGTGGGGGTGGTGGTCATGACGTCCGCGATGGGCCCGCGCATGACGGCATCACGGTCGGTCTCCCTCTGCATCACGCGGCGGAAGTCCCCGTCGGTGAACAGCCCGCGCAGCGTGCCGTCGTCATCGATGATGGACACCGCTCCGCGCACGGCGGCGTTGGTCATGGTCAGCAGCGCCTCTTCCACGGTGGCGTCGAGGCCCACGACCGGGTTGTCGTCGCCGCCGTGCATGAGGTCCTCGACCCTCAGCAACACGCGCTTGCCGAGCTGCCCGCCGGGGTGGGTCTGCCCGAAGTCCTCCGCCGAAAAGCCCCTGGCGCGCATCAGGGCCATGGCCAGGGCGTCGCCGAGAGCCTGCTCGGCGATGGCGCTGGAGGTTGGCACCAGGTTCAGGGGGCAGGCCTCGCGCTCCACGGAGGCGTCGAGAAGCACGTCGGCGGCCCGCCCCACGGTGGAGTCGGCCTCCCCGCAGATGGCGATGATCTCCGCCCCCCGGCGCTTGATGATGGGCAGCAGCCGCACCAGCTCCTCCGTCTCCCCGGAGTTGGTGATGAGGATGGCGGTGTCCTCGTCGTTGACCATCCCCAGGTCGCCGTGCACGGCCTCGGCGGCGTGCATGAAGTAGGCCGGCGTCCCGGTGCTGGCGAGCGTGGCGGCCAGCTTCCGGCCTACCGCCCCGGACTTGCCGATGCCGCAGACGATGGCGCGTCCGCGCATGGCAAGCAGCAGCTCCACCGCCCGCACGAGGCGCTCGTCGAGCCGGTCCCGGACGCACTCGATGGCCCGGCTCTCGATGTCGAGCGTCTCACGCGCCTGCTGCAGTACCGCCTCGGCGTCGATCATCGGGGTCATTGCCTCAGATGGCGTGTACGGCCCGCCGGACCGCCAGGAGCGTCTCGAGGACCTCCCGCACCTCCGCCAGCGGGATCATGTTGGGCCCATCGCAGGGCGCTGTCTCCGGCGCCGGGTGCACCTCCATGAAGATGGCATCTACGCCCACCGCCACCGCCGCCCGCGCCAGCGGCGCCGCGAACTGCCGCTGCCCGCCCGACTCCCCGCACCCCCCGCCGGGAAGCTGCACCGAGTGCGTGCAGTCGAAGACCACCGGATGCCCGAAGCCCCGCATGATCACCAGCCCGCGCATGTCCACCACCAGATTGTGATAGCCGAAGGTGGACCCCCGCTCGGTGACCATCACCTGCTGATTGCCCGTGGACGTCACCTTGGCGATGGCATGCTCCATGTCCTCCGGCGCCATGAACTGGCCCTTCTTGATGTTCACCGGCAGCTCCGTCTCCCCGGCGGCCACCAGCAGATCCGTCTGCCGGCACAGGAAGGCCGGAATCTGCAGCGCGTCCAGGGCCTGCATGGCCATGGGCACCTGCAGAGTCTCGTGCACGTCAGAGAGCACCGGCACCCCCAGCTCGTCGCGGAGCCTCGCCAGCAGCTCCAGGCCCTCCTGCCAGCCCGGGCCGCGCTCGGAGTCGATGGAGGTGCGATTCGCCTTGTCGTAGGAGGCCTTGAAGACGAAGGGCGCCCCCAGGTCGGCGCACAGCTCCGCCAGGTCCCCGGCGATATGCTCGGTGGTGTCGTAATCCTCCGCCAGGCAGGGCCCGGCGATGACGGCCAGGTCGCGCTGTCCGATGACGCAGTCCGGCTCCCGGATGGTGATGGACCTCACGTCACGCATGTGTCTCTTCCCTCGCAAGCAGCTCCCGCACCCGCGCCAGGTCCTCCGGGGTGTCCACGCCGATGGGGGAGTAGTCCACCTGCACCACGCGAATGCGCCGGCCGGCCTCCAGCACCCGAAGCTGCTCCAACTTCTCCGTCCGCTCCAGCAGCGACGGCCGCTGCCGGGAGTACCACAGGAGCATCTCCCGGCGGTAGACATACAGCCCGATGTGCTTGAGGGGCATCAGGCCCGAGTCCGGGTGCCGCCGTGGCGCGTCGGGCTGCTGGGCGCCGGGTTCGAGGCGGAAGTGTGGGATGGGCGAGCGGGAGAAGTAGAGCGCCCAGCCGTCGGCGTCGGTCACCACCTTCACGGTCGCCGGATCCAGGTGCTCCTGCAGTGTCTCGATGGGCGTAGCAATGGTGCCCATCTGCAACTGCGGGTCGTCCAGGAAGGGCTGCACGGCGGCGTCGATGGCCTCCGGCGCAATCATGGGCTCATCGCCCTGCACGTTGCAGATGACGTCGCAGTCGCGCCGGCCGGCCACCTCCGCCAGCCGGTCGGTGCCGGAGCGATGCTCGGGGCTGGTCATCTCCACCCGGCCGCCGAACGCCTCTACCGCCTGCCGCACTCGCTCGTCGTCGGTGGCCACCAGCACCTCATCGAGCAGCTCCGCCCCGCAGCAGCGCTCGTAGACGCGCTGAATCATGGGCTTGCCGGCCAGGTCCAGGAGGACCTTGCCGGGCAGGCGCGTGGACTTGTAGCGCGCCGGGATCATGCCAATGACGGACGCAGCGGACATCGGCGACCTCCAGGTCTCACTCCTCGGCCTCCAGCAGGTTCGTGACGGCGCGAAAGCCGGCGTAGACGGGCACGGCCACGATGGCGCTGTAGGGGGCGGCGATGGCGGTCTTCAACAGCCACGGAGTGGGGCTGGGCGGCGCGGAGAAGAGCATCCGGACCAACTCCACCAGCGGAACCGCCACCAGCACGACCAGGACGGCCACCAGCATCCGCTCCGCCAATAGCGTCCCGCGCATCACCCCCACGGCGACGCCCAGGCCCATGTAGGCGACGAGCGTCCCGCCCAGCCACCCGCCCTCCACGCCACCGAGCAGCAGCGCCCCCACCAGGCCCCCGAAGCAACCGGCCACCGGTCCGGCGCTGAGCCCGATGCTCACCACCGCCGCCACCACGACCTCCGGCCCCTGGTCCCGAATCAGCAGCCAGCCCGGCCAGGTCCGCTGGATGCCGACCGTCAGCACCAGCAGGATGGTGTATGCGATGTAGAGCACGTCGTCAACCGTCCTCTGTGCCGACCGGTGCCCCTACTCGCCTTTGCGGGCTACGCGCACGAAGTTCAGATGGTCGAAGTCCGCGTAGGGCCGCAGGTAGGCGATGATCGACACGGCCTCGACCGGTGAGCTCTCCACCCGCTCCACCACCCCAATGGGCAACCCCTTCGGATACACCCCGCCCAGGCCCGAGCTGATGACCGCGTCCCCCACGCGCACATCTGCGCCGGGACGGAGCTTGCTGAGCATCAGCACCTGCTCTCCGCCGGCGGCCTCCGGCGCCGGATAGACCATGCCGTGGTCGCCGTCCGCCCGCAGTATCTTGGCGGCCACGGCGCTCCGGGCGTCCAGCAGCAGGATTACCTCTCCGCGCCGCCCCTCCGCCTCAATCACCCGGCCCACCAGCCCCGCATCGGTCTTCACGATGTTCCCGGGCTCCAACTCCCGGTTGGCCTCGATGGTGATGCTCTTACGCTGGGGACCTGAGGCCCAGTCGATGACCCGCGCCGCCGTCCAATCCGGCGACTCTAACCCGTCCCACCCGAGCTTCCGCTTCAGGTCGCGGTTCTCGTGGTAGTAGGTCTTCATCCACAGCTTCTCGGCCTCAAGCTCCGCCACACGCCGCCGCAGCTCCTGGTTCTCCCGCACCAGCGCCCGGCCGCGCCAGGCCGCGGTCGCCACGTCCTCCAGCACGTCGCCGCCCCTCACCAGCGCCGACTGCACCGGCCACACGGCCGCGTGCGCGGCGCGTTCGGGGAGGCTCAGGTCGCCGCCATTGCGAGCCCGGTGCTGGGCGACCGTCACCGCGATGGCCACCACAGCCATCAGCGCGATCGGCCCCCAGCCATACTCGTAGCGCGGTGGGTAAGTGCGCCGCACCCTGCTCACCTGCGCATCGGGAATCCGTCGAGCTCGTCGAGATAGCGCGCCGTGCCCATCACCACGGCCGTGAGGGGATCCTCGGCCACGTAGACGGGCACGTCGGTCTCGGCGCTGATGAGCTGGTCCAGACCCCGCAGCAGCGCCACGCCGCCGGCCAGCACGATGCCGCGGTTCATGACGTCCGCCGCCAGCTCTGGCGGCGTCTCGTCCAAAGCCTCCTTCACCAGCTCCACGATGATGCCCAGCGGCTCACGGATAGCCTCCCGCACCTGCTGGGAGGTCAGCCGGACGCTCTTGGGCAGGCCGGAGACGAGGTCCTTGCCCCGGATCATCATCTCCTGCTCCTCGGCGAGCGGGAAGGCGGAGCCGATGTTGATCTTGATCTCCTCCGCGGTGCTCTCGCCGATGTAGAGGCTCAGCTCATGGCGGACGTAGGCTGCGATGGCCTCATCCATCTCCTCGCCGGCCACCCGCACCGACCGCTCGGTGCAGACACCGCCCAGGGAGATGACCGCCACTTCAGTGGTCCCCCCGCCGATGTCCACGATCATGCTACCGACCGGGTCGCCGACGGGCATGCCCGCGCCGATGGCCGCCGCCATGGGCTCATCGATGACCAGCGTTGACCAGGCTCCCGCCCTGCGGGACGCCTCCTCCACCGCCCTTCGCTCCACCTCCGTGATGCCCGAGGGGACCCCGATGACCACCCGGGGATGCTCCCACAGGCGCCTGCTGAGCACCTTGTCGATGAAGTGGTGCAGCATGGCCTCGGTGGTGTCGAAGTCGGCGATCACCCCGTCGCGCAGCGGCCGCACCGCCCGTATCTGCGCCGGGGTGCGGCCCACCATGCGCTTGGCGTCCTCCCCCACCGCCAGCGTCCGGCCGTTGGCGGTGTCCACAGCCACGACGGAGGGCTCGCGCAGCATGATGCCCCGACCCTTGACGTGCACCAGCGTGTTCGCGGTGCCCAGGTCGATGCCCATGTCGCGCGAGAAGCGCCCCATCAGACGCCCCAGGTGGCGAGTAAGGCCCGTGAACGTCCTTCGCGTAAGCATCGCGCTTCGGGGCCGCACCACACTCCCCGCCTCCGCCCCCGGCGGCCTCTCCTCACGGTCTGCCATAATGTCGGCCTGCTCGTCTGCCGTCAAAGTCGCCCTACACCCCTGGCCCCCTCGTCTCCGGGAAGCCTTCCCCGCTCAGACTCTGCAGCATCTCCCACATCAGGCTCAGCGGGAGCCCCACGACATTGAAGTAGCAGCCGTGAATCTCCCGAACCAGCAGCGCGCCGCGGCCCTGGATGCCATAGGCCCCCGCCTTGTCCATGGGCTCGCCGCTCGCCACGTAGTGCTCGATCTCGACCTCCGACAGCTCCCGGAAGATCACCCTCGTGCGGGCATGATCCTCCGCCAGCGCCCGCGCCGTCCCGTCGCGGCCCAGCGCCAGAGCCACGGCGGTGATCACCTGGTGCTCCCGGCCCGACAGCGCCCGCAGCATCCCTCCCGCCTGGTCAGCATCACCCGGCTTGCCCAGCACGCTCCCGCCCAGCACCACTACGGTGTCGGCCCCGAGCACGACTCGCCCCGGCACCCCGGCGGCCACGGTCATGGCCTTGCGGCGCGCGTGCCGCGCCGCGACGGCAGCCGGCACAAGGTCGGACTCCTCGGCGTCCTCCTCTACGTTCGAGACCCTGACTTCGAAGTCCAGCCCCGCCTGCTGCAGCAGGTCCCTCCGCCGCGGCGACGCCGAGGCCAGAACCAGCGGCCTCTTCAGCGCCGCCGCCAACGCCGCCTCCCACTCCTCCGCGTCCGGTCCCCTCTGCAACCGCTCCATGGCAATCGGGACGCCACCCGGTCGCCCGTTAACATCGAAGCGGGCGCCGCCGGGGCGCCAGCCGGTTCTGTCATCCTCCCGTGCGCCTGCGGGCGGCCGTCACAGCCGGCCTGAGCGGATGATCGAGATCAGCAGCCACGCCCCGAGCACCACGCCCAGCACCACGTAGGCGATGGAGAGCAGCCGCCCCGGGCCCGCCGACACCAGCGGCGCCGTCTCGCTCGTGAAGATAATGGCCGAGGCGAGGATGATGGCACCCACCACCAGCGCGAACGACAGGCGATTCACCATGGTGTCAAAGCGGCGCATCATCTTCTCCACGCCCGTGGGCCGGAACTTCACCGTCAGCCCGCCCGCCAGCCCCTGCGCCAGTACATTGCTTACCTGCCTGGGCAGTCGCATCGAGTATCGGCGCAGCATCCGCACCGCGTCCAGGATCTCCGACATCACGTGCCGGGGCGTCAACCAGTCGCGATAGACGATCCGCGCGGTGCTGTCAGCCGCTGCACCGAACTCGAAGTCCGGGTTGAGGCCGATGCACACCCCCTCCGTGACGCCCAGCGAGCGCGTGAGCTGCGGGAAGATCGCGGGCATCCGAATGCGATGCTCGAAGATGATGCCCATAATCTCCTCGAGCATGTTCCCCAGCTCGCCGGCCGCCGACAGCCGCTGACCGTAGTGGCTGATCAGCCCCTCCATGTCCGCCTCCAGGTCCTGGAGGTTCGTATCATCGCTGATGGTGCCGATGACGATGAGCTGGTCGAAGACGGCCTGGGCGTCCCGGTCGATGACCGCGATCAGCAGGCGGATGAAGGCGTCGCGCATCCGCTTGCCCATCTGCCCCACATTCCCGCAGTCCAGGAAGGCGATCTTGCCGTCCGAGGTGTAGCGCAGATTCCCCGGGTGCGGGTCGGCGTGAAAGTAGCCGTCGTAGAAGATCTGCCGCAGCATCAGCTCCGCGAAGTCGTCGGCCAGCGTCCGGAGATCGACGTCCGCCTCCTCGAGGGCATCCAGGTCATCCAGCCGGATGCCCTCGATCCACTCGAAGGTGATCACCTGCCGGCGCGTGATCGACCAGTGCACGCGCGGCACCTTCGCCCGCTCGTCGTCGAGCAGGTTCTCCCGGAGAACCTCCGTGGAGCGGGCCTCGGTGAGGAAGTTCAGCTCGTCGCGGAGCGTATGCGCGAACTCCTCGGCGACGTCCGCGACGTTGTGCCGGCGGCACCACTCGCTGTAGCGCTCCGCCCGCCGCGCCCCTCGCACCAGGATGTCAAGGTCGGTCTCCACCTGAGTCTCGATTCCCGGCTTCTGCACCTTCACGGCCACCTGCTCGCCGCTGCGCGTTACCGCCCGATGCACCTGGCTCAGCGACGCCGAGGCCACCGGCTTGGGATCAAACTCCAGGAACAGCTCGTCCAGCGGCTGCCCCAGCTCCTCCTCCACCACCCGCCGGATCTGGTCGAAGCTGACCGGCGGCACCTCCTCCTGCAGCTTGCGCAGCTCGCGGGCGTAGGACAGGGGCAGGATGTCAGTGCGCGCGCTCAGCGCCTGGCCCAGCTTGATGGCGGTGGCGCCGATCTCCTCGAGCATCATGCGCAGGCGCACCGCCGGGTCCAGGGCGGCCTTCTCAACCTCATCGGGACGCTTCCATCGCGCCGGCAGCAGGCGATCCAGGCCCGCCATCTGCATGAAGGAGCCGAAGCCGAAGCGGACCAGCACGCTGCCGACCTGCCGGGCGCGCCGCATCCAGTTGCCCGCGCGGCGGTGGATGCTCAGAAAGCCCAGGTCAGATGACGACATTGATGCTGCTCCCGCACTTCGGACAGGTCGCCTCGTCGGTCAGCGTGCTGGTGGTGCTGTAGCCGTGACGCCGCACCACGACCTCCCCGCACTGGGGGCAGACCGTCTCGCCCCCACCGTCAACCATCACGTTGCCTACGTAGACGTAGTTGAGCTTCTCCCGAGCGATCTCGGCCGCCCGGTGGATCCGCTCCATGGGCGTGGGGGGCGCGCTGAACTTGTAGGCCGGCCGGTACCGCGACAGATGCAGTGGCAGGTCCGGCGAGACGCCCGCCGCCCACTCCACCAGCTCCCGGACGTCCTCCTCGCTGTCGTTCTCGTCGGTGACCAGCAGGTTGGTGATCTCTACCGCGCAGCGGTCGATCGACAGCTCCACCGTCCGCCGCGCCTGCGCCCCCGAGCGGATGCCGCACAGCCTCCGGTAGAAGTCGTCGTCCATGGCCTTTATGTCAACGTTCATCGCGTCGATCAGCGGCAGAAGCTCCTCCAGCGGCTCCTGTTGGATCAGCCCGTTGGTCACCAGGACGTTCTTGAGCCCCTCCTGGTGGGCGAGCTGAGCGGTGTCGCGCACGTACTCGTACCATATGATGGGCTCGTTGTAGGTGTAGGCGATGCCGATGTTCCCGCGGCCTCGAGCGTCAAGGGCCGACTGCACCACCTCCTTCGGCCGCAGCGTCTGAGTCGCTGGTTGGCCCTGCGAGATGGTGTAGTTCTGGCAGAACTGGCAGGTCAGGTTGCACCCGAACGTGCCCAGCGACAGGATCATGGTGCCCGGGTGGAAGTGATACAGGGGCTTCTTCTCGATGGGGTCCATCGCCGCCGAGGTCACCTGCGCGTAGTTGATCGGCCGGAGCGTCCCCTCCATGTTCCTGCGCACCCGGCAGATTCCCACGCGGCCCTCGGCGATCCGGCAGTCGTGGGGGCAGAGCAGGCAGTGCACCCGCTCCTCCTCTACTTCCCACCAGTCGGCCTCCCTGGCGATTGCCTCGGTTGCCTGATCGTCCTCCATCCCCGTCGCTCCTCCCGCTGCCTCAGTTACTGCTGGGCGTAGTCCAGCATCTCGGGCTCGCCCCGGACGTCCTCGACCACAGCCTGGACCCGCTCTATCTGCTCCGCCGAGCCCATGGCCGTGATCCAGGTCGCCCCCTCGGCGCCCATGACGCCGCCGGCGGCGATCTGCATGGCCTCAGCGCCCGTCAGCAGCCTGATGGCCTCCAGCTCCGTGCACATCTGTGCCGGGATTACCCACAGGCTCGGCCCCTCCAGCAGCTCCCCGCCCTCGCTCAGCCTGGCCGAAGCCTCCAGCAGGTTCCCCACAACCTGCTTCTCCAGCCCGCACGGGGCGACGAAGTGCACGTGCCTGCCGTGGCACAGCCCCAGATACTTGCCCACCGTCCCGCCGCTGGGAGCACCGATGAGCACGCCCACCACCCCACGCTCGTAGTCCAGCGCGTTGGCGGACTTGATGACCACGTCGCCGGCCTTCAGCTCATCAACGATGGTATCCGGATCGGCGCTCTCGTCGAGCCGGCCGTTCCGGAAGACCATCTCCGGCAGATTGGCGCTGAGCATGTCCCCCCGCTCGGGGTGGGCGCTGGGCAGCGTCCGGCCGGTGACGAAGCGGCAGCGGTCGATCTCCTCCCCCAGCAGCTCCTCCAGCACGTAACCGGAGGTCGTGCTGCGCGTCACCACCACGATGCCCCCCTCCATGGCCCTCCGCACGCAGGGCATGGCCGCCACGCCCTTCCCGATAAGCCGCTTGCCCTCCGCCACGGTCAGCGAGAACGTATGGTAGGCCTCCACCGCCATCGTCGCCCTCCCACTGTGCCATGGACATGGCCCCGCCACGGCCGTACACACACAATCAGCCGGCCCGCAGAGCCCGCTATCCGGGGTCTTCGGCAGTATATCAAGAATGCAGGGGGCTGACAAGCGGCCAGAGGCCGGGGACGAATCCGCGGCATCGGCAGAACGCGCGGGCGAGGGCGGCCACAGGCGCCAGTGCGCCCTGGCAGGAACTGCCATCTCCATGTGGAAAGCCGGCGCCCTCGCCGGCTTGTGGCGCGCAGCGCCACTCGAGCGCGCCCTCAAGGGCCCGCCAAACGGCGCACGCACAGGAGTGTGCGTGCCACGGAACGGCAAATGCCCCCCACCTGTCCGGAAAGACGCGCCGGTCCGGACGACGACGATCGCGGGTCTCCTCGCCGGAAACAGCGATCGCAGGCTGGAAGCCTGCGCCACGGTAGGTCGGCCGCACCCGGAAGCCTGCGCCACGGTAGGCCGTCCATACCAGGATCGGCGCCAGCGAGACGCCGAGCCCTCGTCAGGCCGCCGCCTCCCCGTACATGCGCGCGGCGCGCCGGATCGGCGCGCCGCGCAGGTTCCAGCCGCTCCCTCCGGCTAGCTGTCGATGATGCACTGCAGGTGCGCGGCCGTGTCGTATACGAACTGCTCCGGGAATTGCGAGTAGCGCGCAAGCTCCGCCGTCAGCCACCCATCGTAGCCCACTCCGCGCAGAGCGTTGATCACCCGCGGGTAATCCACGCTGCCCGTCAGCAGCGCCACGAACTGCCTCGTATCCACATTGAAGTCCTTGATGTGCACCCGCACGATGCGCTCCGCCAGCACCTCAATCCAGTGTACCGGATAGCCGTAGAGCAGGATGTTGCCCACGTCGAAATACGCCCGCACGTTGGGGCTGTCGAACTGGTCGATGAAGTCTCGCATCTCCAGCGGGCTGAGCAGGAACTTGTTCCACACGTTCTCCAGGGCCATGACGATGCCCAGGCCCTCGGCGGTGGGCAGCAGCTCCCGGATGCTCTTGGTGGCCAGGTCCATCGCCGCGTGATACTGGGTGTTCTCGTCCACCACCCCTGGAACCACCAGCACCACGTCGGTGCCGGCCGAATCGGCGACGCGCAGGGACTGCTCCACGCCCTTCACGCCCTCCACCCGCACCGCCTCATCCGTGCTCGACAGCGGCAGCCGCCAGTGCGAGGTGGCCATGACGGATGCGATCTCTATGCCGGCCGCATCCGCCGCCGCCCGCGCCTCCTCCGCCTCCGCCTGACTCTCCACGCCGGTCAGCTCCAGCCCCTCCAGCCCCGCCTCGGCGGCCAGGGCGAACCTCTCGCTCAGGGACATCTCCGGCGGCATGGAGCCCAGGGTCATCGCCTTCTTCACAGCACAACCTCCTCGTGTCAATGACGGTATCATCTCGCCGGGGTGTCGGCCCCCCGCGCGGTCGCTGGCACCTTCCGAGGGCCAAGGACTTTTCCCTTCTCGCGCAGAATCTTTTTGCCGAGAGCGTCCCTATACGCCTTCAGGAGGGAGCGCCACTGATGAAGCTGTGCGGCCATACCATGGGCATGCCGAACAGGGACATCTTCCAGTCCATCTCCCTGTGCGCCGAGATCGGCTACGACGGGATTGAGGTCCGCTGCGCCGAGAACGGGCAGATGCACCTGGAGGAGCTGAGCCCCGACGAGGTGCAGCGCATCGGGGAGCACGCCGAGGAGCAGGGCGTGGAGATCGCCTGCCTCACGCCCTACTACCGTGACTTCATGACTGAGGAGACCACCGCCGCCACCCTCGACGGCTATCGGCTGGCCTGCGGCATCGCCCGGGAGCTGGACTGCCCGCTCGTCCGCGCCATCTCCGGCACCTGGCCCGACGAGAACTTCAGCCGCGAGGAGGTCTTTGCCAGGACCGTCTCGGGCATGAAGGAGGCGGCGCTGATCGCCGATCACAACGGCGTCCGGCTGGCGGTGGAGACGCATCGGGGGCAGCTCGCCTGGAGCGCCACGGAGGCGCTGGAGTTCGTGGAGGCCGTCGATCACCCGGCGGTGGGGGTCCTCTACGACGCCTACTGGGTGCAGGTGCGCGGTGAGGAGGACCTGGGGCAGCAGATCAGCATGCTCTCGCCATGGATCATCCACGTGCACGCCAAGAACGTGCGCTACGACGACGAGGGCAGGGCCCACGCGACCCTCCTGGATGAGGGCGAGATGGACTGGTGCCAGATCATCACGCTGCTTGACGCCATCGGCTATGAGGGCTACATCTCCGACGAGTACGAGAAGTTCTGGCGCCCGGCCGAGTTCCCGGAGCCGGAGGTGGGGATGAAGCGCAACTGCGAGGTCCTCCGGGAGTGCCTCATCGAGCTCGGAGCGCTGGAGTAGGCGGTACGCTACCCTTGTCTGCGGGTGGAGGCCCCCTCAGCCGCTCAGCCGCCCTGAGGACGGCTTGGCGACCTGTCGGCCTGCAGACTCTGCTGCAGGTCCTGGGGGATATCCCCGCCGACCTGGGGGTTCCATCGCGTGGTCTTGAAGATGTCGTTCCACAGGGCTGTGAAGTTCGGGCGCCCCTCACCCACCATCCGCAGCGTCTTCCGGTTCGTGTTGCCGCGGAAGACCATCACGTGCTCCCCGTTGGGCGCCGTCATCACCATCTGAACCGTGAGGGCCTCAACGGCCTCATCCGCCCGGACGGTAGCGAGGGCTATACGGTAGGCCTGGCGTACAACTCGCTCCACCAGATGCCCTCTCGGCAGCGATTGGGGGACGGTGGCGCGGACGACGGCGTAGCCCGTGTAGGGATCAACCATGGCGGTGACCTTCCCGGTCATGGGGCGATCGTCGCCCCATGTCAGGGAGCTGACGGCGTCGATGACCGCGCGATCGTGGTCGGTCACCGGCTCGGAGATCTCCTCCTGCCGGGTGCGGGAGATGGGCCTGCGCGGAGCCCGGCGCGGCGCCTGCCGGGCAGCCCAGTGCTGCTGCGGGTTCTCGCGGGCCGTGGGGATCTCCACCCCCCCCCGCTGCGGCGCCGGCGCGGACCGAGTGCCGCGCACGGTGCTGGGCGCGGTGAGGCCCGGGGAGCGCTGCGGCCGGCCGGTCTCGGCGGTCGTCGCGCGCGGCGTCGGCGGCGGCTCGACCTCCACGCGGCCCGCCGTCAGGCCGACGATTACCAGGATCACGACCACCACCATCGCCGCCGCACCGATCGCCAGCCAGATCAGCCGCCGGCGGCCGGCCTCGGCCTCCTCCACCAGCTCCGGCTCCGGGCCGGTGCGGGCCTCGCGGGCCTGCTCCTCAGCATCCTCGAGCTTGGCGCGAAGCTCCGGGGTGTCCGCAAGCTGGATGGCCAGGTCGTACCACTCCGCGGCGTCCTCCCACAGCTCCCGCCGGTACATGATGTCGCCCATCTTCTCGTGGGCGGCGGCGCTGGTGGGATGGCGCTGCAGCAGCTCCTTGCACGCCCGCTGGGCGGGGCGGAGATTCCCGTCGTGGATCAGATGGTCGATGCCCCGCAGGTCCGCCTGAATCTCGCTCCCCCCGGTGGACTCGCTCATTTCTGCTCCTATCTCAGCTCCGTAACTGCTCCGGTGGCTCCGGCCGCTTGACCATGCGCACCCGCTCAACCTCGTAGCCCATCTTGCGGTAGAAGGCCACGGCTCGCTCGTTGACCACGCTGGCGTCGAGCATGATCTTCTCGACGCCCTGGTCGAACAGCCACTGCTCAACGACCCGCATCAGCCGCTGAGCCGCTCCCGTGCCGCGAAGGTGCGGCGCCACGTATACGTTCTTAATATACCCCACTCGCGGGTCCACCAACGTTGACATCAGCGAACCCCAGATGAATCCGCAAAGCTGCCGGTCCTGTTCCATCACGAACATGATCTCGTTGGGGTCCCGCGCCGCCCGCCTCAGGTCCCGGCTGTAGTCCTCCCGGAAGGCCCCATCCACCTGGAAGCCGGGGAAGTTCCCCTCGTAGATCTCGTACTGGAACTCCAGCACGGCGTCCAGATCGCGCCGCAGGTTGAGGCGCCGCAGCTTCGGCTCGCCACGGGGCGCGTTGCGCTCGGCCCGTATCGCAGCCATCTCAGCCGCCCTGGTCGATGATCTCCACGTGCTCCTGCACGATCCGGCGGGGGCAGAGCTTGATGAACGACCACAGCGCGCCGATGGCCACCGCCGAGTCATCCACCCACCCCAGCGGGATGAGCAGGTCCGGCATCAGATCCGACGGCAGGGCCACGTAGGCCAGGCCCAGCACCAGCACCGCCTTCGGCAGCCAGCTCACCCGCTTGTCCTGGAACAGCCGCACGTAGAGCTTGGCGAAGTTGGGCAGGTGCACCAGCATGCGCAGGGTGTTCATCTGCCCGGGATTGAAGCCAATTCCCGATGGCTCTCGCATCTCTCTCTCCTTCGGCGTGCGCCGGGCCACTCTCCCCTTGTACAGTCGCTCTCGGACCGGGGATTGTTCCCGCTATCCGCCACGCAGCTCGTCCAGGACCTGCTCGGTCACGTCCTGGTCGATGCTGGCCGCGAACCCCTCCCTCGTGGCCTTCTCGGCCACCTCCTGCACGAAGGCCGGGTCCACATCCGCCTTATCGAGGCCCAGCGCCACCATGATGGCGTCGGCGTTGGCCTCGCCCACCGCCTGATCCAGCGCCACCATGATCTCCAGGATCGTCGCATAAAGCTGCGCGTCCATCTCCGCCTCCATGGGCTGGTCCACGGCCGGGTCCGGCACCACGCCGCGTCGCACCGCCGCGATCAGCACCGGCACCAGCTCCCACCTCCCGGCCTCCACCAGCTCGCCGCCCAGCCGCCCCACGTTGGGCCAGTTGGGCAGCGCTGAGACCGCATGCAGGCGCGTGAAGGGTGGCTCCTCCGCCGTCAGGTCCATCCGCCAGGCGACGCGACCGGGGCCGACCAGCTCCCCGGTGCTCTCCACGACCTCCCCGGGGAGCTGCACCGAGAAGCGCAGGCCGGCGTCACCACTGGACATCATCATGGTCATCATCTGGCCGAAGGCCTCCTGCATCTGCTCGTTGATCTCCATCTGCATCTCGTCCTCGGCCTGCTCGTCCTCCTCCTCGGTCTCGCCCTCGGCCTGCTCGCCCTCGGCCTCACCTGCAGCCGGGGGGCCGCTGCTGAAGGCGGCCTCCAGCTTCTCCTCCGGGAACTGCATGGCGAACTCGTAGCGGGTGGTCAGCAGATGAGTGGTGCTTGAGAACTCGGGCGCTACCTCGGCGTCCTCGGTGAAGAGGCTCTCGCCGGGGCCGGCATGGCCGACCATGGCCTTCACGTGCCACTGGCCGCGATCGTACTCCTCCTCCTGCCACTTCCCCTCCGCCAGCTCACTGCCCAGATCAGTAGTGAAGTCGCCCTCGCCCCGCTCCGCCATGGACTTGAGCACGCCGGCCTCCAGGCGCGCGTCCACACTGCCGTCGGGAGCCATCGCGAACTGACCGTCGATGAACATGCAGCCACCCAGCAGCGCCAGCGCCGTGAGGGCCGCCGCTGCGACCATGATCCTACTCGTAGACGCCATACTCGTCCACCGCCTCGAAGAGCGCCTCGATGTTCTCCCAGGGTACATCCGGCTCCAGCACGTGCGTGGGTGCCACCAGCAGGCCCCCACCGGCTCCCACAGTGTCGATCGTCCACTTCACGGCCTCCCCAACCTCTTCGGGAGTGCCGAAGGGCATCGTCGTCTGCGTTCCGATGCAGCCCCAGAACGCCAGCCGGTCCCCGTACCGGCGCTTCAGGGCCGCCGGGTCCATACACTCCGGCTGCACCGGGTTGAGGATGTCGAAGCCGATCTCGATGAGGTCCTCAATGACCTCCCGCACGTCCCCGTCACTATGATACCATGCCAGGATGTCCGGGTTGACGTCCTTCGCGGCTCGGATGACCCTCCGCCAGCGAGGCTTGAGCCACTCCCGCCACATCTCCGGGCTCATCATCAGCCGGTCCTGCATGCCGATGTCATCGCCGCAGTGGATCATGTCCGCGCCGGCTTGGGCGTAGCGGCGCGCCATGAAGGCGCGATCCTCGGTGATCCTATCGAATATGTACCCCGCGAACGCCCGGTTCAACACCATGTCCTGCATCAGCTTCTCCATGCGGGTGAGCGCCCAGGCGTTCTCCCAGATGTGGCCCACGCCCCCGGAGACGAACCACTCGTCCTGGTGCAGGGCCGCCACGGTTTCCTCCAGGTGGGCGTGCCGGCGCTCGGGCGTGTAGTCCGGCCAGGGATACTCCTCCAGCTCCTCCACCGTCTCAGCGCGCTCCAGGGGATAGATGCGGGAGGTGAAGTGATAGAAGTCGCTGGGCACGCGCCCGGAGCCGTACTCGTTGATGCTGGTGCCCTCCGGGATCCCGTCGGGGTAGTAGAGCGAGAAGTCCTGCGGCTCCTGGGGGCCTCTGAAGCCCACTCCGCGGCGCTCGAAGCCGAAGTACTCTGCGGCGTTGGTAGCCCCGGTGTTCTCCTCGAAGGCCGCCTGGATGGCCGGCGTGAAGCCGGCCTCCTTGGGCACCCGGTCCGGCACCTCCCGCCGCATGGTGGTGATCACCCGCTGGCGCGGCGACATCTCTGTGCGCACGGGCACCTCCCTCAGCCGCGCATGCGGCCGAAGATGAAGAAGATGGTGGCGACGATGCTCACTGCCAGCATGATCAGACTGACCATCGGCGGAATCCACTCCGCCAGCAGCCCGATGACCACTGCGGGGACCAGAAAGACCACGATCAGCCACTTCCACAGCCGCATCATCTCCGGCGTGGTCAGCGTCTCGATGATCTCCACGGAGCCCTTCAGGTACATTCCGCACTCCGTGCAGCGCACCGCGTCCTGGGGGCTGTAGGCGCCACAGACAGGACACCGCTGCATGTGCATGTCCCGCCGGCGCCTGGCATCCAGGCAACGCTCCAGCCGCCGCTGGATGTCGGCGCTCCCGGAATGTATCTCCACGTAGGCCTGGTAGTGCTCGATGGCCCGGTCCAGGTCCCCACGCTGCTCGTAGATCTCGCCCAGCTTCCGATGGGGGAAGGGCACATCCGGCTGCCGCTCAAGGGCCTCGTAGTACCTGGCGATGTCCTGGGCCTCCAGCCGGCGCGTGCCGACCTCCTGCGTCGCCAGCGGCATGACGGTGATGAGCAGGCACACCACCATGAGCAGCAGGAAGAGCCCTATCGCCACCGGCCCGCCCATCAGTGTGCCGCCCAACAGCGCCAGCATCAGCGACAGTATCAGCACGAACTCCCAGCCGCTGATCACCTTATCGGTGATCCACATCCCGAAGAGGCGGAAGATGGCCCAGCCAAACAGAGCAATGCACCCGAGGATCAGAAGCGCGAGTATGGCGCCCACGACTTGAATCCCCCTTCTCGCCGGTTCCGGACACGTCAGCGCTCATCCGACAGCCCGTGGATGCTCGCCCCCCGCTGGTGCAGCCGCAGGCGAAGCTGGTCCGCGTCCACGGCGCGCACGTCACCCGTCGCCAGCGCCATCTGCGCCGCGCAGCCGGCCGCCTCGCCGATGGCCATTACGATGGGCATCACGCGCAGCGAGCTGTGCGCCCCGTGGTCGCACGAGACGCAGCGGGCGGCGATGAGCAGGTTCTCGAAGCCACGCGGCGTCAGGCAGCGGTACGGGATGTCGTAGGCCTCGCCCGGCGGCAGCCGCTTGATGACCGTCCCGCTGCCCGCCGGGTTGTGGATGTCCACGCAGTACGAGCCGCGGGCGATGCCGTCATCGAAGGTGCGCGCCGCCAGCACGTCCTCGGTGGTCAGCACGTAGTCGCCCATCACCCGCCGGCTCTCGCGCACGCCGATCTGCGGCGCGATCTCCTGCAGCCAGGCCTCCTCGAAGCCCGACACCTCCCGGGTGAGGAAGCGCACCATCTCGCGCACCTGCCGCCGCGCCTGCAGCTCCGCGTGGGTCATGTCCTCGGCGTTGGTGGGATCATGCTTCACTATCCGTGTAGTGTTGAGATGCACCTCGTTTTCGTGCGTCGTGAAGAAAAAAAGGACGTTCTCGCGCGGGTTGTCGATCTCCCCGCGCTCCCTGGCGGCGTCGTAGAGCTCAGTGATGTCGCCGCGCGAGGGCACGCGGTCGAGGTCCACATTCACCATGCGGAAGCACAGCGTCATGGGCTGGCAGAGGCCGTCCTCCTCCCGGCCGATCTCGACCTCCGCCCCGGCCCGGGCCGCCAGATCGCCGTCGCCCGTGGCGTCGATGAACACCTCGCCCTTGACCTGCTGCAGCCCGGACTTGCTCAGCGTGGCGATCCTGCTTACTCGACCGTCGCGGGTGTCTACGTGCGCCAGCATGGTGTGCAGACGCAGCCGCACGTCCGCCTCCTCGCACAGATCATCGGCCACCAACTTGAGCAGCTCGTCGTCGAAGGCGCTGCCCTGCCGGGGGCCCGCCCAGCCGCCGTAGTCGTCGAGCCGCTCGATGATGCGCTCGAACAGCCCCCGGATGATGGGCTTGCCGCCCGCGTGCCAGGTCATGAAGGGGTTGACCAGCCCTGCTGTGGCCATCCCGCCCAGGAAGCCGTAGCGCTCGATCAGCAGCGTGTCAGCGCCCTCCTCAGCGGCGGCCACCGCCGCGCACAATCCACCCGGCCCACCGCCCACCACCACGACCTCGGCCTCCGCTGCCACCTCAAGGGCGTCGAAGCTCACGGCGTCGCTCATGTCTGGGGCTCCTCGCATTCGAGATCAACGTGAATGCGTATTCCGCGCTCTGCCGCCTCGCGTGCCAGCGAGTTCCACTCCTGCATCTCCTCGAAGTGCTGAGGCGTGCAGGGCAGCAGCTCGAGCTGCAGGTCCAGCTTCCACTCCCGCTGCAGCTCCGGGAGCAGCTTGCCCAGCGGGCGCCCCTCGAAGCTCTCGGAGAGCAGCACCAGGTTCAGGTCCGAGTGCGGGCGCTCGTCCCCGCGCGCCCGTGAGCCGAAGAAGATGGCGTCCTCCACACCCACCCGGCGCAGGAACCGCCGAATCTCCTCGATCAGCTCTTCGCGTTGTACTGTGTCTCGATCCACTCGAAGGCCTCCTGAGCCATCGCCACGGCCTCGCGCGCATCCTCGGGCTCGAAGCGCTCCGAGGGCGGCCCGCCGGCGGCGTCCACGTAGCGGGTGGACATGTAGAAGGGGTTCAGCCTCTTAATGATTGCCCACATGTCGTCGGGTATCCTGCCGAACACGTCGTGAACCATCGCCTGCAGGGAGTGCTCGTGGGGCATGGGGCGGTCCTTGAGGATGGGGTAGCCGCACTTGAGGAGCTTCTCAACGGCCTGCCGGGCGTGGAAGATGGCGTGGCTGGGGATGTCGTGCCGGGAGAGCAGCCGGGCCGCCTCCAGGTCGATCCGCGCATCGGCGATCCACGACCGCTCCCGCTCGGAGAGCATCCCTCACGCGTCCTCGCCGGCTCCACCGACCGCTTCCCCGCCGCTCGCGCAGCCGGGCTTCCGCCGTGTCATCGACAGCCCGAAGGCGTCGGCCGATACCGTCGCGTCCGCCAGCGCGGTCTTCGGCAGCATCTCCTGGAGCTTCACCACCGTGTAGGCCGCTTTCAGCGAGCTGGCGAAGCCCGCCTTCAGCTCCCGGCTGGTCATCAGCTTCATGAACCAAGCGATCACCGGGTTGATGTCGCACCGCAGGTCGCCGAGGCAGTACGCACCGCCCGGCTTGAGCCCCCGCGCGATCTCGTCGAAGACGCGCTCCGGCTCGGCCCACTCATGCGGCGACCCGTTGCTGAACGCGCCATCGAAGGTGGCGTCCTCGAAGGGCATCGCCAGGGCATTCCCCTCCATGAACTCGGCGCGCTTAGTGATCCCGTACTCCTGGGCGTTGCGCTGCGCGACGGCGATCATCGCCGGGCTGATCTCCAAACCGTGCAGACGCGTCCCGTCCGTCGCCTTCAGCCACTCCAGGCCCAGGTAGCCCGGCCCGGGGCCGACCTCCAGCACGAGGCTCGAATCTACGCCCGCGCCGATGGTCTCCCGGGTGTGCATTAGCCCCCGGTCACGCATGCTGCGCTGGAAGCGGTCTGCCCTCGTCGGTCTCCACTAGTGCTCACTTCCGCAATTCCGCGTACCTTGACGACGGGCACAGTCGGCGCTCGGTTGCCTCAAAAACCCACCGGCTCCGGTGGAGGGGCCGCCGGGCGCGCAGCGCCCGGTGAGGCCTGTGACTGAGACTTCGTAGAAGTCTCCCAGCGAATAGGCCTCAGGTTCCACCCCGGCCCGGTGGATAGCTCTACCCAGGGGCTGAACGGCGCGCAGGCGGGGGCGCCCGCGCTGATGGTCGGGCTGGAAGCCCGTGAGACCGAAGGTCTCCAGTGGGCCGGGGTGGAACCTGCGCGGTCAGTCGCTACCGCTCCTGATCGCGCCCCGCTCGCTTCGCTCGCGGCGGCCCCTCCATGGCGGGCACGCCTCTTGTCGGGACGTAGGAAGCTACGCGAACTTCTGCGACTTAGCACTAAACGCGGCTTGATCATCGCTACGCCTCCCCGCTGTGAGTGTCACATCGCCGCCTATGCCTTCAGCCGTCATCGTCAGAGGTGTCCTCGTCGCCCGGCTCGTCATCGAGACCGGCGTCCTCAGGGACGTCGCCCGCAGTTGGCAGCCCGCTCTCAGGCAGCTGCTCGCCCACCCATTCGAGGACGCTCTCCATCGCCACGAGCGCGCTCTCCGCGTCAAGCTCGTTGTAGTATGTCGTCGGCGACGGAATGACCTCCGTTGGGTACCGGGTCAGGATGTAGTACGCCTCAAGCTCCCTGAGTGGGCCCTTGACCTCGCCTGGGACATCGCCGAACGCGGTCTCCGCCAGCTCGTGCAGCGCGTGGGTTCGAGGAGGTTCCTCAGCGCGCAGCTCGACACAGGCCGCCTTCAGGGCGGCCTCCACTGCCTGTCGCGCATGATAGATTGCCTGGCTGAAGACGTTGGCTTCACTCAGTAGCCGTGCTACCCGCCGGTTCGTGCCAGCTTCCGTCAGCCAGTTCTTTGTCTCTGGCCGCATTCTCTCACCTCCCGGCTCGGGCGGTGGCTGGTGCTCCACAATGGCGCCGTCACCGTCACCACGCAACGTGATGTGGATACCGGTCCTGGCCGCGGCTCGTTCGATGCCAAGGCCCCTTTTCGCCCGCTCGAACTCCTCGGGCGTGTAGGCGAGGACTTCCAGGAAGGGTAGCTCCGGGTCCCACTCGGAATGCAGAGGCGCGAGGCGCCGGTGAGGAGGCGTATCCGCGAACCGCGGCGAGATCACCATCAGGTCCACGTCGCTGCTCTTGATGTGATCCCCACGCGCTCGCGACCCGTAGAGGATGGCCTCAGTGACGCCGACGCGCCGCATGAACTCCTGCACGACCTCGATCAGCTCGTCTCGAGTAAGCGTCCGGACAGGCACGCGAGCACCTCCCGCGCATCCTCGATGGCTCGCTGAATCACTGTCACTGCAGCTTCTCCCGCATGATCTCGTTGACCATCTGCGGGTTCGCCTGGCCCTGCGTGGCCTTCATGACCTGGCCGATGAGGAAGCCGATGGCCTTGTCCTTGCCGCTGCGGAACTGCTCCGCCGGCCCGGGGTTGTCGGCGATCACCTGCTCGATGATCCCCTCCAGCTCGCCGGCGTCGGAGATCTGCTCCAGCCCCTCCTCCTCCACGATCTCCCGCGGGCCCCTGCCGGTCTCGAACATCGTCGCCAGCACGTCCTTGGCGATCTTCCCGGAGATGACGTCCTCCTCTATCAGCGTCAGCAGCTCTGCCAGGCCCTGGGAGGAGATGGGACTCTCGGTGATGCTTACGCCGGCCTCGTTGAGCAGGCTCATGACATCGCCCATCAGCCAGTTGCTGACGGTCTTGGCCGCTCCCTGGAAGTGCTCGCAGGTATCCTCGAAGAAGTCGGCCAGCTCCCGGCTCTCGGTGAGCACCTCAGCGTCATACTCAGGCAGACCATACTGCTCGCACAGCCGCCTGCAGCGCTCGGCGGGCAACTCCGGGCAGCTCTCGATGATCTCCTGCACCCACTCCGGATCCGGCTCCAGCGGCACCAGGTCCGGCTCCGGGAAGTACATGTAGTCGTCGGAGGTCTCCTTGCGCCGCATCAGCGTCGTCACGCCCTTATCCTCATCCCAGCGCCGCGTCTGCTGGAACAGCTCCTCCTCCCGGCCCTCCCGCACCGCACGCCGCTGGCGCTCGATCTCGTACTTCACGGCCTCGTAGACCGAGCGGATGGAGTTGAGGTTCTTGATCTCCACCTTCGGCGTGGCCTCACCGGTCTGGGGATCACGCAGGTTGACGGTGGGCTCGGCGCGCATGGCGCCCTCCTCCATGTTCGCGTTCGAGACCCCGAGGCAGCGCAGGATCAGCCGAAGCTGCGTGAGGTACTCCCGGCACTGCTCGGCGGTGGTGAAATCCGGCTCCGTCACCACCTCCATCAGCGGGATGCCGCAGCGGTTGTACTCCACCAGCGACGAGCCGCTGGGCAGGTGGATGTTCTTGCCGGTGTCCTCCTCCAGATGCGCCCGGCGGATGCCGATGCGCACCTCCTCCCCGTCCACGGTCAGGTCGATGTAGCCGTCATGCGTCAGCGGCTCATCATACTGCGAGATCTGGAAATTCTTGGGCAGGTCGGGGTAGAAGTAGTTCTTGCGCGCGAAGCGGCAGCGCTCCGCCACCTGGCAGTGCAGCGCCACCCCGGTGCGGATGGTGTACTCCACCGCAGTGCGGTTCGGCACCGGCAGCGAGCCGGGCAGCCCCAGGCAGGTAGGGCACACGTTGGAGTTCGGCTCAGCCCCGAACTCCGTCGAGCACTGGCAGAACATCTTCGACTTGGTGTCGAGCTGAGCGTGCACCTCAAGGCCGATCATGGGCTCAAGCGCCATGCCTATCACCTGCGAAGGGCAGCAATTGGGAATGCGCGGCGCTCGCGTTCCGAGCGCAACACGAGTAGCAGTCTACAACGTGCGCGACCGATCATTCGGCTGCCTGGTATGATACACCGCGGGAGGGAGGGTTGTCGAGGGAGCGGTCCGCTGCGACTATTCCCCGCCCTTGGGCCCTCCGTATTCCCGCGCCACGTGTATCGGCGGGTCCGTGCCGATCTGCTCGATGCTCTCGAAGCGGAACTCGCGCTGCCAGTCCTCCGGCGTCTTGAGCACCAGCACCGCCGGACGGCCCAGCAGCTTCGGGTCCGTCAGGTCCGTGTCCTCGAAGTAGTCGTACTGCGAGCCCCGGCGGCCCACATAGCGGCCCGCGCCGTAGACCGTCGGCCTTCCCGGCAGATAGTAGGCGAGCTGGCTGGCCCTCCCGTATGAGGCCGCCGCCACGAAGGGCTGCTCCCCCGTGCGCTCCCGCAGCAGCGCCATCGCATCCTCCACCCGCCCGGCCAGGCGTCTCGCGCCCACGATGCGATACATCGGCACATACTCGCCGAGCACCGGCAGCTTCGCGTAGACCTGCGGGAACATCAGCAGGCTCAGCGTGAAGAGCCCGAAGCCGATCGTCCAGCGCCAGGCGCTGATGAGCCGCGGTCGCGGCCCCTCGATGACCGTCAGCTCCGCCGCCAGCACCACCAGCGTGGCGTAGCCGGCGACCGGCCAGTTCGCCTCCACTCGCGAGACCAGCGACACCGCGAACATGAAGCCCAGCATCACCAGCCCGCAGCAGAGCATAAGGAGCCGGTGCGGCCATTTCCCGGGCTCATCCCACCGCGAGCGGACGGCCCGGAGCGCGGCCATGACGATGAGCACCAGCGCAGGGGGCCCCACGACGCCGATCTGTGACAGGAGCAGATCCGCCGCCGAGAAGCCGCCGAAGGGCCACGTCCACTGGGTGGGCACATCCCCGCCCGGCGCGCCGAGGTGCCCCAGCTCGTGCCTCACCGCCGGCCAGCCGTGGCGCGCATTCCAGATGAAGAAGGGGCTCATGGCCGCCAGCATGACCGCGGCCGTCAGCACCGCGCCCGCCGTCAGCCGCCGGTCCCAGGGCAGCTCCCGGCGGCGCAGTGCGCCGTAGATGATGAATCCCGGCGGCAGCAGCAGCATGGTGTATTTGAAGAGGAAGCCCACGCCAAGCGCCAGGCCCGTCAGCGCCCACAGGCCCCACGGCCTGTCCCCGGCCTCGTGCCGGGCGAAAGCGCGCCAGCCCCCCCAGGCTGCCAGCACCCAGCAGGCCACGAAAGGCCCGTCGATGGTCATGATCTGTGCCTCGGCCTGGTAGATGGGCACCAGGCACCAGGCCGCGGCGGCCAGGAGGCCGGCCCGCTCGTCGGAGGTCACGTCGATGGTCAGCCGAGCCAGCGCCAGGGCGCCGATGCCGGAGAAGATCGCGGCCGGCAGGCGGATCGCCCACTCCTCATGGCCGAAGACGGTCGTGCTCAGCCAGACCGACCACGCTACGCCCGGCCCCTTAGAGTAGTAGGACAGCGCCGGGCGTCGCGCCCACTCCCAGTAGTGCGCCTCGTCCTGCACCAGATCCCACTCGCACAGGAAGATCAGATAAGTGACGCGCAGGGCCAGCAGGCCCAGCACCAGCACCAGCGTGGCCCGCCAGTCGGCCCACGCCAGCCAGGGCCGCTCAAGCGCGTTCTCCTCCTGTGGCGTTGTCCGCACCTTGTGCTGCCGCATCAGCCGGCGTCCACCCGTCTCAGCCGCTCCGTCGCTCCGGACAGACAGATTACGCGCAACTGAGGCCGGGCGCAAGGCCAACACACGCGGCGCGGAGGCTCTGCGGCGGCCGACGGCGAAGTCAAACGTGAGTGCGCGACGCCACCCGAGGAGCGCGACCATGCAGCAGCTCAGTTCGGGCGCCGAGGCCGCGCCCGACGTCTCCATCGTCATCCCGGTCTACAACGAGGAGGAGGCCATCCGCCCTCTGCACCAAGCGCTCGTGGACGCCCTCGATGACCTCGAGTGCGGATGGGAGGTCATCCTCGTCAACGATGGCAGCAGCGATGGCAGCGCCGAGCGCCTTGACGAGGTCGCGCAGGGCGATGCACGGTTCGTGGCCATCCACCTGCGCCGTAACTTCGGCCAGACAGCGGCCATGGCGGCCGGCTTCGATCACGCCCGCGGCCAGATCATCGTGGCCATGGACGCGGACCTGCAGAACGACCCTGCGGACATCCCCAGGCTGCTGGCGAAGATCGACGAGGCCTACGATGTTGTCAGCGGCTGGCGGAAGAGCCGCAAGGACTCTTTCCTCACGCGCATCCTCCCCTCCAGGATCGCCAACTGGCTGATCTCCGCTGTCACGGGCGTGCGCCTGCATGACTACGGCTGCTCCCTGAAGGCTTATCGCCGCGAGATCCTTGAGGACGTGCAGCTTTATGGGGAGATGCACCGCTTCATCCCCGCCCTGGCGCACTGGGCGGGCGCACGCATCGCGGAGGTGGAGGTGGCGCATCACCCGCGGCAGTTCGGCGCCAGCAAGTATGGCCTCGCGCGGACCATCCGGGTCTTCCTGGACCTGCTGACGGTGAAGTTCCTGCTCAGCTACGCCACCCGGCCGATCCAGGTCTTCGGCAGGTGGGGGCTGCTCTCCGGCGCCATCGGCTTCATCATGGCGGCCTGGCTGAGCTTCCGGAAGTTCTACTTCAGCGAGGACATCGGCAACCGTCCCGCGCTGCTGCTGGCGGTGCTGCTGATGCTGGTGGGGCTGCAGTTCATCACCATGGGCCTGCTGGCGGAGCTGCAGGCCCGCACCTACTACGAGGCCCAGGGCAAGCCCATCTACGCCATCCGCAGGATCACTCGCGACGACGGACGCTAGTGGTGACTTGCGCAATTCCGCGTGCGTTGACGACGAGAAGCCTCGGCGCTTGGTTGCCTTGGAGATGAGCGGCTTGCTTGGTGGAGGGGCCGCCGGGCGCGCAGCGCCCGGCGAGACCCAGGGTCTCCGAAGGTTCCATGAACGGCGTGCAGGCGAGGGCGCCTGCACTACTTGACGGTTGGGCCGGGGTGGAACCTGAGCGGTGCGTTACAGAACGCATCGCTCCCCGGAGACGCTACGCGTCTCTCCCCGCCCCCACACCCCGCCCGCTCGCTTCGCTCGCGGCGGCCCCTCCATCGGGGGCGGAAGCGTGGCATCCTGGCGCCAGAAGATGCGCGAGCTTCCGCCACTGAGCGCTACTCCCACCGCAGCGCGCCCAGCTCTCGCTGAAGCTGCTCCTCCAGCCGATCAACCTCCTGCGGGAACTCGTGCGCAACATCGTGCTGCTCCGCCGGGTCCTGCTCCCGGTCATACAGCTCACGCTGGCCGCTGGCCCCCGGCAGCAGCAGGCTCCAGCGGCCGTCGCGGATCGCGGCGCTGCGGCTGTGTATGCCCGTGATGGCGTAGTCGCGCACCCAGTCGGTCTCCCCGCGCACCAGCGGCAGCAGGCTGGTGCCATGGATGCCGGGCTGCCGATCCACGCCCACGGCGTCGCAGATGGTGGGGGCGATGTCCGAGAGGCGCACCAGCGCCTCCCGCCTCTGCCCGGCTCCCGCCCCGTCGGGCAGGCGCACAAGCAGCGGCACCGCCGCCAGCTCCTCGTAGAGCCACGGCCGGGCCTTCCGCACGATGCCATGGTCGTCGAGCGGCTCCCCGTGGTCGCTGGTGAATACAATCACCGAGCTGTCGAGAAAGCCCATCTCCCGCGCGGCGTCCAGCAGCCTGCCAACCCATCGATCCACCAGCGTCACCTCGCCGGCATACAGGGCGCGGACGTTCTGCATCTCCTCCGGCGTGAGATAGCCCTCCACCTCCGAGGGCACCGGGTCGATGATCTCCAGACCCTCGTAGCCGGGGTTGTAGGGCTCCTTGAGCTCCAGCGGGGGGTCCCAGGGCTCGTGCGGGTCGAACATGTCCAGCCACAGGAAGAGGCGGTCCTGCCCCCGGTGTCGCTCCAGCCAGTCGATGCCCTTCAGGCACACCTGAGCGCAGAAGTAGTCCTCCTCGCTCTCGCGCCCGGAGATGTTGCGGAGGTAGTGGCGGAAGCGCGCCGCGAAGTCCTCGCTGCGCTCCGCATCGCCAGTGGGCTTGAAGTGGCGCTCGAGCCCGGCGTCGATCTCAGCGGGATCCACATCCGAGGGCCGCACCCACGGGTCGTACTCCTGCCCGCGGACAAAGAGCGTCTCGTCGAAGCCCCGGCCCATGTTGTAGCCGGGCTTGTGCATGTGATAGACGTCGGTGATCAGGGCCGAGGTGTAGCCCTTGTCCCACAGCCACTCCGCGATGGGCAGGTCCTCCTGCTCCAGCGGCTGCCAGGGCCGGAAGGGGAAGCAGATGCGTCCGGTCCACATGGAGGTGCGGCAGGGGATGGTATTGAGCGAGTCCGCGTAGGCGCCGTCGATGACGCAGCTCTCGGCCGCCAGGCGGTCCAGGTTCGGCGTCCGTATCCAATCGTTGCCGTAGCAACCCAGGTGGTCTTTGCGCAAGCTGTCCGCGACGATCACGATGACGTTCACTGTGTGGCCTCCTTCGATTGGCCTGAGCGGCCGCGCTGGCCTCTGTCTCGTGATGACAGCTTCATCGCATCCACCGCGTGTCCTCCCCGAGGATGGCGCTTGCAGGAGCCCCGGCGCGTGTGGTTGAATAGAAGGGCGACTGCTGGCCGCGAGGTGGCGGTGCGAGATGAAGCGCATCGAGGATACGGAGCGCTGGACCTGCCCCGTCTGCGGCACAGAGCTGCCCGACGACGAGCACCTGAGACGTTGCCCCCGCTGCGGGGCGAAGGCGCTCTGGCGGCGCCGGGAGCCGGCTGTGGCGTATGGCGTGGTGCTTTTCAACGCCCGGCTGTGCGGCATCATGGCGGGCATCCAGGCGGGGATGATTGCAGTGCTGGTGGCCGGCTACCGCCTGCCCATCCCCTGGGGGGTTGCGCTGGCGGTGGCGGCGCTTCCCGTCCTGGGCTATTGGCTGGCGGGATTCGTCGCCCAGCGGGTGCCGCGGTCATGGCGCACGGGCCTGCTGGTGTGGGTGCTGGCGCTCAACGCCGGGCTGCTGGCAGCGCTTATCGTGGCGGTGCTGGGGTACATGGACCCTTTGGCACTGGCCGCCATCACCGTTGGCGTGGCAGCGGTGCTCTCACACACCATCCGCAAGGCCGTCACCCACCACGCCAGCCAGAGGGACACCACCGCGGGCTAGGAGCCCGTCGTTGGCGTACGGAACCGCGGCGCGCTCGCAAACGGCGGGCGGGCTGGGCAGCCCGCCCCTCCATACGGCATTCGTGCGCCGCGCCCTCCACGGGGTGCGCGTCGCTTGCGTCGTTCCGCCGCACGGAGTGCAACAGAGAGCCGTCGGAGGTCTGCCAATGTCGATCCAGGATCAGGTGCTCCACGCCGCGCGCAACGCCCGCCAGGCCAGCCGCTCGCTGGGCAGCATCAGCGGCGTGAAGAGAGCCGAGGCCCTGCGCGCCATGGCCGCCGCCGTTCGCGACAACACCGAGGCCATCACGCGCGAGAACCACAAGGACATGGAGGCGGGCGAGAGCAGCGGCCTCTCCTCGGCCATGCTCGACCGCCTGCTGCTCACCGACGAGCGCATCGAGGACATCGCGGTGGCGCTGGAGGAGATCGCGGAGCTGCCCGACCCGGTGGGCCGCGTCCTGAAGGAGTGGACCATCGACAGCGGCCTGCACATCCAGCGCGTGGCGGTTCCCATCGGCGTCATCGGCATCATCTACGAGTCTCGCCCCAACGTCACGGCCGACGCCGCCGGCCTGTGCATCAAGTCCGGGAACGCCTGCGTCCTCCGTGGCGGATCGGAGGCCATCAACTCCAACCTGGCGCTGGCCGGCGTTCTCTCGGCTGCCGCCACCGAGGCGGGGCTGCCCGAGGGCTGCATCTCCATGATCCCGATCACGGATCGGGAGGCGGTGGGGATGATGTGCCGCATGCCGGAGCACATCGATCTCATCGTCCCTCGCGGTGGTGAGGGCCTCATCCGCGCTGTCACCGAGAACGCCCAGGTCCCGGTCCTCAAGCACTATCGCGGCATGACGCAGATCTATGTTGACGAGCACGCCGACCTGGACCTGGCCGTGAAGCTGGTTCACAACGCCAAGGTCCAGCGGCCTGGGGTGTGCAACGCCGTCGAGAATCTGTTCGTGCACCAGGGCGCCGGCGACCTGCTGGCGGCGATCGTGGCGGACCTGCAGGAGGCGGGCGTGGAGATCCGCGGCTGCCCCCGGACGGTGGAGATGGTGGAGGGGATCAACCCGGCCACCGACGAGGACTTCGACACAGAGTACCTGGACCTGATCCTGTCGGTGATGATCGTGGACACGCTGGACGAGGCCCTGGAGAAGATCGCCGAGCATACCTCGGGGCTGACTGAGGCCGTCATCACAGAGGACAAGGAGGTCGCCGAGCGCTTCCTGAGCGAGGTGGACTCCGCGGCGGTCTACCACAACGCCTCGACGCGGCTGACTGACGGCGGCGTCTTCGGCCTGGGCGCCGAGATCGGGGTCTCGACTGACAAGATCCACGCCCGCGGGCCGGTGGGAGCGGCGGAGCTGACCATCTACAAGTACGTCTGCCGCGGCGACGGACAGGTGCGCACCTGAGGGATACCCGTGAGCGCCGAGAGCGATCACAGCAGGCCCGGCCGCGTGGTGGCGAAGATCGGCACGCGGCTGGTTATCGACTCCCAGGGAGAGCCCCGCCGCGACTTCCTCCGGCGCATGGCGCGGCAGGTCCGCGAGCTCATCGACGACGGCGTCGAGGTCGTGCTGGTCACCTCCGGGGCCGTTGGTGTCGGCCGCCGCATGATCTTCGAGGCCGGCAAGCACCTGCGGCCGAATGAGCGCCCGTCCGCGGCCGCCGTGGGCCAGCCCACCCTGATGCGCTACTGGGCGGAGGCCCTGGGGGAGGTGGACCTCGTCCCCGCCCAGGTGCTGCTGACCCAGGACGACGTCATCAACCGCGGGCGCTGCATCCGCCTCCGGGAGACCCTCGAGGACCTGCTGGGCTGGGGCGTGGTGCCGGTGCTCAATGAGAACGACTCCGTCTCCGTGGAGAGCGTGACCTTCGGCGAGAACGACCTGCTGGCGGCCATGGTCGCCGTCGCCATCGCCCCGGCGGAGCTGCTGGTGATTCTCTCCGACCAGGAGGGCCTGTACACGGCGGACCCTCGCAGCGATGAGACCGCGGAGTTGATCCGTGAGGTCGCCCCCGACGAGGACGTGAGTCGCTACGCGTCCGGCGCCGGAGGCCCGGATTCGCTGGGCGGGATGGCGAAGAAGATCGAGGCCGCCCGCCGCGCCACGGACTGTGGCATCCGAGTGGTCATCGCGGACGGCAACTGCGATGGGGTGCTGAGTCGGATCGTGGCCGGCGAGGAGATCGGCACCCACATGATGGCGAGGCCTCGCCTGCCCTCCCGCAAGGCCTGGCTGGCCGTGCACGGCATGCCCCGAGGGAGCCTGGTGGTTGATGAGGGCGCCCGTCAGGCGCTGCTGCAGAGCGACGGGTCCAGCCTGCTGCCCAGCGGGATCGTGGAGGTGCGCGGCGACTTCCAGGTCGGCGACCTGGTGACCATCCGCGACGCGCAGGGACGGGAGATCGCGCGGGGGCTGGCCGCCTACTCCTCCGCGGAGACTGAGACGATCCGGGGCGAGCACTCCTCGCGCATCCCGGACCTGCTGGGGCGGGAGGGCTCAGCGGAGGTCATCCACCGCGACGACATGGTCATCACCGCGGACCAATAGACAATAGCCATCACAGCCGGCACCCAGCCGTGGGCTGCATGAGCGGGGACACGGCAGGAACAGGATAGACAGGATACACAGGATAACGACTGACCTCGAAGGCGGTGCGCGATAACCTGCCCTGCCGTCATCCTGCCGGTCCCCGGCGCCGGGACCCTGGTCGCGGAAAAACTAAGGCCCCCGCGATCGTCTGCGGGGGCCAGTGCACTATGCTTCGACCGCCCTCAGGCGGCCTCGCATCGTCGCGTGCTACTCAGGTTCGGCAGGCGGTACCTCAGGAGCCTCGGGCTCGCCCTCGGGTGCCTCAACCTCGCCCTCGGGTGCCTCCTCCTCGGTGACCTCTTCCTCTGGCGCCTCTTCCTCGGGCACCTCCTCCTCAACACCGGGCGGCCCCATCCCGGGTTCGGGCATGGGCTCCTCACCCTCCAGCATCATGGGCTCCTCGATCGGCTCCTCCTTCTTTGGGCAACCGCTGATGGCGAGTACCGTCAGCAGCAGCGCGACGATCAGGACGACCATCGCAACTATGCCCCAGTTGCTTCGCATCGATGCAGCCTCCTTTGTCCTGGTACTGCGCACCCACACGCAGTTGTCTCGCGCCGCCGTTGCCGGCGACGGAACCTCAAGCCCCGGACGAGCCGGGGCACGCAACCCTATTCGTCAAGGATGTCCGATGCCGAGTAGCTGCGGCGCAGCAACTGCGCCGCCTGGTGCACCTCATCCTCGGTGATCGGACCTCGTTCCTCCCTATCTTGGTACTCGTAATCGGCCTCCACGTCAAGGCCCAGGACGATGCCTTGGTCGCCTTCCTCGTCGAAAGCGCCCGGTCGGGCGAAGATCTCCGCGGCCTTCTCGAAGCTCGCCTGGGCGGGCTCCTCAAAGCCCGCCGCCTGCAGGATGTTGCCGATCCACCAGTGCAGATGGCCGTCGAAGACCCCGCCGGTCAGGCCGTCCTGGAAGGCACCGACGGCGCTGAGGCAGGCCAGGCGAAAGCGATCGATGTCATCCACCACGCGGCTACCGCTCTGCGGGTCGTAGCGCGTGAAGGCCTGTGTCGCCAGCTCGTAGCGGTTGTAGCCCAGCGCGAACTGAACCAGGGGATGGTCGGCGCCGGCGGCCGCTGCCGCCTCCAGCCGCTCCACCACACGATCCACCAGTCCGAGCTGGTAGTAGCACTCCGCCGACAGCAGCAGACGGCCGATCTCGGGCTCGCCTTCAGCCTGGTCCACGTTGAGCTGCTCCAGCAGCACGCGCACGCCGATATCCCGCTTCTCAGCCGAGGAGCGCACGTTGCCCAGAGTCACCTGCTCCTCAACAGTGAAGACCTGCATGGCGCGATGATAGCGCTCCAGGACCTCCAGGAACTCCCCGAGCCGCAGCCGCAAGCCCTGTGCCGCCCGCCCCTCCCCGGAGAGGTATTCGGCGATCAGCTCATAGTAGCTGACCGCGAAGGCGGAGACGGTGTCATACTCGCTCAGCCGGTCAAGGCGCTCCCAGATTTCCTCCTCGTCGGCATAGGACATGTCCTGCCTGCTGCCCTCACTTGGACGAATTCTGGCCTCACGGTGAGGTACTTCCGCACTGGCCGCAGAACTCCTCTTCGCTTTTCCACGAATTCGCGGCCATCACGCCGCGGGGCCGAACGCTGCCGCCGGCCCCGGCTGCGGGCTCCTCGGGCGGCTATCGGAGCTCGACCGACGCGCCGGCCTCCTCCAGCCGCTGCTTCATCTGCTCGGCCTCCTCCTTGGGCACCGCCTCCGACAGCACGGCGTCCGGCGCCGACTCCACGAGCTCCTTGGCCTCCTTCAGACCCAGAGAGGTGCTCACCTCGCGGACGGCCTTGATAACCTTGATCTTCTCCGCGCCGGCGTCGGCGATGACCACGTCGAACTCCGTCTTCTCCTCCTCTTCGGCCCCGGCGGCCTCGGCCCCCGGCGCACCGGCCGCCGCCACGGGCGCGGCCGCGGTCACACCGTACTTCTCCTGCAGCTTGTCCTTGAGCTCCACAAGCTCCAGGACGGTGAGTCCGTCTACGGCCTCAATGATCTCGTCAACGGTCACTCGCGATCTTCCCTTCAGTTGAGCTGTATTCTCTGCTCGCTCAGGCCGCATCCTCGCCGCGCTCGTCGGCGAGGGCCTGAAGCGTGAACACCAGGTCCGACACTACGGCGTTGAGCGTGAACACCAGACCGCTCACAGGCCCGGCGAATGCGCCCACGACCTCGGCCATGAGCTGATCGGCCGTCGGCACCTTCGCAAGCTGCTCGATCTCCTCGGGGGCCAGCCGCCGCCCCTCCACCACCCCCGCCTTCACGGGCGGCTGCTCGTGCTCCTCGGCGAAATCCGTGAGGACCTTCAGCGGCTCGATGGGGTCCTCCCCGCAGTACGTCAGCGCGTTGGGCCCTGTCAGCAGCTCCCTCAGGCATTCGTAGTCCGTTCCCTCGATCGCGATCATCAGCAGGCGGTTCTTGATCACCTGCATCTCGCCGCCCGCATCGATGAGCTGGCCTCGCAGCTCGTTGGCCTCAGCCACGGTCAGGCCCTCGAAGGACGTCAGATAGACGCTCTGGGCCTCCCGGAGACGCTCCCGCATCTCCCGGACCATCTGCTTCTTCGCCTCAGTGGGAATCTCGTTCACCTCCTCGGCCCGGTGCCCGCCAACGCCAAGCGGGAGCGCCCAGGACAGGACGCTCCCGCGAAAGCACAAAGCTCACTTGGTCGCTCCTGGCCTCGGCAGGCGGAGCGTGCAGCTCCATTACGCCCCGGAGGGCACCGGCTGTCTTCAGCCTGGACTGACGCGTTCGATTGTGTGCAGGCAGCGCCTCAGGCGGCGCGCCGGCTGACGACGTCGGAGACCAGCACCTTCACCCCCGGGCCCATGGTGGCGGAGAGAGTGATGCTCTTGATGTAGCGGCCGGAGAAGGACGCCGGCCGGGCCGCCACCACGGCCTCAATCAGGGTCTCGAAGTTCTCGCGAAGCTGCTCCTTGTCGAAGGAGGCCAGGCCCAGCGGGACGTGCAGGACGGCGCCGCGGTCCATCTTGAATTCCACCTTCCCGGCCTTCAACGACTCCACCGCACTGCCCACGTCCTCGGTGATGTTCCCGGCCTTCTTGGAGGGCATCCTAGGGCCGAGCTGCTTGCCCAGCGGTCCCACGATGCGCATCATCTGCGGCTGGGCCACCAGCACGTCGAACTCGTCCCAGCCATTGCGTATGTCCTCCACCAGGTCCTCATCGCCGACGCGGTCGGCGCCTGCGGCCTCCGCCTCGCGGACCGCCTCCCCCTCAGCGAAGACGGCCACCCGGGGGACCTTGCCGGTCCCGTGCGGCAGCACCACCGTGCCGCGCACGTTCTCGTCGCCCCTGCCGGCGGCCACCCCCAGCTTGATGGCGCAGTCCACGGTCTCGTCGAAGTCCGCCGTCGCGGTCTCCTTCACCAGGTCCAGGGCCTCGTCCAGCGGGTAGTAGCGCTGGACATCCACCCTCTCCCTGGCCTCCTCGTATCGCCTGCTGTTGTTCCTGGCCATGCGGCTCACCTCAGTGCGCCACGGATGCTGTCACGCCCGCGTACCGAGTCACTGCTCGTCCGCCTCCACGGGCTCCTCGGCGCCCTCCTCCGCCACGGGCACCTCCTCCGCCACGGGTACCTCCTCCGCCACGGGTACCTCCTCCACCGCGGGCCTCTCGGTCACCACGACGGTCTCCTCGGGAGCCACGTACTCGGTGTCCGTGGCCTCCTCCACCACCTTCAGGCCCATGCTGCGAGCGGTGCCCGCCACGATGCGGGAGGCGGCGTCCAGGTCCCGGGCGTTCAGGTCCTCCATCTTCGCCTCTGCGATCTCCCGCACCTGGTCCCAGGTCACCTCGCCCACGAACATCTTCCCCGCCTGGCCGCTGGCGGTCTGCAGCCCAGCGGCCTTCTTGAGCAGGCTCGACGCCGGCGGGCTCTTGCAGATGAAGTCGAAGCTCCGGTCCTGGTAGACCGTGATCTCCACCGGAACGATGTCCCCCATCTGCTGGGCGGTCTCGGCGTTGAAGGCCTTGCAGAAGTCCATGATGTTCAGACCGTGCTGGCCCAACGCAGGTCCAACCGGCGGCGCGGGCGTGGCCTTCCCCGCTGGAACCTGCAGCTTGATGATCGTCATTACCTTCTTTGCCATGTCGGGTGCTCCTCATACCGCCGCCATCCGGCGCACCGGTTACAGCTTCTCCACCTGCGTGAAGTCCAGCTCCACAGGCGTGTCGCGGCCGAAGATGGAGATGAGAACCTTCAGCGTCTCTCGCTCGGGATTGACCTCGATGATCTTCCCGGTGAACTCGCTGAACGGCCCCTCGGTGACGCGCAGGCTCTGGCCCACCGACCACACGCTCTTGGGCTTCTGGCTCTCCTCCCCCACGACCTCCAGGATGTTCTTCACCTCGTCGGGCCGCAGCGGGACGGGCTCATTGGACGAGCCCACGAAGTGGGTCACCCCGTTGGTCTGGGTGATGAGCTGGCGCATCTCATCGGTCGCGTCCAGCTCGATGAGCACGTAGCCGGGGTACAGCTTGCGCTTGACCTCCCGCCGCTGGCCCCCGGACGACCGAATCTCGGTCTCCGTGGGGACCAGGATGCGGCCCAGCAGGTGTGAGAGGTCCTTGGCAGCAGCCATCTTCTCGATGCTGGCCTTGACCCTGTTCTCCTTGCCTGTCAGCGTGTGAACGACATACCACTGCTTGGCCATGAGCCCTGCCTCTGCGTGATGCGCCTCACTATTCGTAGAGGCGCATTGCCCCTACGATTTGCGTGAAGATCAGGTCCAACAGCCCCATCCAGGCGGCCACGATGGCCACGGCCACGATGACCACGCCGGTGAAGGCGTAGGTCTCCTCGTGGCTGGGCCACACCACCCGCTGCAGCTCCATCCAGACGTCCTTGAGGAAGCTGGCAACCGACTGGAATGGGCGCTTGATGCGATCTATCATTCAGAACCTTTCCTGGCGGTGCCCCGCAGCAGGGTCGCTTAGGCCGCCGCGCACTCCCCGCCCCAGGAGGCGAACGACGGGCGCCACTCAGCGCGCCCGCGTCGTGCTCGGCGTCCCGGGTTGTCCATGCTGCGGGCACCTGAATCGGCTGGCTGGCAGGGGCAGCGGGACTCGAACCCACAACCGCCGGTTTTGGAGACCGGTGCTCTGCCAAATTGAGCTATGCCCCTGCCCACGACTTCTGGGGCGAATGCGACTGTGCTATCTGCGCAGCCGCGTCTCCTCGTGCTCCGTATGCTTGCGGCAATGCGGGCAGTGCTTACGCAGCGTCAGCGTATCAGGGCTGTTCTGACGGTTCTTCTGCGTGTAGTAGTTGTGTTCGCCGCACTCGCTGCAGCGAAGGATTATCTTCGTTGCCGGCATCTGTCACATCCGCCCCATTACTCGACGACCTCGGTTACGACACCGGCGCCCACCGTCAGGCCACCCTCGCGGATCGCGAAGCGAACGCCCTCCTCCATCGCAATCGGCTGGATGAGCTCCACGGTCATATTGACGTTGTCGCCGGGCATGACCATCTCAGTGCCCTCCGGCAGCGTCACGTCGCCGGTGACGTCGGTGGTGCGGAAGTAGAACTGCGGCCGATAGCCGGTGAAGAACGGCTTGTGCCGGCCGCCCTCGGACTGGGTCAGCACGTAGACCTCGCCCTGGAACTTCGTGTGGGGCGTGATGGTGGCGGGGGCGGCAACCACCTGGCCGCGCTCGATCTCATCACGCTCGATGCCTCGCAGCAGCACGCCGATGTTGTCGCCGGCGCGCCCCTCGTCGAGGGTCTTGCGGAACATCTCCACACCGGTCACAACCGACGTCTGCGTCTCCCGCAGGCCCACGATCTCCACCTCGTCGCCGGTCACCACTCTCCCGCGCTCCACCCGGCCGGTGGCAACCGTGCCGCGGCCGGAGATGCTGAAGACATCCTCCACCGGCATCAGGAACGGCTGGTCGATGGGCCGCTGCGGGGTGGGGATGTACTCGTCCACGGCGTCGAGCAGCTCGAATATGGGGCCGCACTTCTCGCAGTCCCGGCCGCCGCAGCCGCACTCCATGGCCTCCAGCGCTGAGCCGGAGATCACCGGCGTGTCGTCGCCGGGGAACTCATAGCTGTCCAGCAGCTCCCGCACCTCAAGCTCCACCAGCTCCAGCAGCTCCGGGTCGGCGATGTCAACCTTGTTGAGGAACACCACCATGGCCGGAACGTCAACCTGGCGGGCCAGCAGAACGTGCTCGTTGGTCTGCGGCATGGGGCCGTCGGTCGCCGCCACCACCAGGATGGAGCCGTCCATCTGCGCCGCGCCAGTGATCATGTTCTTGATGTAGTCCCTGTGGCCGGGGCAGTCCACGTGAGCGTAGTGGCGATTCTTCGTCTCGTACTCAGCGTGGAAGGTCGCGATGGTCAGGCCACGCTCCCGCTCCTCCGGAGCGGCGTCGATCTGGTCGAACTCCAGCGGATCAGCCCAGCCCTCGTCGCTGTTGGACAGGCACTTGGTGATCGCTGAGGTCAGCGTTGTCTTGCCGTGATCGACGTGACCGATGGTCCCGACATTGACGTGCGGCTTGGTCCTCTCGAACTGCTCCCTCGCCATGGTACTTCCTGCCTCCTAGCACCCTCACGCTGCCCAGCAAATCCGGGCAGTGGCCGGCGGGCGCCGGCCGGTCCGGTGGTTGAACATGCACCCGGATGTCACCGGGCCGCTACAAAGCTCTGGAGCCCACGACGGGACTTGAACCCGTGACCTTGTCCTTACCAAGGACACGCTCTACCACTGAGCTACGTGGGCGACGTCTCTATGGTGGAGGGGGGAGGATTCGAACCCCCGAAGGCATTCGCCGGCAGATTTACAGTCTGCTCCCTTTGGCCGCTCGGGCACCCCTCCACCGATCACCTGCTGTCACACGTCCATCCTGCGGCCGTCGCCGCAGCTCACTATCTTCTGGAGCCGGCGGCCCGATTCGAACGGACGACCTGCTCATTACAAGTGAGCTGCTCTACCGCTGAGCTACGCCGGCTCTATGGCGCGCCCACCGAGGCTCACCCCGGCGGGCGCATTATCATACATGACGGCCGCTCCGCTGTCGAGTCTCTTTTCCCCCGCTACCCGGCGCCGAGCGCCACGTGCTCCTCCAGCTTCTTCTTCGCCCGCTGCAGGGCGTTATCCACCTGCTTGACGTTCGTTCCCAGGCCCTCGGCGATCTCCCGGTAGGAGTGGCCGTAGAGGTACTCCCGCAGTACCTCCCGCTCCAGATCCGACAGCGACCGGTCCATCTCCGTCCTGACCTTCCGCTGCAACTCCCTGCCGATCACAGCCGCTTCGGGGCTATCCGGCTCCTCGGAGACCAGGACCTCCTCCAGGACCCCCTCCTCCTCGCTATCGGCGGGGGCGGCGTCCATCGACACGTAGGAGTTCAGGGCCTCGTGCTTCTGCCTGCTGGCGCACTTGACCGCGCTGATGATCTGCCTGGTGACGCACAGGGCCGCGAATTTCCGAAAGCCCCCGAACTTGTGCGCTGAGAAGTCCCGGATGGCCTTGAAGAGACCGATCATCCCCTCTTGAATGACGTCCTCTCGCTCGGCACCCATCAGGAAGTAACTCTTGGCCTTGGCCTCGACCAGGCCCTGGTACTTCCGCAGGAGGTATTCTGTCGCGTCTCCGCTGCCCTGCTTGGCGAGGGCGATGACCTCATCCTCCGCCATGCCCTTCAGCGGACGGCTGGTCCTCACCGACCCCTGCATGCGACCCCACCTCCACGGGATGCGACTTCTCGTGTCTCCACCTCATCGGCCCCCCTTTGCGGTCGCATTGCTGACCCGCCAGCCGTTACGGCGCGTCTCAGCGCGCCGTCCCGCACTGCCGGAGTCATCACGGTAAGCTCCATTCCAATGAGCGCTCGTGCGCGGATGTTCCGCGCTACGGTAGACAAAAAGTATACCGCACTTCCCGCCCGGAGTCAAACTCACCATGTCGCGTCAATGACTGTAGTACCAGATGACGGTGCCAACCGAGACCGAGACGATCCAGGCGATGGCGAAGTACTTGGTCAGCCGCGCCAGCAGCTCCTCACGCGTCCCCTTCCGGAACTGGCTGGCGTCGGTCCCTCCCATCGCCGCGGAGAAGCTCTCGGCCTTCGACGTCTGCAGCACGACGGATACGATGAGCCCCAGTGCCGTGACCGCGGATGTGACCTCAAGAGCGAGTAGCATGGCTGTACTCGACCTCTCACGTAAGGGCGTTCAGTTCGTCGGCGCCTCGACCAGCGCGAGGCGCGTCGCGATCCACTCCACCACCCGCTGCAGCGTCTCCGGCGGCATGCCCACGTGGCCGCCCTCGTACCAGAGGACCTCCTTGGGCTGCCGCGCCGCCTCATGCAGCGCTTCAGCGGCCTGCGGGGGGATGACGCGATCCTGCGTGCCGTTGACCATGAGCACAGGGCGAGGGCTGATATGGCCGACGAAGTGCACCGGGTCCATCTGTCCCAGCGACCTGTCGCGGGACAGCCCCGCGTCGCGCAGGGCGGCCGCCGCGGGGTGCTCGGAGGACTCCAGGATGGTCGTCCACCCCCCGCCTCCCACCAGGAGCGCCGCGGCGTCGATGCGCTCATCTACGGCCGCCACGATGGAGCCGAGGATCGCGCCCATGCTGGCTCCCACCAGCACCAGGCGATCCGCGTCCAGATCGCCTCGTATATGAATGTAGTCGATCGCACGCCGGTTGTCAATCACGGTGCGGACCAGCGCCTGCGGGTCGGCAGCGAGCTGCCTGCCGATGCCCGGGCCCTCCACGGCCCGGTCGCCGTGCAGCGCCGCGTCGATCGCCACCACCGCCACCCCCTGCGGCGCCAACAGCATCGCCACCAGCCGGGCCTGTCCCTTATCGCCGCCCAGCCCGTGCAGGAACAGCACCACCGGCGGCTCCTGAACCTCCGTCGGCCGCATGACCACCGCCGGCACCCGCTCCCCACCTGCGCCGGCGAAGGTTAGCTCCTCGACCCGGAAGGCGCCCAGGTCGCGGACCTGTCCGGCCGAGATCTCCAGCGGCGCCTCGGCGTCATAATCATAGACGGCGCGCAGCGACTGCCAGTCGTCAGCAGTCTGCGCCGATGCCGTTGCGCCTGCAAGCAGGAGCAGTCCGACCAGAAAACAGGTCGCAGTTCGCCTCATGGCGCCTCGCCGGAGCCGTATGCATCCAATGTAAGCTCCGGCGCCGGTCGGGCGCCGGAGTCACATAGAGTCTACACGATACGCCCGCGCCAGTCAACCCGTCAATCGCTGATCGCCGGGCGCCGGGATGCCGACTCCAGGTGTCTGCGCAACGACGGAGGCAGACGACCGGCGGGTCTAAAGACGCCGCCGCTCCCGACGACGGCGGGTGCCTTCGCCCGCCCTACTCCTCATAGAACCACTCCACGCCAATGCGGGCGACGTGCAGGCCGTCGCGCTGGTGGTAGCTGAGGATCACCATGTCATCGACGAAGTCCACGCTCTGGTAGCCATAGTCGCCGTCGGGCTCGCCGAAGAGGACGCGCTCGTGCTCCCAGGTCTCGCCCTCGTCGGTGGAGATGGCGGAGACCAGTGGCGTCCGCGCGCGCTCGCCCTGCCCCAGCCCCCGGCAGCGGATCAGCAGCAGGTCGCCGGTGCTGGGGATGCGATCGACGGTGATGGCCGAGGCGCGCGGGGTCATGGGCACGTCCTCCAGGGCCTCCGGCTCCGACCAAGTCTGGCCGCGGTCGTCGGAGTAGGACCTGCCGCAGAAGCCGCTGTAGGTGCGGAACATCATCATCAGCCGGCCGTCGCGCAGCTCCACCACGTGCGGCTCCTGCACCTCGTAGTTGGCCTTGACGATGCTGGAGCTCATCCGCCACGCGTAGCCGTTGTTGTCGGAGTAGTAGGCGGTCGCCACGTAGTTCCGATGGCTGCCCTTCTCGGCGCCCGGCGAGAACTCGGCAGGGGCGATGATGCGCCCGTCCGACAGCAGCACCAGCTTGTCGTTGTGCACCAGCATGCGCTCGGGGTGGGGGGTGACGATGAACTGGTCGCTCCAGGTCTCGCCGTCGTCATCGGAGCGCCGGTAGTAGGTGTGGCCGTAGCCGGGATCGACGCTCACGTCGTAGATGTAGGACATCAGCAGGTCGCCGTCCGGCAGCCTCAGGAAGCTGGGATGCGCGTAGCGGCCGTTCTCGGACGGCGGCCGGGGGTCGGGCAGCAGCGGATACTCCTCGCTCCACGTCTGGCCCCTGTCGTCGGAGGTCCGCGCCCAGATTCCTGTCTCCTTCCCGCCCGCGACGTAGCCGTAGCGGGTGTAGGCCAGCAGCAGGCGCCCGTCGGTCAGCTCGATGATATCTCCGGGCATCCCGCGGGGCCCATGCCAGGTCTCCGGCACGGGCACGATGAGCTGATCCTCAAACAGCGCCTCAGCGCAGGCTGCCACTGGCAACAGCAGCAGCATCGCCCCGATGAACTCGGTGGTGCTCACGGTCATCGCCTCCCTCTGGAGTGCTCAACGCGCGCACGGCGGCTGGGAACGGCCGGCAACGACCGTGAGCCGTTCCCCTCGCTGTGCGGGCCTCCGTCCGATCCGCCGCTTGTCGCTGACGGCCAGCGTGTGCTAAGCTGCCAGCGACGGGTGCCATCTTCGCTCCCGAGGGATCGTTTGCCTGCCTACCGCAGAGAGATACTGGCCGACGAGGTCCACGTGCACGGGCCGCCCGCCGCCAGCGGGCGCGTGCGGGTGGCGCTGCTGTTCCCCTCCGACTACGCCGTGGGCACGGCCAACCTGGCGCTGCAGGGCCTCTATCGGCTGTTGAACGCGCGTGCCGACGTGCTGTGCGAGCGCGTCTTCTACCCGGGCATCCGCGAGCGAGGCCGCCAGCGCGATGGCACGCTGCGCTCCCTGGAGCACGCCACGGCTCTCGGCGGCTTTGACGTCGTCGCCATCACCTCGTCGTTCGAGCTGGACTGGCTCAACATCCCCCCGGCCATGCGAGAGGGCGGCGTGCCGCCGCTGGCCGAGGAGCGCGCGCCGCAGTCCCCGCTGGTCATCGCGGGCGGGCCGGCCGTTACCGCCAACCCCGAGCCCCTGGTGGGCCTGGCCGACGCTCTGTTCATCGGCGAGGTCGAGCCGGTGGCGAACGATCTCCTGGACGCCCTGGTGGAGACGGACCTCCGCTCCCGATCCGGACGGCAGGAGCTTCTGGAGCGGCTGGCGGCGCTTCCCGGCTTCTATGTTCCGGCGCTCCCGCCGGACGGGAGTATCGACCGGGTGCTTCTCGATGATCTGGATGCGGTGCCCACGACCACGGAGGTCCTCACGCCCCGCTCCGAGTTCTCGCGCACCTTCCTCATCCAGACAGGCCGGGGGTGCCCCCGAAGCTGCAGGTTCTGCCTGGCGCGCCAGATCTACCACCCCCTGCGGACGCGTAGCGAGCAGTGCATCCTCGACAGCGCCGGGGTGGGCCTGCAGTTCACCGACCGCATCGGCCTGGTGGGTGCGGCGGTGGCGGACCATCCGCGGATCGAGGAGATCGCCGGGGAGATCGTCGCCATGGGGGGCCGGATCTCGACGTCCTCTCTTCGCGCCGAGGGCGTGACCCCGGCGCTGATCGAGGCGCTCGCGGCCAGCGGCCAGCGCAGCATTGCCCTGGCGCCAGAGACCGCAGACGAGCGCCTCGCGGAGGTTCTCGGCAAGCGCGTTCCCTATGAAGCGGTGCGGTATGCCGTGGCACTCGCCAGCGAGGCCGGCCTCACCGACGTGAAGCTCTACTTCATGCTGGGGGTCCCCGGCGAGACGGACGAGGCTGCGGATCGGATCGCGGACTACGTGCAGGCGCTGGAGAGCGACGTCGGCGGCATACATGTGAGCGTGGCGGCGGGCGCCCTGGTCCCTAAGCCGCACACCGAGCTCGCGCGCGCCGCCGTCCCACACCCCGACACGGTGGGCCGGCGGCTGAGGCGGCTGCGGGGCGAGCTTCGCGCGCGCACCGGCGCAGACCTCCGCAGCTCGTCGGCCCGCTGGAGCGGAGTGCAGACGGCGCTGAGCCGCGGCGGCCGGGAGCTGGCAGGGGTGATCCTGGCTGCGGGCGGAGGCGGGCCGGACGAGTTCGAGCGCGCGCTGCGCCAGGAGGGCCTGGCTCTGGAGGACTACCTTGCCGAGCAGACGGGCCCGGTGCCCTGGGAGGTTGTGGGGGAGTGCCAGAGGATGGGGGTGGGCCCATGATCGACGCCCCTCTCCCCTACTTCTACCGCCTGTCGCCGCCCACGGGCTACTACGAGCTGGCGGCCCTGGAGTTCGAGGCCCTGACCGGCGACCCGGCGCCCCAGGCCCAGCCCTGGGAGCAGCGCGAGCAGCCCACCGATGTCCCGCGCATCGCGTGGTCGCGCGTGGGAGCGGACATCCAGCGCGCGGCCTACCTCGCGCAGTGCTGTCGGCTGCTGGCGAGTGCCGACGGGCTCGAAGGATTGCTGTCGGCGGCGGAGAAGCTTCACCTGCGACGGGAGCGCTTCCGGGTGCGCGTGCGCAAGACAGGCGGCGTGCAGGCCCCCCGCTCCCAGCACATCGAGCGCATGATCGCCGACACCATCGATGGCTCGCCGGACCTGTCGCGGCCCGTTGTGCAGATCGTCATCATGGCGCGTCCGGAGCGCTGGCTGATGGGTGAGCTGGTCTCGCGCACGGACAGTGGCTGGCGAGGCCACGAGCAGCGGCCCTACCAGTACTCCAGCGCGCTGCCGCCGAGGCTGGCGCGGGCGCTGGTGAATCTGGTGGCGCGCCCGGGCGATCGCCTGATGGACCCGTGCTGCGGCGTGGGAACGGTCCTGGTGGAGGCCGCGCACATGGGCGTCGAGGCCTTCGGCTGGGACACCAACCGGCGAGTCGTGGAACACGCGGCGTCGAATCTCTGTCATCATGGCTTGGGGGCCTGGCTCGTGGTGGGCGACGGGCGCAGTGTCCGTGGCCGTTTCGACGGCGCGGTCCTGGACCTGCCCTACGGCCAGTCCACCCCGCGGGTCGAGAGCGTTTGCCGCGGACTCGTTGAGCGCGCGCTCCAGGTCGCGCGGCATGTGGCCGTAGTCGCCATCGAGGACATGCGCGAGCTGCTCGGTGACATGGGGGCGGAGGTCCTGGGGTGCGCCGCTCTGACCAAGGGGAACCTGATCCGCCGGGTACACTGGGCCCGCGCACCGTCCGCTGGCAAGGACGCCTGAAAGGGGAGGAAACCGTGGAGCTGTGGCAGCGTTTCACACAGCGGGCGCGGCGGTCGATCCTGACCGCCCACTCAGAGAGCAGCGAGATGCGGCAGGACGCTATCGGGACGGAGCACCTGCTGCTGGGGCTGCTGCGACTTGGCGCGGGCACGGCGCACGGGATCCTCCAGGACCTGGGCGTCGATACCAGCGCGCTGGAGGCGGACGTCCGAAGCACTGCGGAGCAGGGCTCCGGTGAGGGCGTCCCGGATCAAATCAGCTTCACGCTGACCGCTCAGCGGGTGCTCCAGACGGCCTATGCCACGGCCGGGGAGATGGCCGATCAGCACATCGGGACCGAGCACATACTGCTGGCGCTGGCGCAGGAGGGGGAGGGCATGACGCATGGGATTCTGCGCCAGCACAATGTGTCAGCCGACAGAGTCGGGCCCGCTCTCAGGAAGCTCAGAGACGAGGGCGAGCCGGTCGAACCTGCGGCTGCCCAGGGGTCCGACCTTCAGCGACCACGGACGGGTATCGAGGCGCTGTCCAGCGACCGCATCCCGCCGGCCGTGGGGCCCTACTCCCAGGCCATCCGCGCCGGCGACCTTATCTTCTGCTCCGGTGTAATCGGGCTCTCGCCGGAGACGAAGAAGCTGGTGGAGGGTCCGTTCGAGGACGAGGTGCGGCAGGTCATGAGCAACCTCAAGGCCCTGCTGGAGGACTGCGGCAGCGGCCTCAACCGCGTGGTGAAGACGACCGTCTTCCTGGCGGACATCGAGCAGTTCCCGGCCTTCAACGAGATCTATGCCGAGTACTTCGACGAGGCGCCCCCGGCGCGGTCCACCGTGCAGGTGGCGGCGCTGCCCCTGGGCGCCCGACTGGAAGTGGAGGCGATAGCCATTGCTTAGGCGAGGACACGCTGCGATACTGGCGGGACTGCTGGCCGCTACCGTGGCCGGCGTTCCCTCGTCCGCCCGGGCCCAGAACCTGCTGCGCAACGGCAGCTTCGAGGGCCCCGTGGCGGGCACCGTTCCCGAGAGCTGGTCGTTCCACGACTTCCAGGGTGATGAGCTGGCCAGCGGCGAGGTGGACCGCGGCGGGCGCGTCGGTCCGCACTGCCTCAAGCTGACATCCCCCGTCTTCCCCGTGGACTATGTCGCCTACTGCCGGCCGATAGATGTTGAGGACCTGGACAGCGACGAACTCATCTTCTCATGCTTCTTCCGCACAAAGGACCATCCGCAGGCGCAGGTCACCCTCGCAACCTACGGCGAGGACTTCACCGAGAGGGAGTTCGCCACTCCCGACCTCCTCACAGAGTCCCATCCCCTGGGCGAGACCAGGCGGTGGGTCCTCTACACCACGCACCTGCAGCTCCGGCCGGGCACCAAGCAGCTCGTGGTGATGCTGCGGGTGATGGGCGAGGGCACCGTCTACTGGGACGGCGCCTCGGTGCGAGAGGTCGGTGGGCAGGTGGAGGCGGAGCTGCAGGAGGCCGGCACGCTCGTGGACCTGCCCGGGCGCCGCATCGTGCAGTGTAGGGTGCGCAACGCCACCGAACGCGAGCTGCCCCTGCGGCTGGAGCTGGAGGCCAGCGACGAAAAGCATCGGCCCCGGCGCCGAGCCACCCCGTGCACCCTGGTGCCGGGCCAGCGCGAGTCGCTTCAGGTCGTCTACCCATTCGATTTCCGCCAGCCCCACAGGCTGTTCGTGGCCGTGGTCGGCGACAGCCCTGACGAGGTGCACGAGGCCTGGCGGCTGCAGGTGCCCGGCCTGGTGGATGCCCGCATCGTGGAGCCCGCCTTCCGCTCCATGGTGCTCTCCACCGTCCCTACCGAGCAGATCGTCGTGCAGGGGGAGCTCAACGCCCTGGCGGAGATCGCCAGGCGGGCGGAGATCTCCGGCCACCTGGTGGGCACCGGGGCGCGTGCGGAGCAGCCGGAGCTGCTGTCGGATGAGGGGCTGACCGGCCCCTGGCTGGTGCGGCTGTCAACGGAGGGCATGCTCACCGAGGAGTACGAGGTCGCCGTCACCGCCCGCGTGGACAACCATGAGCACACCCTCAGCCTTCCGCTGCAGCGCGCGCCGCGCGCCGAGGCGGAGGTGGCCTATGACGCCCGCCATCGGCTGTGGGTCAACGGCCAGCAGACCTTCCCGCTGGGCATCTACCGTGTCGTTGAGGAGACCGACCTGCCCAGGATCTCGGAGGCGGGCTTCAACTTCACCATCACCCCGTCGCGGTCGGTAAGCTGGCGCTACGCCAACGCCGCCCGCGATGAGGGGCTGCACGTCGCCATCGGCTCGCCGACCCTGCAGGGCCTGTTCTGGACGAACATCACGGAGACCTACTCCGGTCGCGAGGCGCTTCTGGGCTGGTACGGGCTGGAGCTTCCCGACGCCCAGGCCGCCACCACTCAGGTCCTCGAGCAGGCCTACGTGCGCTCCACGGAGGGGCCGTATAAGGCCATCGCTCAGCTCGATCCTCACCATCCGGTGATCCTCGCCCTGCGGCCCAACGGCACCATGGACGAGTTCGCACGGGTCGCCGACATCGTGCTGGCCTGGAGCGAGCCGCTGCCGAAGTGGAGCATCACCATGGTCTCGGAGGCCGTGCGCCGCGCCCACGAGGCCGTGGACGGCCGCAAGCCCGTCTGGGCGGTCATCCAGTCCACAGGCCATCTCTGGACCACCGATCCCAGGCCGGGGCCGGAGGATCTGACCCGTCCGCCCACGCCCGCCGAGCATCGCGCCATGGTCTATCTGGCGCTGATGGAGGGCGCCGAGGGGCTGGCCTACTACGCTTACAGCCTGCCCTCGGTGGGCGAGCGGCCGTCCTACCGCATGGAGGCGGACGCGCCGGAGCTGTGGGAGTCCATCCAGGAGACCAACCGCCAGGTGCTGTCCCTGGAGCCGGTGCTGCTGGCGGCCGACCCCGCGCCCCTGGACCTCGGCGAGGGTCCCATCCGGGCGGCGCAGTGGGAACACGAGGGCAGCCGCTACGTGATAGCCGTCAATGCCGACGAGGCGGCCACCGCGGCGGTGCTGGACATCGGGGCCGAGCCGGGCGAGGAGATCGATGTCCTCTTCGAGCAGCGCACCACCATCGCGACCGACTCCGGGGCCGTCGGGGAGGCCTTCGAGCCCTACGGCGTGCACGTCTACATGCTGAGCGGATGACGCAAGCGCGCGCCGCTATCGACGGGAGGCGATCCGGTGGCGGGGCCTGAGATGACCAACATCGTGCAGTACTGGCGCGCCACCGTGGCACGCTTCCCTCACAAGCCGGCCGCGGTCTTCGAGGGACGGGAGTTCTCCTACCGGGAGGCCGATCGTCTCTCGGCCAGCCTTGCGATGGCCCTGCGGGATCGGTTCGAGGTCGATGAGGGCCACACCGTCGCCATCGCCATGCCCAACTGCATCGAGTTCCTGCTGGCATACTGGGCGGTGATTCGCGCCGGGGCGGTGGTGGCCGCTGTCAACTGCCGGCTGGGCGAGGAGGAGATGGCGCACGTCCTGACCGACACCAAGGCCAGGGTGCTCATCACCCACGGTCGCGTGCAGCGGCAGGTTGAGGCGGGGCTGCGCGAGGCCGACAGCGTCGAGCGCATCATCGTCGCCCATCCGCAGCAGGAGCGCAGCGCCCGCTTCGCCGAGCTGTGCGACAGTAGCGCCTCAGGCACCGCAGGCGGTCTGCAGGCCTTCGAGGACGCCAACCCCCGCACCGACGCCCTGGCCGTCATCGCCTACACCTCCGGGACCACAGGCAAGCCCAAGGGCGCCATGATGCGCCACTGCGACCTGCTTTTCAATGTCAAGAACTGCCTGGTGGCCCACAGCTTCCGCCACGAGGACGTGCACATGCTGGCTCTGCCCATGTTCCACTGCACGGCGCTGTACAGCCTGCTGCCGTCCTCGGCCTACCTGGGCAGCACGCTGGCCATCGCGCCGCGGCCCGATCGCGGGGAGCTGCTGGACCTCATCGAAGGCGCCCGCGTGACCACCTTCCTGGGCCCGCCCACGCTCTTCGCCATGCTCGCCCAGGGCGAGGAGCTGGCCCACCGCGACACAGCCTCCCTGCGGCTGATCGCCTACGCCGGCTCCCCCATGCACCCCGACACCATCCGCAGGCTCCGGGAGCTTGTGCCCCACGTGGACCTGCGCAACTTCTTCGGCCTCACCGAGACCACGTCCGTCACCCATGTGCTGCCCAGCGCCGAGGCCCTCAGTCACGCCGAGTCGGTGGGAAAGCCGCTGCCCGAGGTCCGCGCCATCGTCGCGAATGAGGAGGGCGAGGAGCTGCCCACCGGCGAGACCGGAGAGCTGTGTATCCACCGCGACAACGTCATCTCCGGCTACTGGAATCAGCCCAACCGCCTGGAGGAGGACATCCGCGGAAGCTGGTTCCGCACCGGCGACCTGGCGCACATAGACGAGGACGGCTATCTCTACGTGCACGGCCGCGAGAAGGACGTCATCATCGTGGGCGGCGAGAATGTGGTGGCCGGCGAGGTGGAGGAGGTCATCGCTGAGCTGGAGGGCCTGCGCGAGGTGGCCGTGGTGGGCGTCGAGGCGACCGGCATTCGCTCCTACCTGGGGGAGCTGGTGAAGGCCGTGGTTGTGGTGGAGCCGGACGCGGAGATCGAGGAGAGAGAGATCAAGCGCCATTGCATGCAGCGGCTGGCCAGCTACCAGGTGCCGCAGACGATCGAGTTTCGCGACGAGTTGCCCCGCAATCCGGCCGGGAAGGTCCTCAAGCGAGAGCTGAAGTAACGCGCCCCGGCGCTGCCATTAATCCCCGCCACCGGCCGCATCGCCGAGCCCTGCAGCGCCCGCGCCCCCCTCGCCGGTCAGCCGTCCCAGCCCCTCCGTGCCGGCAGTGACACTGTCCTGCGCCACCCTCGCCAAAGCCTGATAGGCAATCACAGCCGAAAGCGCCATGACCGCCAGCATGAGAGCGTACTCTACCGTCGTGGCCGCCTCCTCGTCACGCCACAGCCGGGAGACCCCTTCGACGATGCACCGACCGACGCGTCCCACCCTCTCCTGCCTGTCCCCACCCATACCCTTACCCGCACGCCCCTCCAGCAGCGTCAGCACGGACGCCGAGAGCTCGATGGTGTAGTCGGGCGACCCGCTGATCCCAAAGCGGAGCATCTATCCGACCATCGGCGGATGGCAATTGCTGAGGGCGACGCTCCACTTGTCGCCCTCCTGCGCGCTCTTCTCACAATGTACTTGGGATGACATCCGTCACGATCCAGCCTACTGAACGAGCTTCACCTCGGTGCATTCGTATCCGCTGTCGGCGCTGGCGGGGCCCTCGTGCGTGCTGGCCGAGCCGGTCAGCTCCACGATCTCGGCGACCAGGCCCACTTCGTACATGTGCTCGCTGGATCCGTCGAAGTAGAGGCTGCCGCCCGGAGCGTAGAGGATCCCGCTGGCCTGACAGTTGGAGGCGTCCACCCATATCGCGTCGGCGGCAGTTCCCGCCCCGCCCATGGTGCTGAAGGCGGTGAGGTCGCGGACGAACGGTGAGAAGCTGCTGTAGACGCCGTTGACGTAGATCTGGCCGCCCGCCACCATGGTGACGCGGTCGAAGATCGTATCTGAGCCGTTGATGAAGATGTCGCCGTCCACGACGAAGAGAGCATCCTGGCACTGGCAGCCGTTGGCATTGATGATCATGTCCCCGCGCACGCGCCAGCGGCCTGAGGCCAGCGAGGCATCGGACTGGTCGATGTAGATGCTGCTCACCTCGTGGTCCCACGGCCCTTGGTCGAAGTCCTGCCACATGAAGTCCACCGGGTACTCCTCGATGTCCGCGGCCACTGTCTGACCGCCGACCGAGAAGCCGGAGCCGGAAATGTCCAGGTCATTGCGGTACTCGACATCACCGGTGACCGAGAGGTTCGAGCCATTGATGTAGACGCCAGTGTTGGAGTGGATACTCCCATTGAGGGTGTTGCCGGAGCCGTTCAGGGTAATACCGTCAACACCGGGATCGGTGGAGGCGGCGAAGATGAAGCTGTCGGAGAGGCCATTTCGCCACAGCTCAGCGCGGGCGAGCGCCCCGCGCTCCAGTGTCACCTGCTCGGCGCCGAGGGCCTTGGCGAAGGAGAACTCGAACTCCGCCTGCCCCACCACTTCGGCAGCGTACTGCCGGTGCCCGAGAGTCCCGCAGCCGGGCACCTCATCGCCCGGAACGTAGTAATGGACCGTGGAGGTGACCTGCCAAGGCGAGGCGTTGTTGTTGGCGGCGACTGTTTCGGAGACTGCGACGTCCCGGCTGCCCAGCTCCGCCGTGTTCGCCGCGCCGGCCAGCGCCGCGGCATCGGTGACGTCCTGCACGCGCTGGACGGCCAGGGTCATGGCCCCGATGTCGAAGACCAGCGCCGCCACGCCCATCAGCACGGGAAGGGCTGCGACGGTGAGAGAGGAGACGGAACCGCGGCGACCCCCGCGGCGATCCAGAGTGGGATGCGTCAAGAACGCCAATAGCCGCCGACTGCTCGCACGCTGACCCATCGGTCTCACTCCTGCGTGTGTTGCCGGCGGTGCCACCAACTTTACTACATGCCTGCCGCAATGACCCTCTGGAAGCAGTCAATTCTTCCTCAAGATACGCTCAAACGAAGCCGCCCCGAAATAGCGCCTTTGCAGTCTGCCTCCCGCGCTGGGACGCTGTTCGCGGCTCTGTCACCAACCAGGGGCCGCAAAGTGATCTGCCCCGAAGCATTGACGCGAAGGGCCCTCCTGTGGCATCATATTCGCGCCGCGTGAGGCGTGCCTGGGCGCCATTGAGATGAGGAGGCACCGCTGCCATGCATCGAGCAGCCGTCTGTGTCACGATCACCGTGGCCCTGGCGCTCGCCTGTGGAGTGGCCTGGGCACAGGACTACATCACCGATACGGTGGACCCGCTTGCCCCCTACATGCATGACCTTGAGCGGGTGTACGCACTGGGAATCATGGAGGGCTATCAGGACGACACCTTCCGGCCTGACCAGAACGTGGAGCGTGGCGAGCTGTGGGTGGCCTTCAACCGCCTCATCGACGTGCTGCGGATGAAGGGGATGGAGCTGCCCGAGGACTACAAGCCATATCTGGCGACGTATGGCCGGGGCGTCCGCGACCACTGGGGCATGGAGGCCTGGGAGCGGATGACCAAGACCCACCTCATCGACCGTCGTCCGGTAGCGCTGGTGATGGACCTCGATGCCGAGATCAAGCGCATCGAGTTCGCCGAGCTTGCGGTGGGTGTCCTACGGGGGTACGGCATGCTGCAGGCCGACCTCGCACCCGCCGAGGTCGCCATCGGCGAGGAGATCATGGTCCGCCAGGAGGATGGGCACTTCCACTTCCAGGGGGCGATGCCCCGCTGGGAGATGGCGGTGGCACTGTCGAGGCTCCTGAACCGAGTCGCTCCCGACCTCTGAGCCGCCAGCGCACTCGTCCCGCCAGGCCCGGCGCCCGCTGCGCCGGGCCTTCTGCGCGCAGGGCTGCTACCGGCATGGGCAGGCGAAGGCGGCCTGAGGCGCGTCTTTCAGGTGGACGGTTCGGAGGTGCGGGAGAGCGTCCGACTGAACTGCGCGCGGCTACGAGACACGCACCCCGCACTCGGGGCAGAAGCTGGCCTCCGCCGGCAGCGTCGCGCCGCACTCGGGACAGGTGGGCTGTGTCTGCGCCTCGTCGGACTGCTCGTCCGCGCGCAGGTCCTTGATCTGGGCGCGTATCTCCATCATCTGGGCCTCGATCTCCCTGGCGCGCTCGATGAGCACGGCCAGCTCCTCGTCGTGGACCTGCCGCATGGTCAGCAGCTCCCTGGCGCGCTTGCCGGCCTCCTCGTACGCCCGATCAAGGTCGTTCTCCAGCGCCCCCATCTTGGTCTGCAGCTTCAGGATCTCCGCCTCTCGGCCGGCGGAGCCGGCAAGATCCCCTATCGCCTCTCTGGCCTTCCTCAGGAAGTCATCCATGCTGGCACTCCGAGCCGCTTCCGTGATCTCGCATTCGATTCTTCGGCCCACGCCAGCCGAACACCTGCATGCGGGGAGGACGCCGCGGCCGGCGACGCGAAGATGAACCTGCAGACAGCCACTCGAGGAGGTGCTCGGAGGATGCTGCTCAGAGCCGCCGTCATGTTAGTCATGATCGCCGTCTGCCTGGCCGCCCACGCCCAGGCGCCGAAGCTGCTGCTGCGCGCCGCCTTCGACGGCTCGACCGATCTCGAGCCCGGCGGCGAGGGCGAGCTGGTGGCCGCCGAGTTCGCCGATGGACGCGACGGCCAGGCCATCCGCGCCACCGCCGCGGACCAGCCCGCCGCGCGCATCCCACTGGACGTCGCCAGCGCAGACGAGGGCACGCTGATGTTCTGGTTCCGCTGCGACGAGCCCAACCCGCCCGACCGCTCGGAGCGGGTTCACTGGACGCCGGTCACCACCGGCGGCGAGCCCGGGCCGCGCATCGACGTCCACCAGATGTACCACCAGGCCCAGATCCAGGCCCGCAATCCCTGGGGGGAGGACCACTCCGGCGGCGCCCGGGCCGTCTACAGCCACCTCATCCCCGGCAAGTGGTACCACCTCGCCTACACCTGGCGGAAGGCCGGCAACGACGTCTGCTACTGGCTCTTCGGCGAGGCTCAGAGCGACACTCTCGGCAAGTGGAATGAGCTGGAACACACCGACGCCCAGTGGGCGGACACGCTCCAGGTCGGCTCCGCGCTCGGCAGCATCGACGATCTGCGCATCTACGATCGCGCCATGACCGGCGAGGAAATCCAGGCCGCCGGCGAGTACCGCGACGGGGAGGCCATGTACGATGAGGGCAAGGTCTTCTTCGACACCGTTCTCGACATCGACGCCCTGAAGGGCGAGCTGATCGCGGAGGACACTTTCGACGAGCCCTGGCAGGGAAACTGGACGCTGGAGGGACCCGGCATCCTGACGCAGGAGGACGGCCGGCTGCGCCTCCAGGAGCCCGAGCCCGGCACCGAGGGCGCCAACCACATCGTGCTGTGGAACGACACGCCGACGCCCAAGGACTTCATCGCGCAGTGGGACTTCACGCCCAATGACGTCGCCGGCCTGTGCATCGTGTTCTTCTCCGCCAAGGGACTGGGCGGGGAGAGGATCTTCGACCCCGGACTGGAGGAGCGCGATGGGACCTTCAGCCAGTATCACTCCGGGGATATCAACTGCTACCACATCTCCTACTTCCGCAACACCTGCTCGCGCTCACCCAACACCGCCCTGCGCAAGAACAAGGGCTTCTGGCGCTGCTCCGCGGGGTATGATTACATTCCGCTGGAGACGGGCGTGACCAGCACCATCACGCTGGTCAAGCGCGGCGCGCACATCCAGTTCGCCATCAACGATCGCGTCTCCATCGACTGGGTGGACGACGGGGTCAGCCGCGGCCCGGTCTGGGGCGGAGGGCACATCGGCCTCCGCCAGATGATGACCACCGATGGCTGGTACGACAACTTCCGCGTGTGGGCGATCAAGTAGCGCCGGGGAGACCAGGAACATGGACCTCGACGAGGCGCTGCGACAACTGAGGGCGGAGCTCGAGGAGCTCTACGGCGAGCGCCTCAAGGGCCTGTATCTGTTCGGCTCCCGCGCCCGCGGCGACGCCGAGCCGGACTCGGACGTGGACGTGGCCGTGGTGCTGGACGACTTCGAGTACGAGTCAGACGAGCTCACGCGCATGGCGCCGGTGCTGAACAGGCTGTCGCTTGAATGTGACCTGGTCTTCGCTGCGGTCCCGATCCGCGCCAGCGAATGGGCAGGTGGCGGCAGCCCCCTGATGCTGAATCTCCGTCGCGAGGGAGTGCCGCTGCCATGACCGAGGAGATGCGCGTACTGCTGGCCGACGCAAGGCGGAATGCGTCGGCCGCACGTGACTTGCTGGATCGGGGAGACTCGGACGACATCGCGGCCTCTCGAGCCTACTACGCCATGTTCTACGTCGCTGAGGCCGCCCTGCTCAGCCTCGACCTGTCCTACAGCAAGCACCAGGCCGTGGTGTCGGCGTTCGGCAGGGAGTTCGCCAAGGGCGGGATACTCCCCCGGGAGCTTCACGGCCACCTTCGGGAAGCGTTTGGGCTGCGCCAGACGGCCGACTACGCCACGGGGGCGAGCGTGTCCCGCGCTGCTGCGGAGGAAGTCGTTGACCGCGCCGAGCAGTTCATCGACGCCATCGAGGATTACCTGCGGCAGCAGACAGAGTAGCTCGGAACCTCGCGCTCCAGGCCGGTTGGTGAGGTAGATGGACCTTCACGAGGCGCTGCGACAACTGAGGGCGGAGCTTGAGGAGCTCTACGGTGAGCGCCTCAAGGGTCTGTATCTGTTCGGCTCCCGCGCCCGCGGCGACGCCGAGCCGGACTCGGACGTGGACGTGGCCGTGGTGCTGGACGACTTCGACTCGGCATTCGAGGAGATCGACCGGATGGCTGAGGTCGGGACCCGGATCTCGCTGGCGGCGGATCTCGCTATCACCAAGATACCTCTCACCGAGGCCCAGTGGCGAGATAAGCAGACGGCGTTCCTGCGCAACGCCCGCCGGGAGGCGGTGAGCATCGAGTGAATGAAGAGCAGGCGGCAATGGTGGGAAGGGCACGCAGCGCACTCAGGCTGGCGCGTGTCGCCCTGCGCGAGGATGAGGCGAATGCCGCCGCATCGCAGGCGTACTACGCCATGTTCCACGCGGCCAATGCTGCCCTGGCATCACTGGGTCTTGGCTTCTCGAAGCACTCGGCGGTCCAGAGCGCCTTCGGTCGCGAATTCGCCAAGACTGGCCGCCTGCCCCGGCAACTGCATCGCTGGCTGATCTCCGCCTTCGAGAAGCGGGTCATAGCAAACTACGACTACACGTCGCATGTCGAGGACGAAGAGGCGAGCGAAGTCGTCGAGCAGGCCGAGCAGTTCATCGCCGCCATCGAGGATTACCTGCGGGAGCAGACAGAGTAGCTCGGACCCTCGTGCTCCAGGCCGGTCGGTGAGGTACATGGACCTTGACGAGGCGCTGCGACAACTGAGGGCGGAGCTCGAGGAGCTCTACGGCGAACGCCTCAGAGGCCTGTATCTGTTCGGCTCCCGCGCACGCGGCGACGCCGAGCCGGACTCGGACGTGGACGTGGCGGTTGTGCTGGACGACTTCGAGTCGGTCTACACGGAGATCAGGCGCATGTCGGAGGTCGGCGCCCGGACATCTCTCGATCTCGACCTGCACGTTAGCCTCATCCCGGTGCGTGAGGCCGACTGGCGTGAAGGGACGAGTATATTCCTCCGCAACGTCGCTCGGGAAGGAGTCTCGGTCCATTGAACCCCGAGGTGCGCGGCAAGCTTGATCGCGCTGGATCATCATTGGAGGCGGCGCGCGTCCTGGCGGCTGAGGATCTGGCCAACCAGGCGGCTGCCGAGGCGTATTACGCGATGTTCCACGCCGCGACCGCGGCCCTGGCCGCACGTGACCAAAGCTACTCCAAGCACTCAGCGGTGATAAGCGCCTTCGGCCGCGAGTTCGCGAAGACCGGCGAACTGCCGGCGGAACTGCACCGGCGACTCCGGGAGGCCTTTGAGACCCGCCTCTCGGCGACGTATGACTACACCCACCAAGTGACCGTTGCCGAGGCCGTCGCTCTCTGCGACGAGGCCGAGCAGTTCATCGCCGCCATCGAGCACTACCTGCAGCGGCGATAGCCATCATGACTGCGCCTGGGAGGGAACGTCCTCTTCGCGCTTGAGCCCAGGGACGGAAGAGAGCTTGCGGTCGAAGGAGTAGAGCCGCCCCTCGCACTCCTCCAGCGCTGCCGCACAGGCGCAGGCGTCTCCGAAGTGCTTCACCGTGTCCCTGAAGAGCCGCAAGGCGCGCAAATACCGCGGCGTATCGGTCATCAAGAAGCCATCGGTCTGGAGAAGGGGAATGAGCCCGTCGCTGATTTCCTCGTTGGGCAGTTCGTAATAGGAGGAGGGCACGTAGACTACCTCAGCAAGCGTCACAGGGTCGCAGACTACTGCAGCCTTCCCCCGCTGCGCGCTGCGGAGAATCGTGGCCGCCTTGGCTGCCAGGGCTTCCTCGTCTCGCAGCAGGAAGCGCAGAATCACGTTGGCGTCGATTACCCACAGTTCCCGCGTGTTACTCATCCGCCACCTGCTTGGCTACAGCTTCCTGCGCCTCACGCCGGACGGTGTCCCACTCGGCATCCCTGCCCTGCGCGTACTCGTGGAAGATCCCGAACAGCTCGTCAACCGATCTGAGAGGCCACAGCACTGCCTCATCCTCGCGGGCCTCCAGTGCCAACTCGTCCCCGGGCTGTATACCCAGCTTCCGACGAACATCGGCAGGTATCGTGATGCGGCCCTGTTCCGAGACCCTGACCTTTGTCATGTCGGCGTACCTCCTGCTCTCCATCTTACCCATGTTCCCAGGACCGCACAAGACGCCGCATGGGCCCCGAAACTCGGAGGCTCCAAGACCGCTCCGACCAGGACGAGCTTTCAGCCCGCCAGGCAGCGAACGCCCGAGAGGTCCGGAGGGTGATTCCTCACGCCGGATCGAGGCGGGAGCCGACTCAGGAGCGGTCAGTTCGGCGCAGCAGCACGCCGCCGTCGTCGAAGCGCTTGACGATCTCGAATCCCGGCAGCGGCTGCTCCCCCGCCATGATCGGCTCCCAGGCGACGGTCATCCCCCGGTTGCCGGGGCGGTGCTTGATATGCACCCAGTCCGCGGGCACCATCTGCTCGTGCATGCGGAGGAACTGCTCCGGCGTCAGCGGCAGGCCGATGGCGTACATCCCCGGGCTCCACGCCACCAGCGCGTGGTGCGTGGACACCACCACGTCGTCCTGCGAGCCGTGGGAGGAGAGGTATCCCGCCAGCGTCCGGGCCCGCTCGAGCGCCTCCTGGTGATAGGGCCCGACGGCCAGGTCGAACAGCGTCGGGACGGCCATGAGGGCCACGATGAGCCCCAGGGGGATCACCGCCAGCCGCATGGAGGCGCCGTAGCGGCGCAGCAGCTCGAAGCCGAAGGCCGCGCCCAGCGTAGCGCAGAGCGGCCCCAGCGGGTCCAGATAGCGGTTCACCGAGACCCCGCCGTGCCCGTAGGACGCCAGCGGCAGCAGCAGCAGTTGCTCGGCCGCCAGAGCGTAGACCAGCCAGTGCAGGCGCACTCGCTTCCCGCCCGCCAGCACCACCACCATCTCCGCCACGAACAGCGCCACCAGCAGGGCCATGCCGCCCATGGTCACGAAGTCCGGCCACGCCCGTTCCGCGATCCGGGCGTACTTGCGGGCCATCACGCCCGGGTGCGCGCGGATGAACTCCAGCGTCCCCCAGCTCTCCAGCACGTGTGAGGAGCCCCGGCCGGGATACAGGCCCGTGTCGCGCCGAGTGCTGATGTCCTGCTGCGCCGAGTAGCCGAACTCCCCGGCCAGATGCTGCATCTGCAGCCCCCACCAGACCATCGCGATAATCAGCGGGATGCAGAACATCAGCGCGCGGCCTACGGCTCGGAGCCAGCCGGCGTCCCAGGAGCGCCACAGGACGAACAGGACCATCAGCGGCGCCCACAGCATCATCGTCGAGCGCCCCAGATAGCCGATGCCCACCGCCCCTCCCGCGGCCAGGGCCACCGGCCAGGTCAGCCGGAACGTGAAGAGGTAGGCCACGGCCGCCAGCGCGAAGATGGTGCTGCTCTCCGTCAGGCCCGTGACGCCGTACCATAGCCCGGCCGGTGAGAGAGTGTAGCCGCAGGCCGCCAGGGCTCCGGCGCCTCGTCCCCCAAGCCGGTCGCCGAGGAGGAACACCAGGGGCACCGAGAGCACGAAGAAGACCCCGGACGAGAGCGCCACCGCCGTGGGCTCGGAGGTCACGTGCGTCAGCGCAGCGATGGCCATCACGGGGAGCGGGGCACGCGTGGCGCTGGGCCAGGGCGGGTCCTCCCTCCCCCGCTCGGCCAGGCCGGCGACCATCGACGGAACGGCCGCTCGGGTGGTGAAGCCCCTCCCGGCCGCCAGCTCCCGCGCCGCCGCCACCGCCTCCATGGTGTCCTCGCGAGGCAACACGTGGAAGTCGGTCCGCGCCAGGTAGGCTGCATAGACGGCGGCGGCCAGCACCAGCACGATGAGCGCTGCTCGCGCCGGCGGGCGAGCCGGGCCCTCCTGCCCGCCGGCGCCTTCCCCGCCCTCTCCGCCCGGGCCGGACCTCCGCTCATCGACCACCCTGGTCACCTCCGGGCGCGTACCCGGTCGCCCGAGCCATGCCTACCGCGCGTCCTCTCCACGCTCGGGGGCTTCGCTGGTACGGGAGGGAGGCACCGCCTCGCGGCTGCGGCGCTCGTTCTCCGACATGAGCTGCAGCTCCTTGACGCGCTGCAGCGTGTCCTGCACCAGCTTGCGGTTGGCCCCAATGAGGTCCGCCAGCACCCCCACCACCACGCTCAGCGCCCCCACCATCACCAGCATGGCGCCCACAATGACTGACTGCACGTGGCCGGTGCCCTCGCCGATGGCCATGAAGTACAGGTAACGGATGCCCAGCGCCACGCCCAGGCCGGCGAACACCGCCCCCACGATGTTGAAGAAGACCCCCGGCTGGTAGAGGGCGTAGATGCGCAGGATGGTGCCGACCGACCGGCGGATATACTCCGGGATGCTGCGGAAGAGGCGGGACTCTCGCGTCGTGGGGTTGGTCCGGATGGGCACCTCGGCGACGGCCAGCCCGCTGCGCCCCGCCTGGATCAGCGTCTCGTGGGTGTAGGTGAAGTCCGAGACGACCGTCAGCCCCATGGCCGCGGCACGGCTGTAGGCCCGAAAGCCGCTGGTGGCGTCAGAGATGTCGGTGGCCGAGACCTTGCGCACCACCCAGCTTCCCAGCCGCTGCAGCCGCCTCTTGGCCCAGGAGAACTCCTCGATCTCATCGATGGGCCGCGCCCCCACCACCATGTCGGCCTCGCGGGCCACGATGGGCCGCACCAGATCCGGGATGCACTCGCCGCCGTACTGGTTGTCGGCATCGGTGTTGACGATGACGTCGGCGCCCAGCCGCAGGGCCGCCTCGATCCCGGCGCTCCAGGCGGCTGCGAGGCCGCGGTTCTGGGCGAAGCTGACGATGTGGTGGGCGCCGGCCTCCCGCGCCGCCTTCACCGTGTCGTCGGTGGACCCGTCGTCGATGATGAGGATCTGGACCTCGTCCACGCCCGCGATCTCGCGGGGGATATCCGCGATGGTCTCGCCGATGGTCTGCTCCTCATTCAGACACGGGATCTGGACGATGAGCTTCATCTCGGCCCCCGTGGCAGAGCGTCGCTGAGCGTGGCTCCGGGACTCTACGGCATCACCGAGTGTTGCGCCAACGGCGGGTCGCCGCGCCGGCCAGTATACACGATGCCTACCGCACTCGCAATAGCGTGAGGACCGCGTCAGGGCCGCTCGGCGGGCGCCTCGGCCTCCTCCAGCGACTTCGGCCCGGGGACGCCTGCGGGCAACACCCACGCCAGGCCGATAGCCGACATCTCCGCCAGGGTGCGCCACACCCGCGCCACCAGCGCAAGCACACCCGGGCCGGGCACCGCTCCCGTCAGCGCCAGCACGCCCGCCAGCGTGGCATCGGAGACGCCCAGGCCGACCGGCGCGAAGACGGTCAGCGTGCTGCCTATCTGGGAGATCATCAGCGAGATGGCCAGCCCCGGGAAGTCCCACAGCGGCGCCCCCAGCGTGCCCCGGGTGAGCAGGTAGAAGCCTGACGTGTAGAGCGCCCAGAAGACCAGGTAGCCCGCCAGCAGCGCCGCGATCCTTCCCGCTCCCAGCTCGCGAGGCAGCTCGGGCCTGCCGAGCGTGCGCAGCACGAAGTTCCCGAGGCGGTTGAAGACCGCCGGATGCGCCACCACCGCCGAGACCAGCAGCATCATTGCCAGCGCCGCCATGTAGGACTGCCCCACTCCCATGTGGTACAGTCCCAGCCCCGCCAGCAGCGCCGCCACCAGATTCCGCAGCAGCGTCTCCAGGACCACGCTGCCCGCCACCGGCACCTTGGGGACACCATAGCGGCCCGCGATCTCGGCCCGGAAGATGAGAATCACCACCTTCCCGGGCACGTAGTTCCCCAGCAGCGAGACAACCGCCGCCCTCATGCCGACCGCGGCGCCGATCGTGTAGCCCAGACCCCGGATCATCACCACCCACAGCAGCCCCTGCCAGAAGAAGGCCACCACCACGCACAGCACCGACAGGGCGATCAGGCGGGGGCTGACCTCCAGCTCTGCCCACTGGATGCGCCCAACGTCGTGCCATGCCCGCCAGCCCACCCATGCCAGCAGGGCCAGCACCGCCAGCATCGCCGCGATCCGCTTCAGCAGCGATCGCACCGGGCGGCCAGATTGTGCGCGGTTGTGCGTGTCCGCCATCAGCTCACCCGGGGCATTCGGAGGATGAAGAGCCCGCAGCCTCGATAGGCCTCGCAGCGGCTGCGCAGCGTCCGGCCGCTCGTTCGTCGCCTCCCACGTCCCCACCTTCCGCGTCCTGCAAGGGCTTCGATGCTCCCGTCCTCGGGGGCCCCCTCGGTCAGCACCGCGCCTACCTCGGTCTTGCCTCAGGGTCACACAGGTCCCGGTCCCGCCGGCGGTGAATGCCCTCTGACAGCTATGAGAGTCGACGATGACGCCACAGCCGAGGGCGACGAGGCCAGTACCTGGTCGATCGGCCACAGCAACCGCGATCTGGCGGAGTTCATCGAGGCCCTGCGTGACGCGAACATCGAGGTGCTCGTGGACGTGCGGCGCTGGCCCACCAGCCGCTTCCCGCACTTCAACCGGGAGGAGCTGGCCGACGCCCTCGCCGAGCACGGTATCGAGTACCGATGGATGGGCGAGAGCCTGGGCGGGTATCGCAGCGGCGGCTATGCGCGGCACATGGAGAGCGAGGAGTTCGCAGAGGCTATCGAGGAGCTGCAGGAACTGGGCCGGCGTTGGCGCACGGCCTTCATGTGCGCCGAGAAGCTCCCCTGGCGCTGCCACCGGCGGTTCATCGCCGACGCCCTGGTCGAACGGGGCTGGAGGGTCGTGCACATCATCGAGCCCGGCCGCACCTGGGAGCCCACCGGCCGTCAGGAGAGCATGGACCTGTAGTCCGGCCACCCGCGTGCATCGGCCGCCGGCCCAGCGGCGTCCCAGCCTCCAGCTTACCGCGAGTGAAGGAACTCCTGCACCTCAGGCATGGTGGGGATGCCCGCCCGGCCGCCCAGCGATCGGCACTTCATAGCCCCTACGGCCGACGCGAACCGCAGGTTCTCGCGCAGGCCGTAGCCGAGCGCGATGCCGTAGGCGAAGGCCCCGTGGAAGACGTCCCCCGCGCCGGTGGTGTCCACGATAGGCTCGACGGGGATCGCCGGCTGGCCGATGACCTCGCCGGCGGTGAACGCCACGCAGCCCTCGGGGCCGCGTGTGATAACGACCACGTCCGGGCCGCGCGCCAGCATCGCCCGGCCCGCCTGCTGGATCTGCTCCTCGCCCGTGAACTGCTTCGCGTACCGCTCCGGGACGACGGGATGTGAGGCGTTGGCGATCAGTACCTCATCCTGAGCCTGCGGGCGCTCCAGGTCCAGCACCACCGGCACGCCGGCTTCCCGCGCCCAGCGCACCGCCGCGGTGGCAGCCACGTTGTGGTGGCCGTCCACCAGCACACAGCGGCAGTCCAGCAGCGCCTCCCGGTCGAGGTCCTCGGGCGCGAACTTCCCCTTGGTGCCGTGGATGTAGAAGATGGTCCGCTTCCCGGTCTCCTGATCAATGGCGCAGAATGCGAACTGTGAGGTGGCGTTCGGCACCTCCACCAGCCAGGTGGTGTCCACGCCCTCCTCCTCGAAGGTCCGCCGGATGTGGCCGCCGAACTCGCCGTCGCCGATGCGGGCGAAGATGGCCGCGCGCCCGCCCAGCCGGGCCACAGTCGCGATGCCCGTGCCCGCCTGGCCGCCGCCCTGCTGCGACAGCTCGCTCATGGCGACCTTCTCGTCGAGGTCGGGGTAGAACGGGATGATGCCCAGCAGGTCCCAGCAGACCCCTCCCAGGGCGATGACGTCGAAGCTGGGCGCGCGGTCGGTGGCGATGGCGATCGCATCCCTTCGCGGATGACGCTGAGCCGGGGTTTCGCCGGATGGGGGGGATTCCCTTGCCAGAATGGGCCCGCCACGGTACAATCCCGCAACTCGTCAGCGCCGTCGCTGGAGACTCTCGTGAAAAGTGCCTATGTCGCGACATGGGAGGTCCACCCGTGTGGCGTTCTCTGTTTGAGGCCGTGAGAGATGCCATCCCGCCACCAGCCGTGGTGGCCCTGCTGTCGGCGGCGCCGATCAGCGAGGTGCGCGGGGGCATCCCGGCCGGCCTGTTGCTCGATATGCCGCTTGCGGAGATCCTCCCCATCGCGATCATCGCCAACGTCGTCATCGTGATACCGGTGCTGCTGTGGTTCAACCCCCTGGCCGACTGGCTGATCGAGCGCGGCATCCTCACCGGCATCATCCGCCGGCTCATCGCCAGGGCGCGGTCGAAGAAGCCCATGGTGGACAAGTACGGGGTGTTCGCCGTCACGCTCTTCGTGGCGATACCCCTTCCCGTGACCGGGGCGTGGACGGGCGCGCTGGTGGCCTCGGTCTTCAAGATGGACTTCTGGCGCGCTCTGGCCTGCATGCTCCTCGGCGTGATCATCGCCAGCATCATCGTGACGCTTCTGTATCTCGGCGGCGTGTGGGTCTGCGACACGGCCGCCGCCTGATACCCTTCGGAGCGGCGATCCTCGCAGGCAAGCATTGAAGTAGGTCCGGCGCCCTCCGGCCCACCCCGCTTTGGCACTGCGCGATAGCCGCAGGTCGTGCGGCACGGCGGCGCGCTCCGCAAACGGCAGGGCGGGCTGGGCAGCCCGCCCCTCCGTACGGCATTCATGCCCCGCGCCGGGGTCGTTGTCATTTCCGTACGGAGCGGCGGCGCGCCTACGCCGCCGGCCGTTGCCGTCCGTCGTTTCCGTACGGAGCGGCGGCGCGCTCGGCAAACGGCAGGGCGGGCTGGGCAGCCCGCCCCTCCCTACGACTCTGGATTGCCACGGGCGGCTGCGGGCGTTTCCGTCGCCGGCATCCGCCGGCTTGCCGCTCCCTCGCGGCCTGTGATATACTCTGCCCCACCACGCAATCCTGAGGGAGTGATCGGGTTGTCCGGCGAGCAGCGGGCCGCCGAGCGCGACGCAGGGGGCTTCGACATTGCTGGCGGCGTCATCGGGATCCTGGTCTTTCTGGCCGGAATCGCCATGATCATCATGGTCTTCACCTGGGTCCGTGGCGTCTTCGACGGCGTCGATGAGCAGGTCCAGCAGGTGCGCTCAGCCCGTGCAGCGGCGGCGGCCGCCCAGCAGGCCGCGACGCCGGGCGAGGAGCAGCCCGCAGGAGGCGCCGAGGCCGGCGCCCCGGAGCCGGGGGCCACCTCCGCCAGCGTCGTAGCCACCCCGCATCAGGGCCCGACCATCGCCGACGTGGGCGTGACCATCGGGCTGAAGATGCTGGGGCTGCTGGTGCTGGGCTGGCTGGGGGCGCTGGTGGCCTCCAAGGGCGCCCAGCTCGCCGGGGCCCATCGCGGGAAGCGGAAGTGATAGCTTGCCTGGCGAGGGCGACCGACGGCTGGAGGCAACAGTCCACGGCCGCGTACAGGGCGTGGGCTTCCGCTACTTCGTGCGACAGCGCGCCACCAGCCTGGGGCTGAGGGGCTGGGTTCGCAACCGCCGCGGGGGAGCCGTCGAGGTAGTCGCCGAGGGGCCGGAGGAGGACGTGAGGAAGCTGCTGGCCGCCGTGCGCGAGGGCCCGCCCATGGCCTGGGTGGAGCGCGTGGACGAGGCGTGGACAGAGCCGAAGGGCAATTCAATCGGCTTCGACGTCAAACACACCATCTGATCCAGTCCAGGCCCGGCTTGGCCGGGAGAGCGGGGCGCATCGTGACCGCCGCCGACAGCAGCGGAGCCGTCCTGGTCGTCGATGACGAGCCGCAGATACGCTCGGTCTGTCAGGAGGCCCTGGAGAAGGCGGGCTACGAGGTCGTCACCGCCGCCGATGGGGCCAGCGGGCTGCAGGCGCTCGAGGGCCGGCAGTTCGACGCCGCCGTCCTCGACATCGTCCTGCCCGACACCGACGGGCTGCAGCTGCTGCGGGCGGTCAGAGAGCGCGACGAGGACGTCGTGGTCGTGCTGGTGACCGGGTTCGCCACGCTGGACACGGCCATGGAGGCCGTGCGGCTGGGGGCCTACGAGTACGTCCGCAAGCCCTTCGGGGCATCCGACCTGGTGCGCATCATCAGGCGTGGCCTCGAGGGGCGCAGGCTCAAGGGCCGCAATGAGGAGCTGCTGGAGGAGCTCCGGCGCGCCAACGAGGAGCTGCTGCAGCAGCAGGAGCAGCTTCAGGAGCGCATGCGCATCGCCACCGACGACCTCACGGCCTTCGTCGAGCTGGGCAGGCGCCTGGCCGAGGGCGGGGATCTCACGCAGACGCTGCGCGCCATGCTGCGGGCCGGCATGCAGATCACGCGCGCCCGGGCCGCGGCCGTCTACCGCGTCCATCAGCAGCCCCCGCGGCTGCGGGGGCTGGTTGCCGAGGGGATGGCGGAGCGTGACGTGGTTGGCGTGCAGCTGCCGATGGGCGAGGGCCTGCTGGGTCGCGCCGCTGCCGGCGGCGCACAGATCGAGAACGATGTGCTGGCCGGTCCCATCGCTGACGACCAGCATCTGAGCTTCCTGGGGGTGCAGTCGGTGCTGGCCGCGCCGCTGGTCTGCGCTGACGTGGTGGTGGGGGTGGTGGCCTTCTTCGACCAGGAGAGCGGGGGCTTCTCCGAGGAGAGCATGGACCTCGTCCGGGTGCTCTCCTCCCAGGCCGCGCGCGTGGTGGAGGCGCTCGCCGAGGCCGACGAGGACGATCGTGGGGAGCCCGACAGCGGGGAGTTCGTGGACCTGACTGACCTGCTCTGAGCCGCCACGGCCGGAGGTGTTCATGTCTCAGACCCAGCGGCGGTCGCCTGCCTGGTGGCGGGAGTTCTTCGAGAGCGCGGATTGCATCCCCCTCTCGTTCTTCCCCGGCGAGGAGGAGACCCGGCGGCAGGTGCAGGGGCTCCGCCAGCTCCTGGAGCTTAGCGCGGGTGAGCGCATCGCCGACGTCTGCTGTGGCATGGGACGCCACGCCATCCCGCTGGCCGAGGGGGGCGCCACCGTTGTGGGCGTGGATGTCTCGGCCTTGATGCTGCGCATCGCCGAGACGCTCGCCGAAGACACAGACGGCCTGCACCTGGTGCAGGGTGACGCCGCGCGACTGCCCCTGCGCTCGAGCTGCATGGACGTGGTGCTGAACCTGTTCAACAGCTTCGGGTACTTCGAGGACGAAAGGCAGAACGCTCGGGTGTTGGAGGAAGCCAGGCGCTGCCTCCGTCCGGGCGGTCGCTTCCTGCTGGAGACCCGCAACCGCGCCTACCAGATCCTCTACGCGCCCTACTACCAGGAGGTCGAGCTCGCCGACGGCAGCCCCGCGGTTATCCGCTGCCGCTACGATGAGGGCAGCCACCGCCTCTCCAGCAGGTGGACCGACCCCGACGATCCGGACGAGATCCTCTACCGGGCGTCGATCCGGCTCTACGACCTCGACGAGCTGCGGGAGATGTTCCACGCCGCCGGCCTGCAGATCGAGGGCGTCTTCGGGCAGTACGACGGCCGGCCCTTCGAGGGCTGGGAGCGCATGCTGATCCTGCTGGCGCACAAGCGATGACCGGGCGCGGAGATGACATGACCGAGCACTTCGCGGACAGGCTCATGGCCGCCATCGAGGCGAAGAACAGCCGGGTGTGCGTGGGCCTCGACCCCGTGCCCGAGCGGCTGCCCGATGTGCTGCACCCGACAGAGGGCGGGTGGACGGAGCGATCCATCGCCAGGGCCTGCCAGAAGTTCTGCAGCCGCATCCTGCGCGCCGTGGCCGATCACGCAGCGGTGGCCAAGCTCAACTCCGCGTTCTTCGAGGCCCTCAGCCCCCTGGGCGTGGGGCTGCTGGAGGCCCTGGTGGCCACGGCGTCCGACCTGGGCCTGATCACCGTCCTGGACGCCAAGCGCAGCGACATCGGCTCCACGGCCGCCGCCTACGCCCGGGCCGTCTTCGGCCGCTATCCGGCCGAGCAGGGCGCGGTGCCCGATGCCGTCACCGTCAACCCCTACCTGGGCAGCGACGGCGTCCTGCCCTTCCTGGCGGAGGCCGATGAGCTCGGCGCCGGGATCTTCGTGCTGGTGAAGACCTCCAACCCCTCGTCGGCTGAGCTGCAGGACCTTGACGCCGGGGGCTGGCCGGTCTACCGGCACGTGGCGGAGCTGGTGGAGGCCTGGGGCGAGGAGCGGGTAGGCGGGGGCGGCTACTCCTCGGTCGGAGCCGTCGTCGGCGCCACCCACCCCAGGGAGCTGGCCGAGCTGCGGGAGGCCATGCCGCGCACGCCGCTGCTGGTACCCGGATACGGGGCGCAGGGCGGCGGCGCCGAGGACGTCGTCGCCGCCTTCGACGAGAATGGGCTCGGCGCCATCGTCAACTCCTCCCGCGGCATCATCTACGCCGCATCCAGCGAGCCGTACCGCGAGCGCTTCGGCCCCGACGAGTTCGATCGGGCGGCGGCCGAGGCCGCGAAGAATATGCGCCGGGCCATCAACCAGGCCATCGGGGCCTGAGCTGGGGAGGGCCACACGTGTCACTGGCCGGACGCGATCTGATCACCATGTCCGACCTGTCCGTGGCGGAGATCCACCAGCTTCTGGACACCGCCGGGCAGATGGCCGAGGCCATCGGCTTCGACGATCCCTCCACGCGCCAGAACGTGGCGCGCCTCGACCGCATCATGGCCACCTGCTTCTTCGAGCCCAGCACCCGCACGCGGCTGTCCTTCGAGAGCGCCATGCTGCGGCTGGGCGGCGGCGTGCTCGGCTTCGCGGAGGCCGCGGCCTCCTCCGTCGCCAAGGGCGAGAGCGTCGCGGACACGGCCCGCGTGGTCAGCGGCTACGCCGACATCATGGTCATCCGCCACCCGCTGATGGGCGCCGCGAAGGTGGCCGCCGATGCGGCCTCCATCCCGGTCATCAACGCCGGGGACGGCCCTCACGCCCATCCCACCCAGACGCTCACCGACCTGTTCTGCATCCAACGCCACAGGGACACCCTCGAGGGCCTCACGGTGGGGCTCTTCGGCGACCTCAAGTTCGGCCGCACCGTGCATTCGCTGGGGCCGGTGATGGCCCGGCTGGGCTCGCGCGTCATCTGCATCGCGCCCCGGGAGCTGTCCATGCCCCAGCGTTACCTGGCGCAGATCGAGGAGCTGTCCGGCGAGCGGCCGAGCGAGGTCACGGACATCCGCGCGGCGCTGGATGAGCTGGACGTGCTCTACGCCACGCGGGTGCAGGCGGAGCGCTTCGACGACCCCGCGGATGCACAACGGGTGGCGGGCAGCTACGTCGTGGACGCGGAGCTGATGGCGGAGGCGCCCGAGGACATGATCGTCATGCATCCGCTCCCGCGCGTGGATGAGATCCATCCCGAGATCGATGACGACCCCCGGGCGGTCTACTTCGAGCAGGCGCACGGGGGCGTGCCCATGCGCATGGCCCTGGTGGCGCATGTGCTGGGGCTGATGGAGGAGCGGCCGGACTTTCGTGGCTTCGAGCGCCGGCAGGAGCCCCAGGCGGAGGCCGAGCCGGGACGCGCCAGGCCCCAGGCCGAGGCGGAGCGCGTTCCGGCCTCGGCGGTCGGCAGGTGCCCGAACGAGAGGTGCATCACATGGGAGGAGCGCTTCCTCGCCGGCTTCTTCCACAGGCTGCCCTCCGGCGACCTGCAGTGCGCCTACTGCGAGGAGATAGTGGACGAGGACTTGTGAGTTGTCAGTTATGAGTTGTGAGTTGTCAGTTGTCAGTCACAGGTTGCGAGGCTCAGGCCCTGGGCTCTCGCTCGCGAGTTTGCCGCCGTTGCTGAAAGCTGATCGCTGATAGCTGATCGCCTGCCGTTTACTGGAGGTTCCCGAAGATGCCCGACCAGCATCCCGACTATCAGCCGAAGGTCGAGATCGCGCAAGTCAACAAGGTGGCCCTGGCCTTCTCAGGAGGCCTGGACTCGACCCTGGCAATCAAGCTGCTCCAGGAGTACTACGGGGCCGATGAGGTCCTGGCCGTGACCGTGAACGTGGGCCTGACCGAGGCCGAGATCGAGGACTGCCGCTCCAAGGCCGAGCTCCTGGGCGTGCCGTGGGAGATGATGGATGCCAGCGACGAGTTCGCCGACGAATGGGTGGCCCGCGCCATCCGCGCCAACGCCGACTACGAGGGCTATCCGGTCGCCACGTCGATGACCAGGCAGCTCATCGCGCGGAAGGTCGCCGAGTACGCCGTCGAGGAGGGCTGCGACGCCATCTGCGAGGGCTCCACCGGCAAGGGCAACGACCAGTACCGCATGGCGAACGTCTTCGCCATCTTCGCCCCCGACCTGGAGGTCATCGTGCCCATACGGGAGTTCGACTTCACCCGCCAGGACGAGAAGGACCTCTCGGAGCACTATGGCATCCCCTACAAGGCCGGCATCGGCGACGATCTGACCATGTGGTGCCGCTCCATCGGCTCCGGCGAGGTGGACAACCTGCAGATGCGCATCCCGGAGGAGGAGTACGTGTGGTACCAGTTCCCGGAGAGCGCGCCGGATGAGGCGCAGCAGGTGGAGATCGAGTTCGAGGATGGCCTGCCCGTCCGATGCGACGGCGTCACCGGCCTGGCGGAGATCATCGACTACCTCAACCACGCCGCCGGCACGCACGCCATCGGCAAGATCGACATGTTCGAGGACGGGCTGATCGCGCTGAAGTCCCGCGAGGCCTACGAGGCCCCGGCGGCCACGGTGATCCTGAACCTCCACCGCGACCTGGAGCAGCTCTGCCTCACCAAGGAGCAGGTGCAGAACAAGCCCCACATCGAGCGCCTGTGGGCCTATCAGGTCTACCACGGCGCCTGGTTCCACCCCTTCACTGAGGACTGCGCGGCCTTCATCGAGAGCTCGCAGTCGATGGTCAACGGCACCTACGTCGTCTCGCTCTACAAGGGCAACATCGACATCCTCAGCCGGGAGACGGACAGCGGCCTGTTCGCCCCTGAGCTGCGCTCCCTGGCGACCTCCGGCTTCCAGCAGCCCGACTCCGGCCCGGCCACCAAGATCCACGCCCTGCAGTACAAGATCCTCAGCAAGCGGGGGATGCCGTTCCTAGAAGATGAGGAGTGAGCCGGAAAGAGGAAACCGGAAAGCCAGATCCGGGACCGGAGAAGAACGGCCGTCGCCAGAGACCCGCGGCGGCCGTTGTCGTTGGTCGTTGCTGTCCGGAGCGACGCATGTTCACATGCGTCGAGTCGTTGGCCGTTGGCGTAGTCGTTCTGGAGGGGAGGGCCTACGCGGCCTCCCGGCCGTCGCCCTTGACGTTGTGCCCTCGGCGCCCTCGCCGCGGACGGCGCGAAGCGCCGTTGTTGTTGTCGGCTGTTGGGATAGGCCGCAGATGCACGACGCACGGGCAGGAGTGCCCGTGCCACGGAGCGACCTCTGGCTGCAAGGGCCATTGTCGTCGTCGTTGCTGTCCGGAGCGACGCATGTTCACATGCGTCGAGTCGTTCGCTGTTACCGTTGTCGCAGTCGTTGTGGAGGGAAGGGCCTACGCGGGCTCCCGGCCGTCGCCCTTGACGTTGTGCCCTCGGCGCCCTCGCCGCGGACGGCGCGAAGCGCCGTTACGAGGCGCGCGAAGTCAGGCCGGTCGCAGCAGCAGGAACGGCGTCGGGCTCGAAGCCCGACCTACGCGATGGAAGGCGCCGTTGCTGTTCTGGGCCGCTGGGACACGCTACGGCTTCACGGCGCACGGGGAGGACTCCCCTGCCACGGGACGACGAATGACAACGGCCGTGCGCTTTCGGCGCACCCCCGGCGAGGGCGCCGGGACCACAAGACGACTTTAGCTATGCCTCAGCACCATCCCGCCACTCGACGAACTGCACCCCGGCTCCCTCGAAGCTCAACTGCGCATCCGAAAAGCGCTCTCGCATCACCTCGAAGGCCTCCGGGTTGTTGTCGATGAGGCAGAACCTGCGGCCCAGCTCCAGTGCCGCCACGCCGGTCGTGCCACTGCCGGCGAAGAAGTCCAGCACCAGGTCGCCGGGGCGCGACGACGCCGCCACGATGCGCCGCAGGATCCCCACCGGCTTCTGCGTGGGATAGCCGGTCTTCTCGCTGCCAGTGGGCGAGACGATGGTGTGCCACCAGGTGTCCGTCGGGAACTTGCCCTGGTCCCGCTTCTCCTCGCTCACCAGGCCCGGCGCCATGTAGGGGATGCGGTCAACCTCCTCGCGGTTGAAGACGTACGCCTCGGGGTCCTTGGCGTAGAGGAGGATGTTGTCGTGCTTGGCCGGCCAGCGGTTTCTGCTGCGGCCGCCGTAGTCATACGCCCAGATGATCTCGTTGATGAAGCACTCGCGGCCGAAGATGGCGTCGAGCAGCACCTTGACGTAGTGGACCTCGCGGTAGTCGATGTGCAGATAGAGCGAGCCGTCGGGAGCAAGCACGCGGTGGGCCTCCTGCAGGCGCGGCTCCAGAAAGCCCAGGTAGTCGTCGAACTCATCCTGCCACGCCCGCGAGATGACCTCCTGCGTGCGGTAGCGCTCTCCGCCGAAGCCAGTCCGATCGCCGGCCTCATCGCGCTCGACCCTGATCTGCGTCCGCGCCTGCTGCTTGCCGGTGTTGAAGGGCGGGTCGATGTAGATCAGGGGCACGCAGGCGTCCGGCATCTGCCGCAGCAGCGGGAGGTTGTCGCCCAGGTGCACGGTGTTGCGCGTGAGGTCAATCATGCCCGGCAAGGCTCGCCCTCCATGCCTCGTACTCCGCCAGCACGTCGTCCCGGGAGACGAAGGGCTTGTAGACCACGCGGTGGCGCAGCACGACCTCCTCGCCCGGGGTCAGGCCCTGCAGCCGGTAGCGGAAGTCCCACGCCGGGCATGTGCGTTCAAGCTCCTCGTTGTAGCCGCCACCGGATGGTGACATGTAGGGGATGACCTCGTGCCCGCGCTCGAACATGTAGATCAGCACCATGCCGCCGTCGATGTTGCCGTAATACAGCGCGCGCTCGGGGTCGAAGCGCGGATCGGACAGTGAATCCGCGAAGCTGTTGGTGCCGTGCGCGTATGTCGCGTCCGGGACCGTCTGCAGCTCCGGCGGCTCCATGCCCTCGGGCAGGACGCTGGCGGCCGAGCCGTGCTCGGGGTCGTAGTGGCGCATCCACTCGCCGGCGGAGTTGATGAGGTAGATGGCCGGGTCCTCCGGCGCGTTCATATAGGAGGCGTCATTCCAGTAGGCCGTCTCGCCTGTAGCGGGGAAGCGCACGGTGTAGTCGAGGTAGTGCGGTGGCACCACCTCGAAGCGCTCCACCGCATCCACGCCCTCGCGTCGGATCTCGGCGGCCGTCTCGCTGATGCGCACAGCCTCGCACGGCTGCCGGTGGGCGATGAGCCCGGCGTAGATCGGCCGGTAGACGTTGATGTCGCGCTGCGTGTGCGTCAGGCTCCAGACGCCCTCATACCCCTGGCGTCCGGCGCCGTGGTCGGAGCTGTCGCCAATGACGACTGTCAGCTCGCCCGCCTTGATGGTCACTGAGTGCATTGTCGCCTCCTCGCCCTGCGCGAGGCAGGGGATGCAGCAGATGAGCGCGAAGGCTATAGGGGCCGGGGTGCGGTGCATGGCATTTGCTCCCTCCCGGCGATTCGTGTATTGTTACAGCGTTGGCAGTGATGCACCGGGCGTTTCGTGCGCGTGGGGCTGGAGACCTGCCTCTGCGGTTGCGCCTGCGATGATGGAGGAGACTCCCTGAGGAGGCTGATGGACGTGGCGGACGTGTGTGAGGTTATGCAAGAGGCCATCGAGATGGAGCGCGACGCGCAGCGGTTCTACACCAAGGCCGCGAGTGAGGCCACCAATCCCCTCGCCAAGCGCACCTTCGAGGCGCTGTCGGAGTGGGAGGTCGAGCACGAGAAGCTGCTGCGGGACGTCTTCGAGAAGGCCAGGGCCACCGATAGCTGTCCCGCTCTCGGCGAGCTCGAGCCCAAGCAGGTTGACATGATGCAGCAGGCGGAGCAGATCTTCATGACGGCGCTGGAGGACGTCGGCGACACCCTCGCCAACGACCCCACCCTGGAGGGCGCCTACGCGACCGCCATGGACAAGGAGCGCAGGGCCATTCGCTTCTACGGCCAGCACCTTGAGGAGGCCGAGGGCGAGAATGAGCGGATGCTCTACGAGTTCCTCCTCGGCCAGGAGCGGGGGCATCTGAACCTGCTGGCAACCACCGAGGAGTACCTCAACGACACCCAGTACTGGCACTTCAAGGAAGAGATGTGGATGGCGACCGGTTAGTCCCGGTTCGCCTTCGGCCGACAACGATGATGTGGATGGCGGCGAGGCCCTCTCGCCGCCATTCCTGCACGCGGAGACCGTTCCACGGCCGAATTCCGGTGCGGGCGTCTCCGGAGAGGATGAATGATTCCCATGACCGGGCCAGGCGGCTCTGACAAGCTCTGGGGCGGCCGGTTCTCGACCGATGTGGACGAGACCATGCTGCGGTTCTCCGAGTCCACGGAGGCCGATGGCGAGATGATCGCCGAGGATATCTGGGGCAGCGAGGCCCATGCCCTGATGCTCCACGAGTGCGGCATCAACAGCACGGAGCACACCCGGGAGATCCTCCGCTGGCTGGAGACCGCGCGGAAGCGCTTCGAGGCGGGCGAGCTGGAGCTGAAGGTCGAGCTCGAGGATGTCCACATGAACGTGGAGAGCTTCCTTCGGGAGGGCGCCGGGCCGGAGGCCGGGGGACGGCTGCACACCGCGCGCTCCCGCAACGACCAGGTGGTCACCGACTTCCGCATGCGCCTCCGGCAGTATCTGCTGGAGGTCCGGCGGGGGCTCGCGGAGCTGCGCGAGGTGCTGCTGGAGCTGGCGGAGCAGCACGCCGAGCACACCATGCCCGGCTTCACCCACACCCAGCACGCCCAGCCCATCACCGCCGGCTTCTGGCTGGCCGCCCACGCTGCCGGCCTGGAGCGCGACGAGCAGCGCCTGGCCCAGGCCTACCTGCGCACCAATCAGTGCCCCCTGGGCGGCGCGGCGCTGGCCGGCACGTCCTTCCCCACCGATCGCGAGCTGACCGCCCGGCTGCTGGGCTTCGACGGGGTGGTCTTCAACGCCATGGACGCCGTGCAGTCGCGCGACTTCGCGGTGGAGTCGGTGGCGGCGCTGACCATGCTCATGGTGAACCTCTCCCGGATGGCCGAGGAGGTCGTGCTCTTCTCCTCCCCGGCCTTCGGCATGCTGGAGGTGGACGACGCCTTCGCCACCGGCAGCTCCATCATGCCCCAGAAGAAGAACCCCTGCGCCGGCGAGCTCTCGCGGGCCCGCACGGCCGCCGTCGCCGGCCGCCTGATGGAGCTGGTGACGCTCCTGAAGGCCCTCCCCAGCGGCTACAACCGCGACCTCCAGAACGATAAGCCGCCGGTCTGGGAGGCCTGCCGGCACGCGCTGGACACCGTGGAGGTCATGGTCGGCATGTGGCGGTCCATGACGCTGAAGACCGAGCGCATGGCGGAGCTGGCCGGCGCGGAGTTCGCCTCCGCCACCGAGCTGGCGAACCACCTCGTCCGCGAGCGCGGGATGCCCTTCCGCGACTGCCACGAGCTGATCGGCTCGCTGGTGGGAAGGCTGCTGGAGGAGGATGCCACGCTCGACGATCACGAGCGGGTGGCGCAGATCCTGAGCGACCGCGGCCAGCCGATGACTCCCGAGCAGGTCGCGGAGGTGGTGGACCCGGCCGCGGTGGTGCGGGCGCAGGAGAGCCTGGGCTCGACCAACCCCGACGAGGTCCGCCGCTGCGTCGAGCAGCTCCGCTGCGACCTGGCGGTCAACGTCGAGGAGATCGAGAAGGACGCCTCCCGCCTGCGCGAGGCCCGGGAGGAGACCGCCCGTCGCGTCCGCGAACTGCTCTCGGAGTAGGCTCAGACCGCACGCCATCGCACGGCCGCATCGTACCGCGACCTCGAGGAGGGGCCGCCTGAGGGCGGCTGCGCAGCAGGCGCGCGAAGTCGCCCGACCAGCCTACCTCAGCTCGTTCTCCTCAAGCCATTGCAGAAAGCGCCGGGCGCAGCGGTCGAGGTTCTCCAGGCTCCCGCCCCCGCGCAGCGGCGAGCACATCTCGTAGGCGATGGGCCCCTCGTAGCCGCCCGCGCGCAGCCCGCGCACGAACTCCAGACTCGCGATGTCACCCTCGCCGATGGGCACCGCGCGCACGAAGTCCGGCTCCACGCGCTCGTAGTTGACCAGCGACGCAGTGTGCTGGAAGCGCGGCAGCCGCACATAGTCTGCGAGCGTGGTGTAGACCACGTGTGGCGCCATCTCCCGGGCGGTCTCGAAGGGCTCCTCGCCGCGGAGGCACGGCGACCACGGGTCGAACATCAGCGCGCAGTTGGGCCGGTCGATGTCCCCCAGCAGCTCCAGCAGGGCCTTCGAGTGCACCGCCAGGTCATGGTGGTTCTGGATGCCGATGGTCACGTCGAACTCGGCGGCTCGGTCGCAGCACTCCTGCAGCGCCTCCACCGTCCGCCGCCAGTTCTCGGCAAGCGGCAGGTCGGGCCGCTCGTAGGAGGTGAAGACGCGCACCAGCCCGCAGTCCAGCGCCCGCGCCAGGCGTGCAAGGCGCTCCACGTACAGGACCTGAAGCTCCCCGAAGGGCACCTCAGCGGACTCCACCCCGCCGCTGAAGTTGGTGTAGGCTGCGACACACGCCACCTCCAGCCCCACCTCCTCGCACAGTCCCGCCAGCTCCTCGGCGCGCTCCTCCCTGTAGTCCAGCGGCGACAGGTGCGGCCGCTTGCCCATCAGCTCCACGCCCGCGTATCCCAGCTTCGAGGCGTGCCGGACGAACTCCTCAAGGCCCAGGACATCCTGTCCCCACAGGCCCGCGTAGCTGACCGAGAATAGCACCGGATTCATGGCTGCCTCCCGTCCACGATTGATGGCATCTACGGCCTCGCCACAGCATGGCATTCGCTATCATGGTCCTGCGGTCCTTCCGACCTTACAGACGGTCTGGCATGGCCGCGACGAACGATGGCAGGCAGGGAT
>JAYENL010000131.1:0-36827 GCA_034722055.1 Armatimonadota bacterium
AGGCGGCCGGCACCGCGAGGGCTTGCCTCACCCCTCGGAGTTTGCGCCGCAAACTCCACTCCCCTCTCCCTGCCTCGCTTCGCTTGGAGGCGGGAGAGGGGAGACGGCAACGACAAACGGCCGGCGGGCAAGGCTGCCCGCCGCTCCGTACAACATTCAAGCGCCGCAGTGCCGTTCGGAGCGACGCATGTTCACATGCGTCGAGCCGTTCCGGGTGCCCGAACCGTTGGTTCGGGCTTCGGCTCCAGCGGGGATTGGCCGCCTGAGCGCAGCGCCGTCGGCCGGCGCACGAGGACGAACGGCGCACGCACAGGAGTGTGCGTGCCACGGAACAGATCACGACAACGACGCACGAACGGGCCGGCTCGGTAAGGCTGCTGTGCATCCAGCCTCAGGACGACCGCACCGGGGACCGAGACGCCGCGCTCGTTGTTCCCCTCCCGCCTGCGCCACGTCGTCTGTGGTGCCATGGAGGGTGGGCCGAGCGAAGCTCGGGTCGGGGCGGAGGCCCGCAGCCGGGAGAGCGGCCGCACGCCCGCGCGCCGCTCGGGCAGGGATTCGCCGACCTGGTGGCGCACTGTCTGCCGTCGGCCATCCCTGGCGCGAGAGGCTATCGTCATGAAGGGTGCTGTGCTGACCGGCAACCGCACGTGCGAGGTGCGCGAGTTTCCCGAGCCCGTCCCGGGCCACGGCGAGGTCGTGCTGCGTATCGAGGCCACCGGCATCTGCGGCTCGGACCTGCACGTCTACCGCGGCGAGAGGGACATGGATCAGATCGGTGGGCACGAGCCGGCCGGCACCGTCGTTGACGTCGGAGAGGGCATCGTGCGGCTCAGGCGCGGCGACCGCGTCAGCGTCCATCACCACCACGGCTGCGGCGTGTGCGATCAGTGCGCCCGCGGCGAGACCGTCGCCTGCCGCTACCGGCATCAGGTCTACGGCGTCGGTCGGCCGGGGTCCTTCGCGGAGTTGATGGCCGCCGGTGAGGCCAACTGCATCCCGCTGCCCCAGCCGCTGACCTTCGCCGATGGCGCCTGCATCGCGTGCGTTGGCACCACGGCCTACGCCGCGCTGCGGCGGCTGCAGGCACGTCCGCACGAGACGCTGGCGGTCTTCGGCCTCGGTCCGGTGGGGCTGTCAACGGTGATCGTCGCCAGGGCCATGGGCCTGCGGGTGATCGGCATGGACATCATCCCCGAGCGGCTCGAGCTCGGGATGCAGTGTGGCGCGCAGGAGGTCATCGACGGCCGCGAGGAGGGCGCGGTGGAGCGCATTCACGCCTTCAGCCGCACCCCGGGGATCGACTGGGTGGAGGGCGTGGGCTGCCTGGTGGAGACCTCCGGGGCCACGGCCGCGCGGGAGCTGATGCTTCCGGCGATCCGCCGCGGGGGCCGCATCGCCATCGTCGGCGTGGGCAGCGACGAGGCGGTCATCAACCCCACCGCCATCCACGGCAAGGCCTGCACCATCATCGGCTCAGTGGTCTTCCCCCTGGGCTGGAGCTGGGATGTCGTGCGCTTCCTCGTCGCCAGCGGCACCAGCTTCGAGCCCATGATCACGCACCGCTTCGGCCTCCACGACGCGCCCGAGGCCCTGCACACGGCAGACGAGGGGCGATGCGGGAAGGTGATCATCGAGCCCTGACCGGGCGGGGTGCCGTCCGGGGGGACCTCCGCACCTCGCGCCTCCGGCGCCGTTCCGCGTGCTACTGCTCGGCGAAGTAGGGCTCGATCTGCACGAAGTCCCAGTAGACCTCGCCCGGAGCGGCGTCGGAGATGGTCAGGCTCCCCTTCGAGGCGGTGGCGCGGAAGACGCGGTAGTGCACCGTCCAGTAGACGTCCTCCACCTGCCACACGCGATCGAGCGTACGCCGCGGCAGCATTTCGCCGCCCTCGATGCTGATCTCTGCCGGGATCAGCTCCTCGCTGTACTCCGGATTCGTGCAGTAGAGCTTCAGCGAGTAGAGCCGGCCCGGCTCAAGGTTGCGGATGGGCTGGCTGAGGCTGTTCGGCGCATCGGCATCGCGCATCGTGCGGACCACCATCTCGCCCTCCGGCACGGGCGAGTACCGGCCGCGGGCTCCCTTCTGCGGCATCTCTGCGATCCTGACCGGCTCCACCGAGCCCCGCACCTCCCAGCCCTGAAGGCCGTCCTCGAAGCCGGGATTGGTCAGATGCTCGAGCATGTAAGGGTCGTCGCTCAGCCGCGTGCGCCTGCCCTCGATGCAGTAGTGCCGGAAGAGCGCCCCGTACCAGCGCATCAGCTCCTCGTCGATGTAATGCCCGCTCCAGAAGCCCACGCCGCGCAGGTCCTCAAAGGCCCGGTCCGTGGCCAGCGCGTGCATCTGCAGGTCCAGCAACACCTTGTAGCTGACGTCGGGAAGCTGATCGTTGGAGTAGCGCAGCGCCACGTTCCCGGCGCTCAGGAGGAGATGCGGCTCATTATCATCCCTCCGCTCTGACGGGCGTTCGCGCAGCCCTCCAGTTTGACGCCCGCGCCGGTTAGTCCTCCGCCGGCTTGCGGATGACCAGCCACCAGCCGGCGATGGGCTCGGTCTCCATGTGGATGTCCTCGATGCCGGCGGCCTTGGCGCGCTCGATGAGGTCGTCCTCGATGGGCCGCCAGCCGCCCGCGCGGTGCTCCGGAAGGGACTCCTGCTTGGCCCGCGCCAGCGGCTCCCGAATGGCCGGGTCCAGAATCCGGGAGAAGCCGCCGCCGACGTAGGCCACGCCTCCGGGCTTGAGTATGCGGTAGCACTCCATCACGCCTGCGAGCTGATCCGGCCAGAAGAAGATCGAGCCCCGGCTGACCACGAGGTCGGCGTACTCATCGCGGAAGGGCATGTCCTGGGCGTCGCCCTGCACGGCTCGCACGCGCTGCATCATGTTCTCCTGCATAGCCAGGTAGTTGCACAGGCGCACCGCCCAGGGGTCAATGTCAAGCATATAGAAGGTCAGGTCGGTTTCCTCCGCGAGGGCGAAGGAGAGCGCGCCGGAGCCGCCGCCGACGTCCACGCACATGCCCTCGGTGATCCCGAAGTCGTCCACGATCTGCCTGGCCAGCGCTGGGTAGATCGGAGCGAAGCTGGTGGTGACGGTCCTGTAGAAGGGGTAGTGCGACACCAGCGTGGCCTTGTAGCTGTCCTGTGCAGCCGCTGGGGCGACCAACGCCAAGACGACAGTGAGCACCAGCAGACGGCCCCTCATCGCGATGTCCTCCGTTCGCGGACGTCTTGCCTCTTCATGGGTCAGAACGCTCCTGCCGGCCGGCGCGGTTCCTGCGGGGAGGAACGGACCCGGGCCGCCGGCGAAATGCCGGTCAGGCGGTGCACGGGTGGAGGAGAGTGTGAGCAGACCGGACACCGAGCAGTTCGCATTCGACACCGGAAGCTATGTGGCGTGGATTCCGTTCGCCACCATGCCGCTGCGCGTGGCGCTGTACATCGGCCTGCCGGTGGCGTTGGGCTGGTGGCTGATGCAGATCTTCGGACCACTTGGCGCAACTAACGCCCTGCTCATCCCCGCACTGCTTGCCCTGGCCGGCCTGCGACAGGCCCTCCGTGACGGCCGGCGCATCGGCAAGCACTTCCGGAAGCTGTGTACCGAGCTCGTTGAGGTAGACGCCGAGGGCATCCGCCTGCCCACCATCGGCGATGAGCGGGAGAAGTTGGGCTGGTGGGCTATTGAGGAGCTGGTGGTGACCCGCGCCGGCGGCCTCCTCCAGCCCCCGGCGATGCGCCTGGGCCTCGGACGCACCAGCGTGCCGATCCCGCGCTGCGTGGAGGACCACGGGGAGCTGCTGCACCTCATCCGCAAGCGCGCCGAGCTGCGAGAGGCGAGGCACGGCTGGTGGGCGACGGTCTACCGCGAAGCCTGAGTGAGCATCAGATGCAGGCGACGAGGTGCGCCGGTCCCGGGCAGAGAAGGCGCCCCGTAGGCTGATTAGATGCAGGGGTGAATGCGATGATGACCGCTGTGCTCGTATCCGCGATGCTTGGGGCCACGCTGCCCGACGGCGGGCTGATCCCGCTCGACTCCCGCTCGCACTACCCGCACTTCCTGGGTTTCCGGCCCGGCCACGGTCAGGTGGTGGACTGCACCCCGCCGCGCATGTCCTGGCCCTACGTGCGGGGCACCATCACCACCGACCACCCGCGGCAGCGGCTCTTCACGCTCCAGATCGCCCCCACGGATGGCTTCGCCGATCCGGTCGTCGAGGTCCGCGACACTCCCTACAACTTCTACAACGCGCTGCCGGTGCTTGAGGAGGGCACCTGGCACTGGCGGGTGGGCTACCGCCTCGGCGATGAGCCGGTGCAGTGGAGCGAGTCCCGCAGCTTCATCGTTACCGAGGACGCGGTGGAGTGGGACCGCACCGTGATCGAGCGCGCGCACCAGCTCCTCGGCGCGCAGCCCCATCCGCGCCTGGGTCCCGCCGACGGCGACTGGGAGGCATTCCGGGCGGTGCTGGAGGCCGACGAGCACGCGGCCGAGTGGCTGGCCGAGGTGCTGAAGATCGCCGAGAACGCCAGGGGCCGCGACTGGTGCACGGACTTCCCGGAGACCGACAGGAAGGACGCGACCGGCCTGGATGGCGCGGACTGGGCGAAGATCGCCTGGGAGCTGGCCAACTGCGCGCTGGCCTACCGCCTCACCGGCGACCAGAGCCTCCTGCCGGGCATCGACCACGCCGTGGCCCTGGCGTCCTTCCCCAAGGGCGGCCAGTCCTCGCCAGAGTATCACGCCGACGTCCGCAAATGGCCCACGCAGGTGACGGAGCACCTGGCGGTCTGCTACGACCTGTGGCACCCGGAGCTGTCGGAGGGCCAGCGGGAGCAGATCCTGGCCTCGATTGGGTGGCGCCTGCACGCCACCTACCTGGAGGCCGCCTCCTGGCTGCGCAGCGACGGCACCGCGCACGTCCGCGGCGTCGCGGTCTATCCCGCCAGCCACCCCTTCGAGAACTTCGTGTGGTCGATGCCGGCGGCGCTGCTCACCGCCGGCGACCTGGAGCTGTCCGACGAGCTGGTGCCCCTGACGCTCAACTACCTCACCGGCGTCAGCTCCGGCCACGGCCCCGACGAGGGATGGAATGAGGGCCTGGCCTACGGCGGCTGGAAAGGCCTCTCGATGCTCTACGCCGCCATGCACACGCACCTGCTGCTGCCGGAGCTGCACCTGGGCCGCAGCCCCTACTTCCAGCGCCTCGGCGAGTGGTACGCGCATATCCTGCCCCTGGGCATCAGGCGGCTCTCCTTCGGCGACTACGCGCAGGGCCCCGACGGCAAGCGCGGCACGCAGCTTCATGTCTTCAAGCTGCTGGCGTGGCTCACCGACGACGGGCGCACCACGCACCGCTATCATGCGCTGGCCGGCGAGGTGGGCTATCGGCGCTCGGCGCGGCCGTGGCTGGACCTCAGCGCCGCGGCGCGGCTGCAGATGCCCCAGCCTGAGCCCTACAGCCCCGACGGCGTCTTCCCCGAGGCCGGCTGGGTGATGGTCAGCACCGCTCCGCCCTCTGACCGCGAGGCCTTCGGGGACGCGACCGGGATGCTCTTCAAGTGCCGCCCCCGCGGCGGCTACTCGCACTCCTTCCGCGCTGAGAACGACTTCGTGTGGCACGCGCACGGGCAGACGCTCAGCGTGGGCGCTGGCGGCGCCTACCCCGACCCGCACTCCCGCCACTCCATGAGCCACAACGTCATCTTGGTGAACGGCCAGGGCCAGGAGTGGAACGCCCGTGACCCCGCCTATCCCTACTGCGGCCGCCTGCTGGCCTACGATGAGGGCGATGGCTACACCTGGTGGGTCGGTGACGCCACGCACGCCTACCAGAATGTGCCCGGGCTGCTGCGCTGGCACCGGCATGTGCTGTTCCTGGACGACCGCGCCTTCGTCATCTTCGACGACCTGGCCATGCGCCAGGACGCCGATCCGGCGCAGTTCTCGTGGCTGCTGCACGTGGATCAGCCCGTGGAGCTGTCCATCGACGGCGCCACCTTCGACTGGACGATGGAGGACGTGCACGCGCGCGTCTCGCTGGCGAATGACCCGCGCACTCTGGAGATCGTGGACCTGCAGGGCCGCGACGGCTTCAGGAACCCGGTTACCGGTGAGGACATCTACGAGCACACCGCCGAGCGGCTCGAGCGCGTCGGCCGGGAGATCGACGAGGAGATGATGCTGGCCCACAACCTGTGGGTGACCAACCGCCAGCCGGCGCGGGAGCACACCGTGCTGGCGGCGCTGACCGCATGGCGGGAGGGGGAGGGCCAGCCGCGCATCTCCTTCCGCGGCGATCGCGCCGTCCGCATCGACTGGCCCGACGGCAGCTACCGGACGGTCTCCTTCGACCGGGAGGTGCAGGCGGACATCGTCATCGACCTGCAACTCGTCCGGGCGTTCCAGCTCGCCACCGAGCCCCCGCGCGAGGTCGAGGGCCGGTAGATGTCTCCTCGGCGAGGGCGTGTTGTGCGCCGCCCGCCGCGACGTGCTATACTCACGACACAATGACTGAGACGCCACAGCAGCACGTCACCATCGTCGGCGCGGGCCTCGCCGGGTCGGAGGCCGCGTGGCAGGTCGCGCAGCGCGGCGTGCCCGTGGTGCTCTGCGAGATGCGCCCCGATGTGATGACCCCGGCCCACGAGACGGACCTGTTCGCGGAGCTGGTCTGCTCCAACTCCCTCAAGTCCAATCGCATGACCTCCGCGCACGGGGTGCTCAAGCAGGAGCTGCGGCTGCTGGGCTCGCTGATCATCCGCTGCGCCGACGAGACGTCGGTGCCCGCCGGACAGGCCCTGGCGGTGGACCGCAGCCGCTTCGCCGAGCGGGTCACCGAGCACGTGTCGGCGCATCCGCTGATCGAGGTGCGCCGCGAGGAGGTCACGCGCATCCCGCCCGGTCCGGCGATCATCGCCTCCGGACCGCTGACGTCTGATGGGCTGTCGGAGGCCATCGCTGAGCTGACCGGCAGCGAGCGGCTCTACTTCTACGACGCGCTCTCACCCATCATCGCCGCCGACAGCATCGACTACCAGGTGGTCTTCCGCCAGTCGCGCTATGACAAGGGCGAGGCGGACTACATCAACTGCCCCTTCGACCGCGAGCAGTACGAGACGTTCCATCACGAGCTGATCAACGCTGAGACCACGCTGCATGCCGACTACGACCCCGATGAGCTGTTTGAGGGCTGCCTGCCCATCGAGATCATCGCCTCCCGAGGCATCGACGGGCCGCGCTACGGGCCCATGAGGCCCAAGGGCCTCACCGACCCCCGCACCGGGAAGATGCCCTCGGCGGTGGCGCAGCTTCGTGCCGAGAATCGCGAGGGGACGATGTGGAACCTGGTGGGCTTCCAGACCTCGCTCACCTACCCCGAGCAGCGGCGCGTCTTCCGCATGATCCCGGGGCTCAAGGAGGCCGAATTCCTGCGCTATGGCGCGGTGCACCGCAACACCTACATCAACGCCCCCACGCTGCTGGGGCCCACCTGGCAGCTCCGGCAGCGGGATGACCTGCTCTTCGCGGGCCAGATCACGGGGGTGGAGGGCTACGTGGAGAGCACCGGCTCGGGGCTGGTGGCGGGGATCAACGCCGCCCGGCTGGTGCAGGGCGAGGAGCCGCTGGTCATGCCACGAGCATCGGTGCTCGGCGCTCTGGCGGAGCACATCACGACCGCGGATCCGGCCAGCTTCCAGCCCATGAACTCGAACTTCGGCCTGCTGCCACGCCCGAAGGCCACGCAGCGCCTCAACAAGCACGAGCGGCGCAAGCTGCAGGCAAAGCTGGCCCTGCGCGAGATCGAGCGCGTCATCGACCGGGAGCTGTAGGCTGGAAGTCCAACGTCCCACCTGAGCGTCGCGACATCGGAGGCGCGTGCCTCACTGACGACACAGCAAACGGCCGGCGGGTCTGAAGCCCCGCCGCTCCGCAACGGCAAAGGGCCGCCGCGTCTGGATCCTCCCCGTTCCGGACGGCAACGTCTCGCCGGGCGTTCACGCCTCGCCCGCGGCCTCCTCGGCGAGGCGCTGGCAGGCCGCCACGGCTCGTGGCTCGCCCGACTGCTGCGCGATCCGTCGCAGCTCCGGGAGCTGCTCGAAGATGCCGCCGCGGGCGTGGCGGGCGTTGATGTGCTCCACCAGCGCCATCAGCCCGTTCGTCCGCTCGCCGGCGAGCGCGTCCTCCACGTCGGCGCAGAAACGGTGCATCCGCTCCCGGCGCTGCTCGGCCACCGTCATCCCGGATTCGGTGTGCAGCAGGGAGAGCAGCTCATCCTTGCGTGGCAGCCAGTCGTCAAAGCCCTCGACGGTCTCCGGGACCGCAGCTCCGTGGCCGGCCCGGATGGTGATGAAGCGCCAGACGCCGACCAGGCCGAAGTTGGCGTCGATGAGGTCGGCGTCGCCCAGCACCAGGTTCTCGATGGGATGCCGGACCGTGTTACCGCCTGCGTGCGAGCCGATGGCCGAGGCCACGCGCTCGGCCAGACTCTCTTCCACGGCCCGCGCCAGCAGCTCCCGGCGTGCCCATCGCGCCCCGGCGGCGGCGTGCTCGCGGCCGACCGGCTTCTCGATGTCGTGCAGCAGCGCCGCCAGATCGACGACCGTCTCGTCGGCCCCCTCCTCGCAGGCCAGGCGCAGCGCCAGGTTGCGCACCCGCAGCGTGTGCTCCCAGGTGTACCCCGGCCAGTGATAGCCCTCCCACTGTGGCGGCCAGTCGGCCAGACGGTCTCGGACGATCTCCTCGAGATCGCGCTTGAGCCGCGCCAATGCGCCTTCCTCCGCCATCACCCGCCCTCGCCCTGCTCCCCCTCCGCCTCCTGCTGGCTTGGCTGGGGCTGCTCGCCGGGCGCCGGCGACCAGATCATCACCGGGCGCGTGATGCCCCCGGTGCCCAGCTCGTTCAGCTCCTCGTTGGTGACCTTCACGCAGATCAGGTTCTCGCGACCGAAGCGGACGGCGTGGGTGATGTCGGTCTCCACCGGCTGCCACCCGTTCGTCTCCCACTCGCCGATGTAGGTGTCATTGACCCACAGCTTGGCGGTCTCGTCCACGCCACCGAACCACAGCATCAGCTTTCGCCCGCCCCACTTGGGCGGGATAGTGACCGTCTGACGGTACCACATGGCGCCCCGGTAGTAGCGCAGGCCCTGGTCGCTCCAGCTCGCCGAGAAGGTCTTCAGCCGCTGCCAGGCGTCGTCCTCGAGCCGCCGGGCCCAGTAGCGCAGGTCCTCGCCCACGTTCAGCGGGTCCATGTAGGTCCGCCACTGATCGGCGAACTGATGCACCAGCTCATTGCGGCCCTCCACGCGCTGGACGGCCTGCTCCACCTCATTGGCCCAGAAGCGCTCCACCCGTGACACGCCGCCGTGCCGCTCCATCAGCGGGGGATCGTGCTGATGCATCCACTCCCCGATCTGGCGCATCTCATCCAGCGCCTTCTTGGCCTCGCGCCAGCGGAACCCCTCGGCCGCCTGGCGCATGCGCAGGAAGGCGTCCAGGTAGGCGAGGCTCTGGTCAGCGATGTGCACGCGAGCCTCATAGGGCGCGGCCCCCCTCGCCATCCGCTTGGCCTGGTCCAGCCGCCGGAAGAGGTACTTCATGACCTCCGGCGTGTAGATGTCCGGGATGTTGACGGCGTTTCCGGTGTGGTGGGGAGCGTCCCGCCGCGCTTGGTCCATCCGCGTCCAGTACTGTTGCATGGGCACTGCCGCGGGTCCGTAGAGCTTCTCGTAGTAGTCCTGCAGCAGCACCTGCACGTCCACGTCGGCGTCCCACATCAGCCTCGCCATGACGTAGCCCAGCGGCCCGTAGTTGGCCCACGACATCTGCGTCTCCACGCGGAAGCCGGTGATCCCGGCCTTCTTGCAGTAGGGGATCTCGTAGGCCCAGCGGCTGACGTAGTTGAGCGGCAGGCTCGGCCCTGCCAGGTTGTAGCTGTAGCCTCTGTGGTAGACCTCCGGGCTGATCTTGGTCCACTCCCGGATGAGGTACTGATGGTAGTTGCGCTCCGGGCACACCGGGTTGCCCATTCCGTGCAGCCGGCAGAGCGTGATGGGGGCCACGGCCGGCACGAGGCTGGGGTCGGGCATGACCTCCCTGGGCGGTCGAATGTAGTTGTGGTAGGCGTAGAACGCGAACCTGATGCCGGGGTAGACCTGGTGCACCTGCTCGGCCACGGCGTTCGCGAAGCGGAGGAAGCGGTCGGTTATGGAGATCTCACCGCTGAAGGGATCGTAATCGCCGGTGTCCTGCGCCCGGCAGTTGGGGCACTCGCAGAAGCCACCGCCGTCGTTTGGCCCGATGCCGAACCAGGTCCTGTCCGGATTCTCCTCGTGCATGCGGATGATGCTTTCCGCCGCCAGCGCCACCACGGCGGGGTTGGAGGTGCAGAGCTGTCGGGGGACGCGCTCGCCGTCCACCAGGGAGTAGTACTCCGGGTGGGCCTCATAGTACTGGTCCGGCGGCACCAGGCTGTTCCAGGAGTGCGAGGCCGGGAAGTGTGGGCCGCCCAGGCGGTTGCGCAGCGCCCACTCATCCGTGGCCTCGCCCTGGGGGAGGGACTGCAGACGCCTGGCGGTGAAGTCCGGCAGCTCCACCACGGAGAAGGTCTCCATCTGCACCTGGCCCAGCACGGGCACGACCTCCCCGATCTCGCCGGGCATGAACCATCGGCAGCCCAGGCGCGCCAGGAGGTCGTAGACGGCGTAGCAGGTCGCCTGCGGGGTGGTGCCGGCCAGGCGAATGGCCTCGGGCGCCACCTCAACGAAGTAGCCGCTGTCATCCGCCGCGGCGCGCTCGCGCAGCACGTCGTTCGCCGCCGCATCCCCGATCTCAACGGTCAGCGCGGGCGTCTCGCCCCTCGGCAGCTCCGAGCCGACGCCCGCCAGCTTCGCCATGTAACGCTCGAACTCCGCTGCCGCCCTCTGCTCCATGGCGTCCGGCTCATCAGGCAGCGTCACCGTGAAGTTCGCCCGCCCGCCGCTGACCAGGGTCACGGAGTCCGCTGCCGCCAGCGCGACAAGCGAGACAGTGGCGGCGATCATCAGAAGCCTGCGCAGAGTCATCATCTCACCCTTGTGACGTCGCATTGCGGCACCATCACGACCATTGCCCTCCCGCCCCTCGGATTCCTTCACCGGCCACCACTGCGCTGCAGGGATGGACGTGCCGGCCACGGTTTCCTCCGCGAGGCCGATGCCAGTCGAGGTTGAGCGCCTGCGGCACGGGTGCAGACGCGGTGCGTGCTCAGATTGTCGGTTGGGGGCGGGCAGCTCGCCGGCGTGGTCGTCCGGAGCGGCGGCGTCTTCAGACCCCCCGGCCGTTGGTCGTCAGCTGTGGTCGTTGCCGTCGGAGGGGCCGCACGACGACGGATGTGAAGCATCCGGAGGAGGCCGGCCCAACATGGTCCCTCCCGGAGGCGACCCGAGACCCAAGACGTTAGAGTCGCGCTCGAACGACAATCGCCCTGCGGGCACGGCCGTGGCCGTGGGACGAGCGGCGCAGAAGCGCCTCCGGGCGATGTAGCCAAGTAGGGGAGGGGCCGCCTGAGGCTCCAGCGTTGTTTGCTGGAGCCGAAGCCGGCCCGGCGCTCCGTTCGGCGCAGCGCCTCGCGACGCTGTCTCGTGGGTCGCGGGCCGGCTTCGTCGCGCATAAAGAGCATGCGCTCCTCAGGCGGCCCCCCCGCGGGCATCGGCGGCGTCAGCACAGAGGACAGGTACATGAATCTGGATGCTGCCACCGGCGCGGCTTGCGCTGCGGCGCCCGGCTTGATAGGATAGCGGCACCGCCCGGAGCGCGGCGCGCTCCCGGGCGGTGGTGGTCCGCGACAGCCGTACCACCTGCCCTGGCCGGGCGGGGGAGGATGCCTCATGGGCGAGAGCCCAGCCCACGAACGCATCGGGGTCATCATGGCGGGAGGCGTTGGCGAGCGCTTCTGGCCGGTATCGCGCCCGAAGCGTCCCAAGCAGCTTCTGCCGCTGGGGCCCGGCGGCCGCACGCTGCTGGAGGCCACGGCCTCGCGCATCGGCAAAGCGCTGGGCCGACAGCGGCTGCTGATCGTTACCGGACGCCCGCTGCGCCGGCCCATCCTGGACGCCGGACTTCCCCTCGGCGAGGCGCAGGTGGTGGCAGAGCCTGCAAAGCGCAACACCATGGGCGCCGTGGCCTGGGCTACTGCCTGGACCCTCGGCCGGCTGGGCCTGGCCGCCGATACCACCATGGCGGTTACCCCCGCAGATCAGCACGTCGGCGATGAGGCGGCCTTCAGCCGCGACCTGCAGGTGGCCATGGCGGCGGCGGAGGAGCTGGACGCGCTGGTGACCATCGGCATCGAGCCCACGCGGCCAGAGACGGGCTACGGCTACATCGAGGCGGAGGACGCGCCGCTGACGCTGCAGACCGTGGACGCTGGCGACAGCCTCCGCCGGGTGGCGCGCTTTTGCGAGAAGCCGGATCCGGATACGGCCCACCAGTTCCTGCACAGCGGCCGCTTCCTCTGGAACAGCGGCATGTTCTTCTGGCGCATTAGCAGCCTTCTTGCGGAGCTGGAGCGTGCCAACGAGGAGGTGGCCAGCGCGACGCGAGCCATGGCCGAGGCGCTCGCGGATGGCGACCAGGTCGGCGCCGAGCGGCTTTTCGCGGAACTGCCGAACACCTCCGTGGATTATGCACTGATGGAGCGCGCCGAGCAGGTGCTGGTGGTGAGGGGGAGCTTCCCGTGGGACGACATCGGCGCCTGGGACGCCTGGCGGCGGGTGTCTGAGACCGACGAGCGGGGGAACACCACCCACGGGGAGCCGATGCTGATCGACTGCGACGACTGCGCCGTTTACGAGGAGCTGCAGGGCGTTCCGGTGGCGGTCATCGGCATGACGTCGGTGGTGGTGGCCGTCAGCGAGGGCGGGGTGCTCGTGGCGCCTCTGGAGCGAGCGCAGGAGGTGCGCGACGTCGTGCAGGCACGCAGGCACGACGACTGTGGTGGGAGTGACCAGTGATGGGCAACGACAGGACGGTCGCCTTCGGATCCTACGATGTGCGGGGCCGCGTCCCCGATGAGCTGAACGAGGAGGTCGTCTACGACATCGGGCGGGCCTACGTGAAGCTCGTGGAGCCGGCGGGGCCGGTGGCGGTGGGCCACGACGTGCGGGAGTCCAGCCCGGCGATGTCCGAGGCGCTGATGCGCGGGCTCACCGATGCCGGCGCCGATGCTCTGGACATCGGCATGGTGGGCACCGAGGTGGTCTACTTCGCCTCGGCGCAGGAGGGCATCGGCGGGGGGATCATGGTGACGGCCAGCCATAACCCCCGCGACTACAACGGACTCAAGTTCGTGCGCGACAGGGCCGTGCCCATCAGCGGGGACTCGGGCCTGTATGAGATCGAGCGGATGGTGGCCGAGCGGGACGTGGAGAGCGCCCCGCAGAAGGGCTCCGTGCGGCGCGAGGACGTCACCGAGGCCTACGTGAGCTGCGTCCTGGATTTCATCGAGCCCAGAAAGCTGGAGCCGCTGCACGTGGTGGTCAATGCCGGCAACGGCTGCGCCGGCCCTCTCCTGGACATGATCGCTGAGCACCTCCCCCTGCGCCTCACGCGCATCGACCACGAGCCGGACGGGACCTTCCCGCACGGCGTTCCCAATCCGCTGAGGCCCGAGAAGCAACAGCGCACCGCCGATGCGGTGCGGCGGTCGGGAGCCTCACTGGGCGTCGCCTGGGACGGCGACTCCGACCGGTGCTTCTTCTTCGACGAGGATGCCGACTTCATCAACGGCTACTACCTGGTGGGCCTGCTGGCACAGCGGATGCTGCACGACGCCGAGCCCGGCGCGAGGGTCATCCACGACCCGCGGCTGATCTGGAACACCATCGAGATCGTTAGAGAGAATGGCGGCCAGCCTGTGCAGAGCAAGACCGGCCACGCCTTCATCAAGGAGCGGATGCGTTCCGAGGACGCCGTCTACGGGGGCGAGATCTCGGCCCACCATTACTTCCGCGCCTTCTACTACGCTGACTCGGGCATGATCCCGTGGCTGCTGGTGGCGGACATCATCAGCAGGCAGCAGCGGCCCATGTCGGAGCTGGTGGCCGAGCACGAGGAGCGCTTCCCCTGTAGCGGGGAGATCAACGTGGACGTGGCCGACGAGGACGCGCAGAGACACGCCCTGGGGCACGTGCGGGAGCACTTCGAGGAGCTTGGCGGTGAGGTGGACACTACCGACGGCGTCTCGGTGGCCTTCGACCGCTGGCGCTTCAACCTGCGACCCTCGAATACTGAGCCGGTGATTCGACTCAACGTGGAGAGCCGGGGCGACAGGGATCTGCTGGAGGAGAAGACCAGCGAGGTGCTGGCGCAGATCGAGGGCTGACCCGTGCTCGACGCGTGGCATCATCGAGCGGTCCGCATTGCCTGCGGCCGCCACGTGGTGACCGACGGGAGCGATGATGGAGAGGTCGAGGCGCGAGCGCAACCGGCTGAACTTCCCCCTGCGCTGCAGCCCACTGCTGAGGCGGAAGATCTGGGGCGGCCGGGGCTTGGCGGAGGTGCTGGGCAAGGCGCTGCCCCCCGGTGAGCTGGTGGGAGAGGCCTGGGAGGTGGCGGATCTGCCTGAGGCCAGCTCCAGCATCGCCGACGGCCCGCTGGCCAACGTCAGCCTGCGAGAGGTCATGGAGCGCTTCGGCCCGGAGCTGCTGCCCCGTGGCGGCGACCAGTTCCCACTGCTGGTGAAGTTCATCGACGTGCAGGACGACTCCAGCATCCAGGTGCACCCCGACGCCGAGACCTGTCGCCGGCTCTATCCCGACGAGCGCTGCAAGAGCGAGACGTGGGTCATCATCCACGCCGAGCCCGGCAGCGCGGTGGTGCACGGCTTCCGGGAGGGCGTGACGGCGGAGGAGGTTCGCCGGCGCATCGCCGACCGCAGCATTGCGGAGGTGCTGCGGCGCGTCCCGGTGGCTCCCGGGGATGTGCTGCATCTGCCCGCGGGCACCATCCACGCCATGCTGCGGGGGGTGATGCTGCTGGAGGTGCAGCAGCCCTCGGATTCCACCTTCCGCATAGAGGATTACGACCGCCCCGGGCCGGAGGGTCGGCCGCGCGAGCTCCACGTGGAGCAGGCCCTGCAAAGCCTGCACGTGGGCGAATCCGGGGCGCCCCGCGTGATCCCGAGGCTCGAGCGCTTCGAGTGGGGCACCCGAGAGGTGCTGGTGAGCGCCGGGGCGTACCGCATGCAGCGTCTCACGCTGCACGCTGCGATGTGCTGGCGGCAGCCAAGCGACGTTCCCGCCGTGATGGTGGTGGTCATCGGCTCAGTTGAGGTTCGCTGGCCGGAGGGCGAGGCTCTCTTCAGCATGGGGGAGAGCTTGATCGTCCCGCCCGGAGTCGAGGAGCTGACCATTGTGCCGGTGGGCGAGAGCCAGGTGGTGGTGGCCCTGCCGGCGAGCAGATAGCCCACAGCCGTCCTCCGGGCTACTCGGTAAGGCGCGGGCCGGCAGCGCAGAGGCCCCTCAGGGCGCGCATGCCAGGTGTGGGTGGAACGCGCGGGCGGCGCGCCCGGAGGCCTTTGCGCGCCTCTTTCCGCAGCCACAGCCCCTGCCCGCAACCGGCAATCTCAGGCCGCATTTGCCACGGAGAAGCGGTTGCAATTGCAACTGAAATCTGCTATACTGGCTCCCTGAGCAGCAATCGCGCGAGTGCGGAGTGCAATGCCGACTCGGCGGTGGTGCAATTGAAGAGCCGCAGGCCTAGGCCGAGGACCGCAGGCCGCTACATCGGGGCGGTGCATCGCTTCGCGCGCAGGTACTTCGCGGCGCAGATGGGCCGGCTGGGGCTGCCGCCGACGGCATTCCCGCTGATCCTGCGACTTCTGCGACGCGACAACGTCAGCCAGGATGAGCTGGCCGGGGACTTCCTGGTGGACAAGGGCACGGCCGCGCGGACGCTCGCGAAGCTCGAGGATGCAGGGCTGGTGACCCGCACCGTGGACGAGGAGGACCGGCGCATAAAGCGCGTGCGGGTTACGGACAAGGCGCGGGAGCTGGAGCCGGGTATCATAGCCGCGGCTCGGGCGTGGAATGAGAAGCTGCTCGACGGCTTCTCGGAGGAGGAGAAGAGGACCGCACTCGAGTACCTCGAGCGGATGGCCAAGAACGCCAAGGCGCACTGGCAGGACGTGGCCGAGACCGAGGGGCTGCCCGTACATCGCCGCTCGGGGCGCCGCTCACGGTGACGCATCCGGCTCGTTGCGCGCTGTTTCCCCCGATGCTGGAAAGATCCCCAGGGCTGGCGAGCGCCTGCCGGGGGAGTCGCACTGACACCATGTTGCCGGCACGCTCTCGCGGGGCCGGCGGGGATGTGACTGACACGAGGACGCAGATGGAGTTGCTGGTGGTTGCCATGATGGATGCTGGTGCCGACGTGGTAAGGCGTACTGCTCGCGCCCTGGTCACTGTGGCTCTCTTCGGTGTGTGCTGGGGCGCTGCGGCGCAGGAGGCCCCGCAGTCCCTGACGCTTCAGGAGGCGCTGGCGCTGGCGCTGGAGCGGAGCCCGGCGCTGGCCGCCGCCGAGAGCGACCTGCGGGGGCGTCAGGCGGCACTGGACGGGCAGAACGGCCGCTGGCTCCCGCGGCTGACCACCGACTGGAGCTGGCGCTGGCAGCAGTCGCTGCCCAGGTCGGTCAGCATCGGCGGCGGAACTATCGTCACGCAGAGGCAGAGGACCAGCACCCGCGACGTCGGGATGACGGTGAGCCAGACCTTCTGGCAGTCGGGGCTGCCTGAGGCCATCGACTCGGCACGGCAGCAGGTGCGGGCAAGCGAGGCCGGGCTGGAGAACCAGCAGCGGCAGCTCCTGATGCGAGTCGCCGGCACCTTCCTCACGATTCTCGCCGACCGAGAGCTGGTGGCGGTCGCCGACGAGGCGGTCAGCGCCGCCGAGAGGCACCTGGAGATGGTGGAGGCGCGCATCGAGGCCGGCGCCGCCGCCCCGGCCGATCGCTTCCCGGTGGAGGCCGAGCTGGCGGCCGCGCGCCTGGAGTCGGTCACCGCCACCAACGCCGTCTGGCAGGCCGTCGTCGAGCTGCGCTCGCTGCTGGCGCTGCCGCCCGACGCCCTTCCCCTGCTCAGGGGCGCCCTGGAGGAGCGGCGGGCGGAGGGCGAGCTGCGGGCGTGGATCGATGAGGGCCTGTCCCAGCGCCAGGACCTGCGCGCTCAGCGACACAGCGTGCGGGTAGCGGAGCTGAACGTCAGCCAGGCGGAGATCGACGCTGGTCTGAGCCTCAGCTTCCAGGGGCAGGCGGATTACGGGCGGTATAGCGGCACCACCGGCGAGAGCTGGTGGCTGGGAGCGGGCGCCAGCTTCCCGCTGCATGATCGCCAGGCGCGTGCGGGCGTGGACCAGGCGGAGGCGAGCCTGGAGAGCGCTCGGCAGCGGCTGGCCGAGTTGGAACTGGCCGTCGCCCAGGAGGTCTCGCAGGCCTTCTACGCCCTGGAGGATGCCGGCCAGCGCGTCACGGCCGCCGAGGCGTCGGTGGCGGCGGCCAGAGCCAACCTGGAGGCCGCCCAGGCGCGCTACGCCGAGGGAGCGGCGTACATCATCGAGGTCACTGACGCCGAGCTGTCGTGGCGCCGGGCCAGCACCAGTCTGGTCCAGGCGCGCTTCGATCGCACTGTCGCCTACTACCAGCTCCTTGCGGCTGCGGGCCGGCTGCTCACCGAGCCGGAGGCCGGGGAGCCCGCCACTGAGCCGGCGGACAACGAGACGGTGGGAGGACCATGAGGCGCTGGATAGGGATCGGCATCATCGTGGCAATCATCGCCGCCGGAAGCTGGTGGTACCTGCGCGGCAGGTCCCAGCCCGAGGAGGATGGCGAGCTGCCCACGGCCCAGGTCACCAGGGGCGACCTGCTGGTGACCGTCGCGGCCACCGGCGTATTGGAGCCGCTCACCACCGTGGAGGTCAAGTCGCGCAGCGGGGGGGAGATCAAGACCCTCTACGTCGAGGCCGGGGACTACGTCGAGGCTGGGCAGCTTATCGCCCAGCTCGACCCCACCGACCTGCAGAGCCAGGTCGATCAGGCTCGGGCCCAGGTGCGGTCGGCGAACGCCCGCGTGCAGCAGTCGCACTACTCCGCCGAGGCCCAGGAGGAGCAGACACGCACCCAGACCCGGGAGGCACGGGCGTCGCTGGAGACGGCGCGGGCGCGCCTCCGGCAGGCTGAGATCCAGCTCGAGCAGACGCGCCAGAGCACCGAGCAGCAGATCGTCCAGGCCACAGCGCGGCTGGACTCGGCGCGCGCGGCTGGCGCAGGCTCGCGCTCAGGAGGAGACCGAGCCCACGCTCACCGCCGCCCAGATCGCGCAGGCGGAGGCGAGCCTGCACAGCGCGCAGCAGGAGCTGGCGTCCCTGGAGGCCGGGAACCGGCCCGAGGAGATCGCGCAGGCCCGGTCCCGCGTTGACGAGGCCCAGGCGGTCTTCGAGAACGCCGAGAAGGAGCTGTGCCGCCAGGAGGCGCTGGCCGCCAAGGGCTTCGTGTCCCAGCAGGACCTGGACACGGCGCGCCGCAGCAGGCGCACCGCACAGGCGCAGCTTGACTCCGCGAAGCAGAACCTGGCACTGGTGGAGGCCGGGCCGCGGGAGGAGGACATCGAGCGCGCCAGGGCCCAGGTGCGCCAGGCGAAGGCGTCGCTGGAGGCGGCGCGGGCGCAGCAGGTGCAGGTGAAGATTCGCGCCCAGGAGCGAGAGGCCGCCGAGGCCTCGGTGGCCGAGGCCGAGGCCGCGCTCCGCTCCGCCGAGGCCGACCGGCGAACCATCGACGTCCGGCAGGGCGACGTGGAGGCCGCCCGGCGGTCGGTGGAGCAGGCGGAGGCGGCCCTGGAGCGGGCGGAGTCCGGCAGGCTCACCACGGCCGTCCGCCGCCGCGAGATCGATGCGGCCATGGCCGATCTCAGCCGAACCCAGGCACAGCTTGACGACCAGCTCTACAGCTTTGAGCACACCACCATCGTCGCCCCACGGAGCGGGGTCATCCTGACCAAGCACGTCGAGGAGGGGACGGTGGTGCCGGCGGGGACGGCGGCGCTGGCCCAGGGCACCGCCATCGTCACCATCGCCGACATCACGGAGATGTACGTGATGGCCGACGTGGACGAGGTGGACATCTCCCGGGTGGCGCTGAAGCAGCCGGTGGAGATCAACGTCGAGACGCTGCCCAATGTCGAGATCAAGGGGCGAGTTGACAAGATCTTCCCGCAGGGCCAGGAGGAGACTAACGTTGTCTACTTCCCGGTGCGCATCAAAGTCCTGGACCTGCACCCCGATCTGCGGCCGGGCATGACGGTGGATGTGAGCATCCTGACGGCCGAGCGGCACGATGTACTGCTCGTCCCCGACGCGGCCATCGATCGCTCGGGCGGGATGACCACCGTGGAGGTGCTGCCCGAGCCTGACGCCGAGCCGGTGCAGCGCGAGGTGGAGGTGGGGGTCACGGACTGGCAGCAGACTGAGGTCATCAGCGGCCTGAAGGCGGGCGAGACGGTCGTGCTGCCCAGCGGCGCACCAGGGGCTCAGATGCAGTTCGGCGAGGGCCCGGGCGAGCAGCGGGGAGGGGCCGGGCGCAGCGCCCGGCGTGCCACAGGCATGATCCGTCGAGGGCGGCGCTAAGTCCGCCCCACGTGGAGCGAAACATGGCGCTGATCGAGATATCCAACCTGCGCAAGGTCTACCGCATGGGCGAGGTCCAGGTCCACGCCCTGCGTGGGGTGACTCTGAGCATTGATTCCGGCGACTACCTGGCGATTACGGGGCCGTCGGGCTCGGGCAAGTCCACCCTCATGAACCTCCTGGGCTGCCTCGATACGCCCACCAACGGCACCTACGTGCTGGACGGCGAGGATGTCAGCCGCCTCAGCCCCGACCGGCTGGCGGGCGTGCGCAACCGCCAGATCGGCTTCGTCTTCCAGCAGTTCAACCTCCTCCCGCGGGCGACCGCCGCACAGAACGTGGAGCTGCCGCTGGTCTACGGCGGCGTGGCCAGACGGCGGGAGATGGCCATGCGCTCCCTGGAGCGGGTGGGCCTGGCCGACCGCGCACACCACCGGCCCCGGGAGCTGTCGGGGGGAGAGCAGCAGCGCGTGGCTATCGCCCGAGCCCTGGTCAACAGCCCCAGCATCGTGCTTGCCGACGAGCCCACCGGCAACCTCGACACCGCCACCGGGGACGAGATCCTGGACCTGTTCGACGAGCTGAACGCCGAGGGCATCACCGTGGTCACAGTCAGCCACGATCCCCATGTGGCCCAGCGCTGTCAGCGGATGGTGCGGCTGGTGGACGGGGAGATCGTGGGCGACGGGCGCAACAATGAGCCCGCCACGGGCGGTGATGACGGGTGAGCCTGCTGGAGGCGCTGCGGTCGGCATATCAGAGCCTGATGGCCAACAAGACCCGGTCGGTGCTCACCATGCTGGGGGTGATCATCGGCGTGGCGGCTGTGCTCACGGTCGTGGCCATCGGCGAGGGCCTGAAGGCCGATACCCTGGAGCGCATCCGCTCTCTGGGCACGAACCTGATCATGGTCAGGCCCGGCGGCGGCCGTGGCTTCGGACGCGGCTCGCGTCCTGGACGCCTCGTCGGGGAGGATGTCGAGGCGCTCGAGGAGGAGCTGCAGCGGGTGTCGGCCATCGCGCCTGTCGTGCAGTCAAGCGCCACCGCCAAGTACCGGAACCTCACCCACTCCACCCAGGTCGTGGGCAGCAACTCCCAGTGGTCGCATGTGATGAACTTCGAGATTGCCCACGGCCGCTTCCTGAGCCCCACCGAGCAGCGAGCCCGCGCGCGGGTTGCGGTGCTCGGCCAGGACGTGATCGACGAGCTCTTCTATGGCCGCCCGCTGGTGGGTGAGTTCATCCGCGTCGATGGCATCCCCTTTGAGGTCATCGGAATCCTGGAGGAGAAGGGCGGGGGCTGGGGCAACCCCGACGATCAGATCGTCATCCCACTGAGCACCGCCCGGCAGCGGCTGGTGGGCAACGCCGACCTGCGCGGCATCTACATCTCCGCCGTCAGCGAGGATGCCGTCGCTGACGTCATTGAGAGGGTCAAGCAGGTGCTGCGACGCACCCACCGCGTGACCGAGATGACCGAGGACTTCCGGATCCGCGACCAAGCTGAGATTCTCGCCACCGTAACTGAGACCACCCAGCAGATCACGCTGTTCGTGGGCGGGATCGCCCTGGTGTCGCTGATCGTGGGCGGGGTGGGCATCATGAATATCATGTTGGTGTCGGTGACCGAGCGGACCCGCGAGATCGGCATCCGCAAGGCCGTCGGCGCCCGCCGCCGGGACATCCTGGCGCAGTTCCTCATCGAGTCCGTGATGCTCAGCGTCCTCGGCGGTGCCATCGGCATCGCCATCGGATTCGCCGCCTCTCGGGCGCTGGCCGGAGCTCTGCGGTGGCAGACACTGGTGCCGCCGTGGGCGGTCGCAGTCAGCTTCCTGTTCGCCGCCGCGGTGGGGGTCTTCTTCGGGTGGTATCCGGCCCGGAAGGCCGCGCTGCTCGACCCCATCGAGTGTCTGAGGTACGAGTAGCCGCAAGCTACAAGCTGCAAGCAACGACTCAACGACAGGGACTGACAGGCAACCGCCGCAGCCGGGCCCTCCGATCGTCAGTCCGAGCTGAGGCGGTACTCCCACACCCCGTTGGCGCCGCCCGCCAGCAGCACCTCCATGTCCTCCCCCGGCGGCTGCCAGGCTCGCAGCGCCGGCCAGACCGCATCCGGATCGATCATCTCGCGCGCCTCCCGGTAGAGCTCCTCGCCCTGGGCGTCGTAGATGTGCAGGAAGGTCGCCTCCCAGGCCGAGGACACCACCAGCACGGCCACATGCGGCTGATTCGGCCGCAGGGCTACCGGCGTGGCAATGACGCGGTCGAAGGGCATGGCCTCCTCCGCCTCGAGCTCCAGGACGGTCTCGCCCTTCAGGTCGAACAGCTCCAGCCGCCTGCTGGCGGTCGTGAGCACGTGCGGATCGCCGGACGTCGTCGGCCAGCGGCAGACGGTGAAGCCCATGAACACATTGGTCGGCAGCGCGCCGATGGGCCGCCCGATGCTGTGCGTGACCTTGCCGTCCCTGTCGCGTCCGACCAGCTCCATCTCCCTCTCCTCCTGGCTCATTCGGGAGTGGACGACCTCCGGCTGACCGTCCCCGTCCATGTCCATCATCTGCACCTGCGCCCCGGACATCCCCGTCTCCAGCGGCTGCCGCCATGCCAGGGCACCGTCGCTCTCCAGGAGGAACAGCCCCTCGAGGCTGCTCCCGGCGAACTCCAGCTCGCCGTCGCCGTCCACGTCGCCCGGCGCCAGCAGCCAGCTATGCTCGAGGTCGGAGGGCAGCGTCCAGAGGGTCTGCCCGTCGTGGCCGATCAGCTCCGGGGTGTGCGTGCTCCAGAGCACGTCCCCGCGCCTAAGGTACTCGCAGACGCCGTCGCCGTCCACGTCCACCACCGCGAGAACGTCGGCGGCCCGCTTGCCGCCGCGCGGGAATCCCTGGAAGGACGTCAGCGTCCCGTCCAGAGCGAGGAAGGCCGCCCCGTCGCGCCCGACGGCCACGATCTCCTCCCCCTCCTGACCGTCGAGGTCGCCGATGGCAATGTCAGTGACCGGACCCAGCCGGGAGTCTTCGAAGAGCGTGCTCTTGGCAAGGAGGTCCTCGCCCACCACGGGCTGAGTGGCGTCCAGCATCCCCGGTCGGGACATCTGGGGCAGTGAGGGACGAATGACGTAGAGCCACATGAGGATGGTGCCCACGACCGCGAGCACCGCCAGCAGCGCCAGCCCCCCGCAGCAGGCGAAGATGATGGTACGGTCCGAGGACGAAGTGCCCGTCCCGCGTCCACGCTCCTGTGCCATTTCCGACCCCCCTCGCGTCACCTATGGCCTCTCGCGAGGAGTCTCCAGCACGTCGGCAAGCTGCCGAAAGGCCCCCACGACGATATCGTGCTTCGACTGCTCCGACTGCCATGCCACGTGCGGTGTGACGATCACGCTGGCCATGCTCGGCAGCGGATTGCCCTCCTCGGGCGGCTCCGGCTCCAGCACATCCAACCCCGCAGCAGCGATCTCCCCCGCCTCCAGGGCCTCGATCAGCGCCTGCTCGTCGATGATCGCCCCGCGGGCGGTGTTGATCAGAATCGCGCTCCTCTTCATCACAGACAGTTCGCCGCCACCGATCAGATGCCTCGTCTCATCACTGAGCGGACAGTTGATGGAGACCACGTCGCAGCTCGCCAGCAGCTCGTTCAGCTTCACCAGCTCCACCCCCAGCTCTCGCGCCGTGCCGGGAGGCAGATACGGGTCGCAGGCCACGACCTGCATGCCCAGGGCCTGCAGGCGCGTGGCGAGGGCGCTGCCGATGGCTCCCAGGCCGATGATCCCCGCCCGGCGGCCGCGCAGCCGCGGGATCTGCACGTCGCGCCCCGCGCCCCAGCTCCCTGCGCGTGTGCGCTGTGCGAAGTGGCAGATGCGCCTTACCAGGCCCAGCAGCAGCCCCAGGGCGTGGTCGGCCACCTCCTCGGTGCAGTACCCCTGGACGTTCCGCACCTCGACGCCCAGCTCTTCCGCCGCCTCCAGGTCCACGTTGTCGAGGCCGACGCCGTAGCGAACGATGGCGCGCAGGTTCGGGAGAGCCCTGAGGACCTCGCGGCTCACGGCCGCCCCCGTGATGAGGATTGCGTCCGCGTCGGCACAGCACTCGATGAGCTGCTGGGGGGTGCTGGCGCGCCGGGCCTCGATGCGCAGCGGCAGATGGCGGACGTGGGCGAGCGCCTCCTGCGGATACTCCAAGCGGCCGGTGGTGTCCACGACCAGCAGCTCGTCCCCGGCGGCCCTCTCGGCGGCCATCAGGACTGCCCCCGCAGCTTCGCGCGCAGCTCGGCGAGAGTGCGCTGCTCCTTCTCCGCGATGGCGCGGCAGTGCTCCAAGGCCTCCTCGGCCATCCGGGGCGGCACCACGACCACGCCCAAGCGATCGCCGTAGACGAAGTCGCCGGGGCTGACCACCACGCCGGCGCAGGAGATGGGGATGCCGACTTCGCCCAGCCTGTCGCCGGTCCCGGCGGCGGGAGTGATCGCGGCTGCGAAGAGCGGGAAGCCCAGCTCGCACACGCCCTCCACGTCGCGGACGGCCCCGTCGATGACCGCGCCGGCGGCGCCAGCCACCGCGGCCATGTGGCTGAAGATCTCGCCCCACAGGACGGCCTCGGTGTAGCCGCCGCCGTCGATCACGATGACCTGCCCCTCCTCGACGGCCTCGATGGCCCGCGAGCAGGCGTCGGTCCCGCCGGGGTAGGCGTGCACCGGCAGCGCCGGGCCGAACGCGCGCACCTGCGGGTCCACGGGCTTGATGCGCGCCGCCATGGTGCGGTCCTTGTGGCCCATGCGGAAGAGGGCATCGGAGATGGTGGCGGTGGGGAACCGGGCCATCTCGCGGGCGGCGTCATCGGGTTCCTGTCTCACTGGATCAGTTCCTCGATCGGCTTGAGATCGGTGTACTCGCAGGTGGTGGACATGGCGTGCTGCTCGATCTCGATGCCGCGCTCGCTGGCGGCGGCCATGGGCGTGAGCCCGCCGATGACCACCAGCCCCACGCGGTCCATGCCCACCGGGATGTCAAGCAGCGGCTGGCCGGGGGTGCCGACCGCCAGCACGCCCCCGAGGCCGTGCTCCTTCATGCGCTCGATCAGCGCCAGCGCGTCATCGAGAGCGGCGGCGGGCACCTCGCGGAAGCCCGCTCCGACCATCCCGGCGCCCTCCGTGGCCGCCTCCCACGATGAGGTCAGGCCGGAGGCGATGAAGATGTGCAGCGGGTCGATGGAGGAGCCGGCGTAGCTCACCAGCTCCACGAAGCGCAGCGGATGACCGTCGCGGAGCTGCAGCAGGCCACCGTAGACGGAGCTGACCGGGATGTAGTGGTGCAGCAGCACACCGTTGAGGGTCACGCTGCAAACGGTGCCGACCGCCACCATGCCCTCCGGTACGAGCACGTCGCCGAGTCGCTCGCCCTCCTCCACCACCACCAGGTGGCTCATGCACAGGTCGGCCTCCATGACCGTCCTGGCGCACTCCAAGGCGTCGGGAAGGTCCTCTGCCCTCATGAGCGAGGCGTTGAGGATGACATCGCCCTCGCCAGTGTCCAGGTCAAACGTGGTGGCGTAGGCCAGGCGATCGATGCGGGCGGCCACGAAGCCGACCTTCTCGGCCACCTGCGCGGCGTCCAGCTCGTGGCGACCGAGGTCAGTCAGCACCCGGCCGGCGTTGCCCACGGCCTCCGTCAGCCCCCGCTCATCCATAAATTGCAGGTGGTAGCGGACCTGCCGCTCGCTGAGCTCGATGCCCAGCGTCTCCAGCTCGCGCCCGATGGCACGGGCCCCGAGGGGCTCGTCGATGCCCGAGAGCACGCGCAGGATGGCGAGCATCTTCCTGCGGACGTCACGATCCTCACTCAGCGGCTGTCGCGTGGCAGGTCGCGCCAATGGTATCACTCCGGGTCAGGATGGCACGGACGGCTTCCGGTGGGGTCAACAGGCGGCAGGTGGAGAATACCGGCAGAGAGACAGCCGTGTCAAGCAGGGGCGAAAGCCTCGTCCGCCCAGCCGCCCCGGCGAGGATGCGCACCGGCTGCCCACGGCTCCTGCCCGGCTCAGTCCACCTGCACCCACTCATCCCCCTGCTTCTCCCACATGTGGTCGCGGGAGGTCCGCTTCACCGGCCAGCCGTGGTCGTACCACCAGTGGTCGATCTCCTCATCCGGCCGGCGGTGGTGGCGCCAGCGAATCTGCTCGACCTTCGAGCCGTCGTCCGCGAAGATCTCCCGGCTGACGCGCTTGCCGTCCGCGGTCCAGTACTCCCGCGTGCGCATCCGGCCGCCCTCGAAGGTGCATCGCCGGGTGGCGGCCCCGGCGGCGTTCAGGTCCTCGGCGTAGACCAGCTCTCCGCCCCGGTACCGCTCGCGGCGGATGACGCCGTCGTGCAGGTGCACGATTTCCTTCAGCGCCTCATCGGCCTCCAGCGCCTTCTCCTCGGCGCAGAGCCGTCCATCGATCCGCCACACGTCGCGCGTCCACGAGAAGTCATCGGGCGTGTCGCGAAGGATCATCAGCCGCGCGCCCTCACCGATCTCCAGCGGGAGGCTGGCGCGACCCTCCAGCCCGCTCCACTCCACCGCGGTGGCCTGGTAGGTGCCGGCCTCATCGAGGACGATCTCCGCGCCCGGCCGCAGCGGCTGGTCAGTGACGTGCTCGCCGTTGCGCTGCAGCCGATAGCCGAAGGTCTCCCAGTGATTCTCGCCGGGGATGAGCTGGACCTGACCGTTCGCCACGCGCAGATGCGGGGGGTCCGGGAGCCGGATGACGCTGGCGTAGACGTCGGTCATGCGCTGCCGCAGCAGCGGGCAGTCATCTTCGAGGCCTGACTGCTCGACCGCCTCCACCAGCCACGACCACGGCTCGTGCGCGCGCTGCAGCTCCTCCTCCGTCATCAGCCTGGCGCGGAAGTCCGTCACCGCCCAGTTGCGCTTGACGAAGCCGTAGCGGTTGGTGTCGTACTTCCCGATCTCGATGCCCTCGAAGGAGGTCGGGGTCTTTGACGAGTAGCCCACCACCACTCCCAGCGCGTTGAGCTCGCCAGCCTCCGGGAATCCCTCGGTGCTGTCCACCGGTAGGCTGGGCCCCTCGGTGGTCGTCTCCTGGACCCATGCGACAGGGGCGCGGTGGAACGGGTAGTTGGACACGAAGCAGATCTTAGTGCCGTCGGGACTGCCCTTGGGATCGGCGTCATAGGGCCCGGAGTTGTCGCCGATGCTCACAGGATAGCAGATGACCGACGGCGCGCGCGGCAGCGATGTCCCGTCGCCGGAACGGAGGTCGGCGGCGGCGTAATCGCCGCAGATCCACCTGCCGCTGCGCCCGCAGGGGCTGATGTCGCCGAACCCCTGGTTGGCCAGCAGGTGCATGTCGCTGGGGAACGGCTCATCCCACCGCCGGCCGCGCGCCTGGGAGTTGCCCACGAGCTGCCACGTCCCGTCGCCCGACCAGGCCATGTGCCCGCTCTGGATCATGGGGACCCCGATGCGCACGTTGGAGCCGTCCAGGTCCATCCACAGCCGCGACGCCTCGAAGGGCCCCTGGCGCTTGGAGCGGGTGCTGACCACGTCGTGCTCGGGATTGCACAGCGGGCGGATGGCGGAGTGCTCGTCGTAGATGACCTGCATCGGACTACTGGGAGCGATGCGGGCCCGGGCGGTATGGAAGACCTTGCCGGGCAGGTCCCGGCGCCGCTGGTTGCCGAAGAGCCACTGGTCGCGACGGTCCGTCGAGCCCAGGAACTCCCATCCCCAGGTGATGAGGGTGCGCTCACCGGTCTCGCAGTCGTAGCGCCACACCTCGACGCCCCTCTCCCAGGGGTCGCCGCCCTCGGGGTCGGGCTTTGAGTAGAACAGCCAGTTGTGGCGCTTGGCCCAGCGGGGGCTGGCGCCGCGGTCGATGGCGATGTCCTCACCGGTGTGCAGGTCGAGGACGTGGATCGGCCAGTGGTCCGGTCCGCCCACGTTGGGCACGTCGTAGTGCGTGTAGCACACGTAGCGCCCGTCCGGGCTCCAGCAGTTGGTGTTGTGGTAGTTGGCGTGGTCGCGGATGGCGGGGTCGTGCGTCAGCCGCCAGTACTCAATGACATTGCCCTCGGGCAGCGGATCGGGGAACCTCTCGATCTCGGCTGAGGCGCACGCAGCCACCACAGCCAGCGTGGCAATCACTGGCCGGACCATAATCGCCTGCCTCCTATCTGCGGTGCCTCGCACTCTGGATCGGCAGCAATGAGCAAGTGCGCTGATACTGGGCCGATGACCTTGTTGGCCCCCGGTTCGGATGGAGATTGTCGCTGAGGATTGAGTGGCGCTGCGCGCCACAAGCCGGCGAGGGCGCCGGCTTCCCAGGACAGGATACTGTTCATTGCTGGGGCGCGGGCCAGGCTATGGCTACAGGGAGAGATCCGCGCGACGCCCTGGGAGCGCCTGCGCGTCCTGCCGACACGGCGAGCTCGCACCCGTGCCCATCGCGGAATTGAGGCACTGTCCATCCGATGCTATAATATCACGGTCCGCCTCCGTCCACGGCGAATCGGGAGCGAGCAATGCCTGGTACAGACAGCGGCAGGGCCGGCCAGGGCGTCCCCCCCCGGTACCGCAAGCTCACCGCACTCGGGCTCGTCGCCCTCACACTGCTCCTCACTGCGGTGACGATCCTCTATGTGGACCCCATCCGCGGACCGCTGGAGGCGGAGGTGCTGCAGCGGCCGGTCGTGGACGGCATGGTGGCCCTCGGGAGGCACCTCGGCGGCTGGGACCTGGCGCCGGCCCTGCTGGCGGTGGCGCTGATCGCGGCCGGCTATCGGTGGCGCCGGCTGCTTGTCACCACCGTCGTGGGCTACGCCATCCAGACGGGCAGCACCGAGCTGCTGAAGCAGATTACCGGCAGGGCCCGCCCCCGGCAGATGGAGGGTCCCATCGCGTTCTTCGGCTGGTCCGACGCCCATCACTCCTTTCCGTCCGGCCACGCATCCTTCGCCTTCCTCTTCGCTACCATCATCGGCGCCTACTTCCCGCGCGTCCGGTGGCTGGCCTACAGCTACGCGGTCTTCGTCTCCCTCACGCGCCTGATTGCGGACGCGCACTACGTCTCCGACCTGCTCTTCGGCGCCCTCATCGGCATCCTGTCGGGCTTCCTGGTGCTCTACTGGTGGCCACCTCAGCCGGCGCGGCCCCTCGACGGTCCCCACGCGAGGCCCACAGGGCCTCCTGGCGCGCGTAATCCACAGCGGCCTGGGCCGGCGCAGCAGAGCCAGCCGAAGCGCCTTTCGCCGACCTTCGAGCTGAGGCTGGCGCCGCTGCGAGATGAGCCCCGACGCCCGTCACCCCAGGCCAGGAGCCGCTCGGGCCCGCCCGATGACAGGGCGGGCCCGCTCACGTGCCGCTGACGGCAGCCTGTGATCAGAGGTCGTAGTAGAGGACGTACTCGTGAGGATGGGGGCGTTGATTGACGGCCGCGACCTCCTCCCGCTTGAGACCGATCCACTCCCCAATCAGGTCCTCCGAGAACACATCGCCCTCCAGCAGGAAGTCGTGGTCGTCCTCGAGCGCTGAGAGGGCGTCGTCCAGCGAGGTGGGGAGCTGGGTGATGCGGGCCCGCTCCTGTGGCGCCATCTGCTCGACATCGGTGTCGAAGGGGCCGAAATCGTGCTCGGCGGGGTCCACGCCCTGCCGAATCCCGTCAAGCCCCGCCATGGTCATGGCGGCGAGCGCCAGGTAGGGATTGCAGGTGGCGTCGGGCGGCCGGAACTCGATGCGGTTCTCGCGCTCGTTGACCGAGTAGGCCGGGACGCGGATGGCGGCGGTGCGGTTGGAGAGGCCGTAGAAGGCGCTGATGGGTGCCTCATAGCCGGGGACGAGGCGGCGGTAGGAGTTGGTGCTGGGGCTGCACAGGCCCAGCAGCGCCGCCGCGTGGGTCAGCAGTCCGCCGATCCAGCTCAGTGCCATCTCGCTGAGGTGGGCGTAGTCGCCGTCGGCGTCCCAGAACAGCGAGCGGTCGTTGTGGGTCACGTACTGGTGTACGTGCATGCCGTTCCCGGCCTCGCCGAACATTGGCTTGGGCATGAAGGTGGCCGAGGCACCGGCCTGGTGGGCGATGTTGGTGATGAGGTATTTCATCTTCATGACGGCGTCGGCCATCTCCAGCAGCGTCCCGAACCCCACCTCGACCTCCACCTGCCCCGGCGCGCCCACCTCGTGGTGATGGTAATGGCCGGGCACTCCCGCGGCCTCGATGGCCGACAGCATCCGCGAGCGCAGATCGTGCAGCTTGTCGCGCGGCGGGATGGCATGATACCCGCCGTGGGCCGGGATTCGGTGGCCCAGCTCCGGCCCCTCGCCCGCGCGGCTGCCCCACAGCGCCTCCGCCGAGTCCACCTCGTAGCCGGCGGCGTGCATCTCGGACAGGTACTCGACGCGCGAGAACACGTAGAACTCGAGCTCGGGCGAGAACACGGGATGTCCGGGGCTGACCACCTGCGAGAAGTACTCCTCGGCCCGCCTGGCCACGCCGCGGGGGTCGCGCGTGTAGGCCGCCCCGCTCATGGGCTCCACGATCTCACAGATGAAGCTGAGGGTCTTGGCCTCGCAGAACGGGTCCACCATGCCCGTGGTCACGTCGGGCACCACGCGCATGTCGCCGGCTTCGACGCTCTTGTACCCGATGTAGCTCGAGGTGTCGAGGCCCGCACCGTGGCGCAGCGAATCCGGTGTAACGCGGCTGGCAGGGAGGGTCACGTGGTGCCAGCGCCCCGGCAGGTCAATGGCCTTGAGGTCGATCATCTGCACCTCTTCAGCGGCGACGAACTCCACCGCCTCAGTCACGTCCGCGAACATGGCTTCGCCTTCTCTCGATTGGGTGGTTATAGGGATGGGTCCGCCGTAGTGAGGTTCGCTGCCGCGCGTGCGTAATCCTCCGCCTCCTGGCGTGGCCCTCAGCCCCGACCCTCCGGCGCCAATGAAGGAATCGTCGCGTACAGCCCATCTCCGGCGCTCCCAAGCTCGCACGGAAGGCGCGAATGGATGTCCGGCTGGAAGCTGAGAGCGCGGGCCCGCGCTCTCACCTGCGCCCGACGAATGGTGTCGGGCGCAGGCCGACCTACGCGAGTAATGCGGGCTGACGACACGGGCGCTCCGGGCGACAACGACCGTGCACTTCGGCGCATCTTGGAGATGCGGAGCATCTCACGATGGCGCGGCGGTGTGCCCTGACGCTCGAGCAGGATATGAGGCCCTGATGGCGAAGGGACCCCGGCGTTTGCCGGATGGAGCGTCTCTGGCTGGGAGGTCGTCGTATGAAGCCGAACATCGTAGTCATGGTACTGGGCCTGCTGCTGGCGTGCCCGCAACTGTCCGCCGCCCAGGGGGCGTGGTGGAACCCCGGCTGGCGCTACCGGACCACGATCACCCGCCCGACGCCCTGGCGCTGCGACGGGCGGCAACCGGCCGAGGCCGCCATCGACTTCGCCGCGCTTCTGGCGCGCGCCGAGGGAACCTTCGACCCCGCCTCCGTCCGCGTCGTGGATCCCGTGACCGGCAGCCAGGTGCCATGCGCCCTGCGCACCGAGTGGGACCCTCGCGACAGGTGCGAGCGCCGCTACGTGGCCTGGTACGCTGACGCCCGGGATGGTCACGTTGGCAGCTACGACGTCTACTTCGAGACGGCCGACGCCAGCGTGCAGCCGGCCCACTATCGCGGGGGCGTGCCCCCGGAGAACCTGCTGACGAATCCCGGCTTCGAGGACATCGAGGAGGGACTGCCGGCGGGGTGGGAGATCAGCGTCCCGGAGCTGGCGTCCGCCGCGCGCTTCGAGAACACCACCGGCCAGCGCTCCCTGCGACTGCACGTGGACGCGGACACGCCGGAGGATCTTGCGCGCGAGGTTGCCATCTCGCAGACCGTGGACGTCTCGCAGTTCGCAGGAGGCGAGGCCGTCTTCGAGTGCGATCTGCTGGCCGAGCGTGGCAAGTACGGGACGCCGACGACGGTGCAGCTCATCCAGCTTCGCGAGGACGGCTCGCGCATCCCGGAGTTCGTCGTCCAGCCCCGCTGGATGACGGTGGAGATGGCCCCCGGGCAGCTCGTGCAGTGGTCGGAGCGGGGGCGCATCAACCCCGAGGCCGCGCAGGTGCAGGTGGTGATTCGCCTGCGCCTTTCCGCCGGCGACGCCTGGGACGGGACGCCGCTCACCGAGGAGGAAAAGGAGTATACGACGTGGCTCGACCGCGTGACCTTCCGGCCCGGAGAGCGCTGGCCATGGCCGGGTGCCAGTCACGGGTGCTTCGTGGAGGGCGCGCTGCAGGACGCGCCCCTCAACCGCGCCGTGGACTTCATCGGCGACCGGCGGCTGACCTTCAACGGCGGCTCCGAGGGCACCCTCACCGGTGGCGACTTCAACCCCAATCGCCGCTCCGTCCACTGGGGGCCGCAGCGGGGCACGCTGGAGATGTGGGTGCGCCCGCACTGGAGCACCAGCGACGACGCCGCGCACGAGCTGCTCTACGCCAAGGCCTACATGCACAAGACGCAGTCACAGCTCCGCGTGGTGGGCGGCGATGATCCCGCGCTGGAGTTCAGCATCGCCGACTCCGACCGCAAGTACCACACGGTGCGGGGGCCGGTGACTCTCGAGCCCGAGCGCTGGTATCACCTCGCCGCCACCTGGGACCTGCCCCAGGCCCACCTGCAGATCTTCGTGGACGGCGGCCTCATCGCCGAGGAGGGCCCCGGCGACGAGCCATGGCCCTCCACCATGGACCCGGAGGACCCGGACCTGGAGCTGGGCCGGGGCATCGTGGATGAGGACCGCCGCAGTGTACCGATGCAGGCCACCATCGGCGGCGACAACCGCTGGCGGCCCGGTGGTGCGGCCGACGCCGTCATCGATGAGGTGCGCATCTCAGACGTGGTCCGCTATCAGGGCGGGTTCGAGCCGCCGCGTTCGGAGTTCGAGGTTGACGAGGCCACGCGCGCGCTCTTCCACTTCGACCACGAGGAGCATGGGACGCACGCCGGCGACGACCGCTTCGTGGAGGCCTACTTCGTCTGCGAGCAGCATCCGCAGAGCGAGACGGCGCCCCTGGAGATCAGGCGCGGCGACGAGATCCAGCGCCGGGACCTCGCCGTCGCTCCTCACGCGCCGGAGGCGCTCTACGAGCGCAACCGGGCGGAGAACGTCCTGCAGGTCTACCGGCCCGTGGAGGAGCTGCCCGACCCCCGGCACGTGGCGCTGGTGCGCCGGACGCTGACCCGCACTGTGCAGGGCGACGAGGAGCCATTCACGGTGGAGGTCGGGGGCGACCTGGAGCCCCTGATGCTCTGGTCGCGGTTCCGACGCAGCGATGACGCCAGCGGTGAGACCACGCTCATCCCGCGCTGGCGGGCCAACGACAGCGTGGTGCCCTTCTCGTGGGAGGACCTGCACGCCACGCTGGCGCCGCACGCCGAGACGGATGCCGAGCGCGCCCTCGGGATCTTCCGCTACTCGCTGCAGACCACCAACTATTACGACGCGCACTACTGCGAGGACCTCGGCACGAAGCACCGCGACCGCATCTCCTACACCCTCATCCGCGCGCTCAACATCTACCCCTTCGACCAGTGCGGGCCGCTCAACTATACTCTCCGCAAGCTCTTCCTGGCCGGGGGAATTTCCAGCAACGACGCCCCGGGCACCCACCATCAGTTCGAGCAGGGCTTCTACGATGGCAGCCTCCGCTTGTTCGACCTCTCGCCGCGCCAGTACTGGCTCGACCGGGACAACGAGACGGTCATCAGCCTCCGGAAGCTCGGCGAGGACCCCTGGCTGAAAATCCGTCAGGGAGGGAACATCAACGCCTGGATCCCCGGCCGCGTCAGCTCCGCGCGCTTCAGCTCCGTGCGGAAGAGCAACAGCATCGATGTCCCCCTGCGGCCGGGCGAGCAGGTGTGCTTCGGCTGGCAGAACGAAGGCGAGTGGATGGCGCTGAGCGGCGAGCGCGAGCCCATCCACATGGCCAAGATTCCGCCCTACTACGGCAACGGAATCCTGACCTGGGAGCCAACGGTGGAGGGCGAGGCGGCCGTCGCGGAGAACGCGGTCATCGAGCGCGACGGGAAGCACGCCGTCATCCGCGCGGAGGACGACCAGGCGCGGGCCGGCCTCACCTACCGCGTGCTGCTTCCGTACACGCTGGCCGCGGCGCGCGTCGCCGGGCGGTACTCCGGACCGGCGGCGCTCTCGCTCTCGTGGGATGACGGCGGCACCTGGGCCGAGCTGTGGCGCTCCGAGCGCGGCGAGGGCGAGATCGACGTGGACCTCACCCCCCATGTCATGGCGCGCTACAACTACTGGCTGCGCCTGGAGCTGCCCGCCGGCTCGGAGACCCGGATCAGCGATCTGAGCGTGCGAAGCACCTTCAACGTCTCTCCGCTGTCGCTGCCGGGCGCGCTGGAGCTCGGCGAGAACCAGATGAGCTTCGTCCGCGGTCCGGTGACCGAGCCCGTGGAGGCGGAGCTGGCGTGGCTGGAGCGCCGCCGCAGCGACCTGGGCGTGTCGCTCAATGCGCTGAGCTTCTATCTGATGGATGACGAGAACCATCGCAACCTCTACATCGCGCGGCCCGGCGAGCCAATGACCGTGGAGGTGAGCCTGGAGGGTCACTCGTTCGATGGCGCGGTGACGCTGGAGGGTCTCCCGGAGGGGTGGGGGAGAGGCTCAATCTCGACGAAGGTGACCACGGACGGCGAGCCCACGACGGCCACCTTCGCTCTTCAGCCCGACCGTGAGGCCGGCCGCATCGCGCCATTCGAGGTCGTGGTGCGACAGGCTGACTCCGAGCGCCGCGTGCCCGCGGTGGTGCTGCTGAGCGCCGCGGCGCTGGTAGCCGAGGCGGAGGAGGCAGACCTGTCCGGCGAGGCAACGACCGCCGACGCACCCGTACAGAGCGGCGGCCGGCAGGTGGACCTTACCGGCGATGGCAGCATGGCCTTCGATGCGGATGCACCGGCCGATGGTACATACGCGCTGTGGCTGCGCGCCCGCTGGGAGCAGGGCGCCAGCACCCGCATGGTGCTGACCGTTGACGGCGAGGAGCGCGAGGTGCGGGCCACGGCCATGATTGGCTTCACCGACTGGGAGAACCCCCGGCAGGCCAACACCAAGATGTTCGCCCACTACGGTGAGCAGTACAAGCACTGGGCCTGGTATCGCATCCCGGACCTGGAGCTGACCGCGGGCGAGCACCGGGTGGAGCTGTCCGCTCGGGCGGGCACAAGGTTCGACTGCCTGGCGATCCTGCCGCAGACCGATGTGATGGACCGCGCGGCCATGAACCTGCTGCACACCTGGAACTTTGCGCCGTGGCTGCTGCCGATGTGAGTCCGGCAGGAGTGGATCAGCGGTGGCGCGAAGAGGACCGCGAGCGGAGCTCCCACGCCGTTTCCGTACGCGGAGAGCTTCGCACCACGTGACGGGGTCCGAGGAGGGAATGGACATGCAGCGACGCGAGTTCATCGCCCGGCTGGCAGCCATGGGACTGGGCGCGGCTGCCGGGATCGCCTTCGGAGAGGACGCGCCCGAGCCGGCGCCGAGCCTGCCTCGCCGGGAGCTGAGGCCGGGCGGTCCGGAGCTGTCCATCGTCGGCTTCGGGGGGATGCTGCTGCCCGGCATGGAGCAGCAGCAGGCCAACGACATCGTGGCCTGGGCCTACGACCGGGGTGTCACCTACTACGATGTGGCGCCGACCTACGGCGACGCCCAGGACCTGCTGGGGCCGGCGCTGGAGCCCTACCGCGACAACTGCTTCCTGGCCTGCAAGACCCTCGAGCGCGACGCCGAGGGCGCCCGCGAGGAGCTGGAGGGCTCGCTGCAGGCGCTGCGCACGGATCACTTCGACCTCTATCAGCTCCATGCCCTGCGCACGGCCGAGGACGTGGAGCAGGTTACCGCGCCCGGAGGCGCACTGGAGACCTTCGTGGCCGCTCGGGAGGAGGGCCTCGTCCGGCACCTGGGCTTCTCGGCGCACACCGAGGAGGCCGCCGTGGCGGTCATGGACCGGTTCGACTTCGACACCACGCTCTTCCCCATCAACTGCGTCTGTGTGGAGCGCGGCGAGTTCGGCCCCGCGGTGATCGAGAAGGCCGCCGAGCGGGATGTGAGCATCCTGGCCATCAAATCGCTGGCCTGGACGCGCGTGCCGCAGGGCCAGCAGAAGCCCTACCCTAACTGCTGGTACCAGCCCATCGAGGATCCCGACCTGGGCCGTCTGGCGCTCTCTTACACGCTCGACAGGTCCACGGTCGCGGCGGTCTCGCCTGCCGCGGCGGAGCTGCTGATGCTGGCGGTGGAGATCGGCCTGCGCTACCGGCCGCTGTCGGACGCCGAGCGCGCGCGGCTCATCGCTCGCACGCAGGGCATCCAGCCCATCTTCCCGCAGTAGCAGAGAGGTACACATTGCAACCAGCCTCGGGTAGGCGTGGCCCCGTGCTGGCCTGTGCCGTCTGTCATTGCCCAGCCGTTTGGAGCGGCGGGACTACACGCTCCCACCCGGATGTTGCAGAGCCGGTAACTACTCACCTTGTGGGGTCAGGGAGGTTGTAGGAGGAGGTTGTGGTCGATACAAGGGCCGAGAGCGTCGGTGAGTGTTTCGAGGGCATCATGGCCATGTTTTCGGGCCGTCTGCAGCACCGTCGCCACAGTGGCGTAGGCCTCCGCGCCCCACGTCGAGCGAAAGCCGCCGGTCACTTTACGGTGGACCACCGGCTTGCGCAACGCCCGCTCAGAGGCGTTGTTGTCCGGAGGCACATCCGCGCGGTGCAGGAAAGTGAACAGGCTCTCGCGGTGCTTGCGATAGCGCTTCTGCAGGCGTCGTCCGTTTTCGCCGCTCGCGTCAGGCGCCAGCAGGGCGTCGCAGGCCGCCTCGATGCGCCGCACCTGCGCCGCGAACAGTCCCGGCGACAGTTCGTCGCGGTGCCGGTCGAGGTCGATGGCGCGTCTGAACAGTTGCTGCATTCGCCAGCAGAAGCTACAACGCTCGGCCTCAATGCCGTATTCAAGGTCGCGAAGCTGGTGGGCCATGCACAACTGTCGCCGCTGTGCCGGGGCTTTCATCATGAGAAGCGCAGCTTCTCCCCACTGAAGCAGTCACTGACCCAGACCTGTGGCTTGACGTCACCGAGCACATCTTCGATGACCCGGCTGCCGCGACTGTCGGCGATCAGATG
>JAYENL010000132.1:0-36664 GCA_034722055.1 Armatimonadota bacterium
TGAGCTGGTGGCCGACGCCGGCGTCACGGGCGACCGGAACCTCGTAGTGCAGGCCTGTCTCATCGACGAGATGTCCATCCCGCCGGAGCAGACGGAGCAGATGGTGGATGAGCTGCTCGCCGCCTCAGCCGACCTCCTGCCGCAGTTCGAGCAGTGACAGGTGGCGTCAGCTTCGTGGATATGATAGACTTGGATCGACAGCGCAACCGGAGCAGGCGGTGAGCGGAGTGACATTCGAGCGCATCACAGTTTCGCCTGAGGTCTGCAGCGGCAAGGCCTGCATACGCGGACTGCGCTTCCCGGTGTCGCGGCTGCTTGGCCTGCTTGCTGCGGGCGAGACCCCGGAGAGCATCCTCGAGGCCTATCCCTATCTGGAGCGCGAGGACATCAGCCAGGCGGTGCTGCATGCTCACGGGATGGAGTGATTCGATGGTCGAGCCGTACTACGAGGACGACAGGATTCGCCTGTACTGTGGCGACGCCCGCAACATGGCGGCGCTCAATCGGGGCAGTGTGCAACTCATCGTGACCAGCCCCCCCTACTGGGATATCAAGAATTACCGCAACAGTGGCCAGATCGGCCTCGGGCAGTCGTATGAGGAGTATACTGCCGAACTGCACTTGGTGGCTGAGGAATGCAAGCGCGTTCTCGCGCCAGGCCGCTTTCTCTGCTGGGTCATAGGTACCCGCGTGTCCCATGGGCAGCTCAAGCACATCCCGTCGGATTGCATCGAGGTCTTCGGTGACCACGGCTACACCCTTCGGAAGGAGTTCATCTGGAAGAAGCCCAAGGGGACGCAGGGCCTCTGGCAGCGCGGCACGACGCAGTTTCTTAAGGATAATCCATTCCCCTGCCAGGCGGCGATCAACATCCAACACGAGTTCATTCTGGTCTTCCAGCGAGAGGGCGAATTCAAGCCTCCTCGGCGCTCCCGTCTCTCTGAGGACTTCATAAAGCGCGTCGCTTGGAGTGTGTGGGAGCTTCCGGTATCGCGGACCAAGGGCCACCCCGCCCCATTCCCAATCCAGTTGCCTGAGCGCCTAACCCACTTGTTCTCATATCCGGGGGACACCGTTCTGGACCCCTTCGCTGGCACAGGGGCTACGCTCATAGCCGCTCGTAATGCGGAGCGTATTGGCGTGGGCTACGAGATCAGCGAGGAATACTGCCAGTTGGCCGTTGCCGAGATCAGTAAAGCGCCCACACCACTTCTGTCAGAGGGATAGCCGCGATGCCAGCTCCTCCCAAATTCACGATATGGTTCGGCGAGGCGCGTGCGGCCGCGGAGCTTGTGGTGGACCACACCTGCTTGCGTCACTATCACTGTGACTTCGCGCAGATACAAGATCAGACGGGCGAGTTCGCCCAGAACCCGAAACTGATTCAGGACATTCTGTACCTGGACAAACCAGATGTTATCGTGACCGCAGGACGTCCAGAGGAACCCATCGTGGGTGTGGAGTTCTCAGCAGAAGCGCCTTCGGGGCACGACTGCTTCCAACGCATTCCGCGCGTAGCGGCTTCTGTTGAGCATGGTGTCCCATTCGCCTATCTCTTTCCCGAACGCAAGTGGGTTGAGCGTCAAAGCGGAGGGCGCTGGGACCAATACAACCCGCTTGTCTTCAGGGTACTGCTTCACATCTCGCGCTTCCACGGCGTTCCCGCTCTCGGTTTCCTCTGGCCCGGTGACGAGCAGCGCGGAAACCCGGCCCAAGGCCGCCTTCTGTGCGCGCCCGGGGGCACGTGCCTGCCTGCCAGCGACGAGCCCCGCGTCGCGCAAGTCTGGCAGTTCGTGGACCTCGCCGTCCAGCACTACGTGGACAACGAGCCTTTCAGCAAGATGGTCCTCACTGAGTTCTACGCCCAGCACGAGGCGCGGATGTGGGGATGGTACCACGAGCGCGGTGGCGATACGAGGGAATGGTCACCTCTCACCTCGTGTGACACGATCAGCGGACTGAATGACCTCAGAGGGTGGGTCCGCGAGGTCGCCGGCACGTGGATACCCCGCGTGCCCGACCATCTCCACCATCGCGACGAGAGTCTGATCTACCATGCGGGCACCACCACGTTTAGGAGCGATCCTTACGCGGGCTCTCTCATCGCTCTCGATTACCTGCGCTGCCGCAATGGTCCTACGCGCCAACACCGATTTCGCAATCTCGTATTGCATCTGCCCAACGTCTCCATCGAGGAGATAGTTGGCAAAGCCCAGCGCTTCTACGAGCGCGACTGCCCGCTGCACGGGGATGCGGAGGACGCGAACCTCAATCGCCTCTACTCACTCCACCTCCGCGAGGGATGTCGGTACACCAAACAGAAGGAGATCCGCACTTTCTGCGCCTTCGCTGACATGATCGTCTTCAACGATGGGGTTGTCGTGTGAGGGCCACCATGCGGGAAGAGGACGTCACGCGGTACGTGGCTCAATGGCTCGAAGATCTCGGGTGGTGCCTCATCAGCGTGCACTACCCTGGCACGTCCGGCGGCCTGCGGCTTTCTCGGAGCGGCGAAAGCGCCAAGTCCGAGGGAGCCATCATCCCCGACATCATCGCAGCGCGCGAGGCGCACTTGCTGATCGTTGAGTCAAAGCCTGAGTACTGCGAGTCCGACCTCGCCAAGGTGCGCGCCATCAAGGATGACCCGCGCTACCGATCTGACCTCGTCCGAGCGGCAGCAATGGTCAGACAGCCGCTTCGGCACGTCGTCGTCGGCGTCTGTTTTGCTGGGGCTCCGCCCCATGACGTTCCCTGCAACGTGCTCCTGCTGCGATGTCATACTTCAGGCATCGAGATGACCGGCATTCCGTCGGGTTGTCGGCATCTGTTCGAGTCAAGTCCCCGCTAGCCGTCCGACTCGAGCGGCGGCAGGTAGCTCAAACTCGTCCGGTCCGCCAGCCAGAACGTGTTGGTGAACGGCGCATCGGACCGGCGGAGGCGCTCCGCCTCGGCCTCCAGCTCCTCGACGCTGGTATGCCACAGTGTATGCTGGGAGTTCTGCGTGGCCCTGGTCAGCGGCCGGACGTGCGCCCAGTCGCTGACATCCAGGATGATGTCCGGGGAGCGGTCGGCGACGGCCTTGTAGAAGAACACGTACCGCGTGCGCCAGACCTCGCCCAGCTCCGAGGCCACCGGGTTCCCGGCCTGCCAGGCGGCCTCCACGGAGATCTCGTGGGTGGCGAGGTGGTCGCGGTGGCTATCGTGGGGGCCGTGGGTGAAGATGGCGTCGGGCCGCACCCGCCGGATGACCTCGATGAAGCGCTTGAAGGTGGGCTTATCGTTGGTCAGGCCCATGTCATCAGCGCCAATGCAGATGCGCTCGGTGGTCCCCAGGATCTCATCGGCGGCCTCCATCTCTCTGGCCCGCATCTGAACGATCTCATCCCGCCACTCCGGCCGGGGATAGCCCTCTGAGCCATTGGTGGCGATGCAGATGTAAACCTCCACGCCGCCGTCCGCGAGCATAGCCATGGTCGGCGCCATGGCCAGCTCGTCATCGGGGTGTGCACCGAACACCAGTATCCGCTGGTAGCCCATTGCGGTCTCTCCCTGTGCGATTCTGGGTGTCCGGCTGATGCTCTTCTCCATGGCGTGTGCGACACCTCCGCGCGAGACACAGCTCCGGTTGCGGTCGAGCTGGTTACGAAGGCTTGACCCTAACGTAACCTCTCCCTTACTGGTGCGGTGGTATGCTGTGGGTGTCTCTCAGGCGCCTGCAGGGCCGGCGCCGCTGCGACGTTGACCCGTCGCAGCTGACCCCAGATCAGGGTGAACGGCCTTGCAAGACTGGAGTAATGCGGGTAGAATCCGCAACTGCCGGCTGCCAGAGCGTGTAAGTCTATCGGCTGGACGCCAAGCGGGGGAGGGCTATTGCACTCACCCGAGGGGCGACGAGCGCGTGGTTAACGCACTCACCGTTGACGTTGAGGAGTACTTCTGCTACGCCTACCCCGGCGACACGCTCTCCCGCGAGGAGTGGGCGGAGTTGGAGAGCCGCGCCGTCCCTCACACCCTCGAGACCCTCTCCATCCTCGAGCAACATGGCATCCGGGCCACCTTCTTCGTGCTGGCGTGGGTGGCCGAGCGCGACCCCCTGCTGGTGCGGGAGATCAAGGCGCGCGGCCACGAGATCGGCAGCCACGGCTATGCCCACCAGCCTGTGTGCGATCAGAGCCCCGATGAGTTCCGCGATGACGTAAAGCGGTCGATTGACGTGCTCTCGGACATTACCGGTGAGATGCCCGTCGGCTACCGCGCCCCATCGTTCTCCATCAACAGCACCTGCCGGTGGGCGCTGGACATTCTGGCGGAACTGGGGTTCAGGTATGACTCCAGCCTCTACCCGGTCAGAATGCGGCACTACGGGGCGCCTGACGAGCTCGCCGAGCCGCACGTCCTCGACAGCGGCATGTGGGAGTTCCCGGCCGCGACGGTGCGCCTGGCGGGGATTCAGATGCCCTTCGGGGGCGGGGGGTATTTGCGCCTGTATCCCTTCGTGGTGACGCGCTGGGCAACGCATCGGATGAACGCCGCCGGGCGGCCGGCGATGGTCTACCTGCACCCCTGGGAGCTGGACCCCTACCCACCCGCCGGCCCTCGCAGCCGTCTGCACCGCTTCCAGCACAGCGTGGGCCTGGCGAAGACGCGCTCGCGACTGCTGCACCTGTGCGCGGAGTTCGACTTTGCCCCCATCGGCGACGTCATCCGGCGCCTGGAGGAGGAAGGGACCTCCGGCGACCTCGGCGTCGCGGCCGCGAAGTAGCCCCGGTCAGAAGACGTAGACGGGCGTCCCCACCGGCACCAGCGAGTAGAGCTGCGCGGCGTCGGCTCTGTGCTGCCGCACGCAGCCGTGTGAGGCGGGCCGGCCCAGGAGGCGGTAGTAGCGTGGGCTGGTGGCATGGATGCCGTGGCTGCCGGTGGAGGTGATCTGCAGCCAGTAGGGCATGGTCACCTGGTACATGCGGCTGAAGGGCGCCCGGGCCTTCCGGAAGACCTTGCCCATGGCGCCGCGGTGGGGGTCGTAGGCGCCAGGGCACATCTGAGGGGTGGTGTAGCCTGGCGCGGCCGTGGAGACGATGTGCATGCGCCGCAGGCGGCCGCCCTCATAGTAGTAGAGACGCTGGCGCCTCTTGATGACGCCTATGGCGTGCGCGGGCAGCTCCTCCAGCTCCGCGGGCCGGAAGCGCACACCGATCTCGTGTGCCCCGATGCGGTGATTCTCCGCGTCATAGCCCGCGATGCGCAGGCGGAAGGCGTCGGTATCCATCCAGGGGATCGTCCACGGCACCTCGCCGAGGTTGGGCAGCATCTGGCCGTAGATGATGCGCCCGTAGGTCCCGCGCGACCTCCCGCCCAGCCGGCACCGCTCGTAGCTGTAGTAAAGCCGCACCTTCTCGATGGGGCCGCCCCACTGCCACCTGATGGTTACCTCGCTGCCCTCCAGGACCTCGTCGCCACCTTCCGGCCGCTGAATCTGTATGAACAGAGGCTCGTCAAGCTGATCGGATGGCGAGCGGAACCCTCGAACAGCGGCGTCCGGGGGCTCGGGCTGGAAGGGAGCGGTGAGCGAAGCCTCCAGCATGGGCGCTGACCGGACGGCGGGCGTCGCAAGAGCGGCAACCGCGGCGAATGTGAGCCATGTCGTCATCGCTGAACACCTGTACACTCCGGCAAACGCCAGCCTGAGGGCCTCTGATGGAGGCCTCAGCGAGGCCGTGCAACATCCTAAGTGCTTTCGTCGAGATTACATCATCTCCTGGTGCGGTCGCGACACAGAACGGGACCGCCTCGTCCGGAGGCGGCCCCGCACGGCGCTCAGGCGGCCCGGCCTCAGCCGGCCATCTCCTCCCGGGTGCGGTCGATGGCCTCGCGGAACTTGCGCGCCGTCTCGGTCACCACGTCGAAGCGCCCCTCAGCGACCGCCTGCTTGTCCACCAGCGCGCTGCCGGCGCACAGGGCGACGGCGCCGGCCCTCAGAAACTCGGGCGTGGTGTCAATGTTGACGCCGCCCGTGGGCACCAGTCGGATCTGGGGCAGCGGGCCCAGAATGGCCTTGAAGTAGCTGGGGCCGGCGACGGAGGCGGGGAAGACCTTCACCATGTCCGCGCCCCAGTCCCAGGCCTGCTTGATCTCCGTGGGCGTGAAGGCGCCCGGCAGCACCGGCTTGTCGTAGCGGTGGGCCATCTCGATCATGCCCCGGTCCAGGCAGGGCCCCACCACGAACTCCGCGCCGGACAGGATCGCCATCCGCGCCGTCTCGGCGTCCAGCACCGAGCCCACGCCGATGAGGACCTCGTCGCCGTACTTGCTGGAGGTCTCCTCAATCACCGCCAGGGCGTCGGGCGTGGTCATGGTCACCTCGATGACGTCCACGCCGCCCTCATTGATGGCGTCGGCCACCTGCATGAGGTGCTCGGAGCTCTTTGCACGGATGACCGCGGCCATCCCGCAGTCCATGATCCATTCCATGGTCTCAAGTCGCGTGGGCATTGATGTCACTCTCCTCAGCACAATGCGGCAACGCGGCGCCGCCGCTGGTTGCTCCGCTCCGGAATGGATATTCGCCATGTGGGGCGAGGCACCTTGCCGCCATCCACAGGCAGGCCCCGGCCGGACGGTCTCACGCGCCGATCAGCTCCAGGAAGTTGCCGCCGGCGATGGCCCCGATCTCGTCGTCCGACAGCTTCAGGGCGCCGAGCTGATCCAGAGCGTCAGAGGGCTGGTTGAACGGGTAGCCGGAGGCGAACAGGATGCGTCTGTAGCCGATGCGCTCTACGATGGACTCCTGCAGCTCCCCGCAGGAGGTGTCGAAGCAGATGTGGGTGTAGGGCGCGAGGGTGTTGAGCACCTGCGCGGTGCCGCCGTTCATGGCGCCCATCTTGGGGATCACGAACCGGACGTCGGGGTGGCGCTCGATCAGCTCCAGCGTCACCGGGAAGTGCTCGGTCAGCCACACGGGCATCTCACGCTGCGCCGCGGCGTCCAGCAGCTCGCCGAGGTCCTGGCGCTCCACCGCCTCGCGCAGCCTGTCGGGCTCCCACTGCGCGGCCGTGGTGGCGCCGCCGAAGTCCAGCGACGGGGAAAGGAAGCACCGGATGTGCACCGCATCCCAGCGTCCCAGGTCGGAGGGGACGCTGATGCGCCCCCGGCGGTAGCCCTCGTAGGGGTCGCCACCCACGTAGTAGGCCGCATAGGGGCCGTCCTGGCCGGCTGCGGAGAGCGGCAGGCTGATGTCATCGTCGAGCTGCGTGCTCTCAGGATGCGCGGTGAGCATGGCGGTGTCCACGCCCGCCCTGCGCAGCACCTCACGGGCCTCGCTCCAGGGGCTGATGCCCCGCGCGATGTGAACGCGTGCGTCGATGATTGGCAGCGCCATCGCCGGCTCCTCCGGATGCGCACAAGGCTGCAAGGCCACGCTCAGCGGAAAGGATAGCGCATCAGGACCAGGGCAGCAAGAGCCACAGCAATGTTGGGCCGACCTCCTCCGGCTGCTTCGCATCCGTCGTCGTGCGGCCCCTCCCACGGCAACGACAGCGGGCCGGCAGGCCCGCCCCCGTGAGACCAGAGGTCTCGAGGGTGCCGGGGCTACAAGGACAACGCCTGACGACCAACGGCCGGCGGGTCTGAAGACCACGCCGCTCCGGACGACGACGGCAACGCCTGACGACTCCCTTCGCGTAGGTCGGGCTTCCAGCCCGACAGACGAGCTCTCAGGACACCCCTCTTGCCTGCTGCCAGCGAATTGCATCCCCGGCATAAGTATGGTACACTTCGGCGTCGTGCACACCATGCGGGGCGACGGAGCGGGCGGAGTGACCGCTGGACAGGCCCAGGCGGCCGGACGGGGCATACTCCTGGTGGTGGCCGGGCCCTCAGGCGTCGGAAAGGGCACGCTGATCGCAGGACTGCGGGAGCGGCATCCGCACATCGAATGGTCGGTCTCCTGCACCACCCGCAGACCTCGGCCCGGAGAGGTCCCGGGCCACGACTACCACTTCATCGGCGAGGACGAGTTCCGGCGCATGATGCGCGAGGGCGAGCTGCTGGAGTGGGCCGTCGTTCACGGCACCGACCTCTACGGCACCCCGCGAGCGCCGGTGGAGGAGGCCCTGGCGGCGGGCCGCGACATGGTGGTGGAGATCGACTATCAGGGCGCCCGCAGCCTGCGCGAGGCGCTGCCGGAGGCCGTCCTGGTCTTCGTGGCGCCTCCGGACCTGGCGGCGCTGTGCGAGCGGCTGGAGGGGCGGAACACCGAATCGGAGGGCGCAGTGCGGCGCAGGCTGCACAGCGCACGGACCGAGTTCCGGCACATGGGCATGTTCGAGTATGTGATCGTCAACGACGAGCTGCAGCCGGCCATCGAGGCGCTCGTGGCCATCTACGAGGCGGAGCGCCAGCGCATCTCGCGCGCGAACTGGCGCGCGCTGCAGGCCAGGCTGCTGGCCGACCTGCCGGACCTGGAGGGGTAGACGATGGCGCGTGAGGCGCTGCGGGGGAGGCGAATTGTCGTCGCGGTGACCGGCGGAATCGCGGCCTACAAGGCCTGCGACCTGGTCAGCGCGCTGGCCAGGGCCGGGGCAGAGGTTCGGGTGGTCATGACCCGCAACGCGCAGCGCTTCGTCGGTCCCTTGAGCTTCGCCACGCTCAGCGGCAGCGAGGTCTCCTGCGATATGTGGGCGGAGCGCGATGACATCGGGCACATCTCCCTGGCTGACTTCGCGCAGGCGGTCATCATCGCCCCCGCGACCGCGAACATCATCGGCAAGTACGCGTCCGGCATCGCCGACGATCTGCTCTCGACCGCCCTGCTGACCTTTGACTGCCCGGTGATCGTGGCGCCGGCGATGAACACGCGCATGCTCGACAGCGACGCCGTTCAGGGCAATCTCCGGACGCTGCGGGAGCGGGGCGTGCGCGTCGTGGAGCCCGAGGAGGGCCGGCTGGCCTGCGGCCATGTGGGCCCCGGGCGCCTCCCACCCACGGAGGTGCTGCTGGATGCGTTGGAGGAGTCCCTGGGCGTCGGCGGGCCTCTGTCCGGGGTGCGGGTGCTGGTGACGGCCGGCCCCACGCGCGAGCCGCTGGACCCGGTGCGCTTCATCAGCAATCCGTCCAGCGGGAAGATGGGCTACGCGCTGGCGGAGGAGGCGGTGCGTCGTGGCGCCTCGGCGGTGCTGATCAGCGGCCCGGTGGCCCTGCCGGAGCCGGCTGGCGTGGCGGTCACGCGGGTGAGCACCGCCGCGCAGATGCACGATGCGGTGGAGGCCCACGCCGGCGAGGTGGACCTGTTCATCGGCGCCGCGGCGGTCGCCGACTGGCGGCCGGCGCAGCCCAGCGACGAGAAGCTGAAGAAGTCGGGGCGCGAGGAGATGACGCTGCATCTGACGCGCACGCCGGACATCATCGCCGGGGTCGCTGGGTGGAACCCGAGGCCCGTGGTTGTGGGCTTTGCGGCCGAGACCGGCGACCTCCTCGCAAACGCCGCACAGAAGCTGCAGGAGAAGGGCCTCGACCTCATCGTGGCGAACGACGTGGGCCGAGCGGACATCGGCTTTGGCGCCGATGCGAACGAGGTGGCCCTGATCGACGCATCCGGCCACCAGCAGCGACTTCCCAGAATGACCAAGGCCGAGGTGGCCCGCGCGGTGCTGGACGCCGCGCAGGTGCTGCTGCCTCGGGACGTGGGCTGACGCAAGCCGGTAAGGAGGAGCAGAATTGGCTCAGAAGTCCTTCACCTTCACGTCGGAGTCCGTGACCGAGGGCCATCCCGACAAGGTCTGCGACCAGATCTCAGACGCGGTGCTGGACCATGTGATGGACAACGATCCCGGCGGCCGGGTCGCCATCGAGACGCTGGTGACCACCGGCACCTGCATCGTCGCGGGGGAGATGACCACAACCTGCTACGTCCCGGTTGATGAGGTCGCCCGCGGCGTCCTCGAGGACATCGGCTATACTCGCGCCAAGTACGGTTTCGACTCAGAGACCGTGGGCGTCCTGACCGCCATCCACGCCCAGTCTTCGAATATCGCGCAGGGAGTGGACATCGGCGGCGCCGGCGACCAGGGCATGATGTTCGGCTTCGCCTGCGATGAGACGGATACGTACATGCCCATGCCCATCCATCTGGCCCACCGCCTGGCTGAGCGCCTGGCGCGGGTGCGAAAGACCGGTCAGTTGGATTACCTGCGGCCGGATGGGAAGACCCAGGTGACTGTGCGCTACGAGGACGGTCGCCCGGCGGAGGTCACCAAGGTCCTGCTGGCAGCTCAGCACAAACGCGGCATGGACCAGGATGAGATCCGCTCCGACCTCATCCAGTACGTGGTGGACCCGGTGATCCCGGACGAGCTGCACGGGGACGACATGGAGTATCTGGTCAACCGCACGGGGGTCTTCGAGATCGGCGGGCCGCAGGCGGACACGGGGCTGACGGGCCGGAAGGTCATCGTGGACACCTACGGCGGCTACTCCCGCCACGGGGGAGGGTGCTTCTCGGGCAAGGACGCCACCAAGGTGGACCGCTCCGGGAGCTACTTCGCGCGCTACGTGGCGAAGAACGTGGTGGCGGCGGGGCTGGCCTCCAAGTGCGAGATCGAGGTGGCCTACGCCATCGGCGAGTCCGACCCGTTCTCGATCGCGGTGTTCTGCTTCGGGACCGAGGTCATCCCCGAGGAGCGCATCGAGCAGATCATCATCGACAACTTCAACTTCAGCCCGCGCGCCATGATCGAGCATCTCAAGCTCCGGCGCCCCATCTTCCGCAAGACCGCCGTCTACGGGCACTTCGGCCGCGAGGATGATGACTTCACGTGGGAGCGGCTCGACGCCGTGGACATGCTTCGGGAAGAGGCGGGGCTTTGACCCGGCGCCGCGAGCAGCCGCGACTGCTGGACCCGGGGCTGTCGGACAGCGACGAGCCCTGCGATCAGCGAGAGTCCGACCGCTACGCGCAGGTGGTCGTGGACCAGCCCGGCCGCGGCCTCGACGTCGAGCTCACCTACGCCATGCCCGCCCACCTTGAGCGCGATCTCAGGGTGGGCAGCTACGTTCTGGTGCCACTGGCGGGCCGCCGGGTGTCCGGGTGGGTGACCGGCTTCACGACCGAGCCACCCGACGTGCGCATCCGGCCCATCGCGCGCCTGTTGGTGGACGAGCCGGTCTTCGACGAGCGGGGGCTGGAACTGGCGCGCTGGATGGCGGAGCATTACCTGTGCCCGCTGCGGGACGCGCTTCGCTGCCTCCTGCCGCCCGGGGGCGGCCGGGAGACTCAATCCCACGTTCACCTGGCCGGAGAGGACCCCGACAGGGCGCTTGACGAGCTGTCCCGCGCCCCCAGGCAGCGTCAGGTCTTCGAGGCGGTGGCCGGCGCGACCGAGGCCCTGGAGCTCGACAGCCTGATCGGGCTTCTGCAGCAGGACGATCCCTCGGCCAGCCGATCCGTGGTCACCTCGGCGCTGAAGGCGCTTCAGGACCGGGGGCTGGTGCGCGTCACGCGCTCGCTGGCCCCGCCGCGGGTGCGCGAGCGCCGCCAGCAGGTGGCACGGCCGGGCGACCGGGAGGACTGGGACGCGGTGCTGCAGGAGCTGGAGGACCGCGCCCCGCGGCAGGCGGAGACGCTCCGGGAGCTGCTGCAGGCCGGGGAGGGCGTGCTGGTGGCGGACCTGTCCCGAAGCGCCGTGGGCGCCCTGGAGGAGAAGGGCCTGGTGACGGTGGCCGAGGAGGCCGTCCGCCGCCGTCCTGAGGAGGCCGAGCTGGAGGGTGAGCCGGCGCAGTTCCTGTCGCTGACGGAGCATCAGCAGTGGGCCTTCGAGCAGATCCAGGAGGCGCTGGGAGCCGGCCGCTACCACGGAGTGCTGCTGCACGGGGTGACGGGCTCGGGCAAGACCGAGGTCTACCTTCACGCCATCGCCTCGACGCTCGAGCAGTGCCGCGGGGCCATCGTGCTGGTGCCTGAGATCGCGCTGACGCCGCAGATGGTGGGGCGCTTCCGGGCGCGCTTCGGGGAGCGGCTGGCGCTGCTGCACAGTGCGCTCAGCGCCGGTGAGCGCTACGATGAGTGGGCGCGGATCGAGCGTGGCGACGCGGACCTGGTGGTGGGCGCCAGGTCGGCGATCTTCGCGCCACTGCAGGACATCGGCGTCATCGTGGTGGACGAGGAGAACGAGCGGGCGTACAAGCAGGAGAGCCCGCCGCGCTACCACGCGGTGGAGGTGGCGGGCCGTCGCGCCAGGCAGCATGACGCGGTGCTCATCCTGGGCGGCGCCACGCCCTCGCTGGAGAGCTATCACCGCGCCCGGAGCGAGGACGGCGAGCTGACGCTGTGCCATCTACCGGAGCGCATCGACAGCCGGCCGCTGCCCGACGTGGAGGTCATTGACCTGCGCGGCGAGACCCTCATGGGCCGGGGCGGCACCTTCAGCCAGCGCCTCCTCGACGCCCTCTCCGAGTGCCTCGCGCGCCGCGAGCAGGCGATGCTCTTCCTCAACCGCCGGGGCTTCTCCACCTTCGTGATGTGCCGGAGCTGCGGCTTCACCCTCGGCTGCCCCGACTGCTCCGTCTCGCTCATCTACCACCACGACTCGCGGGAGATGCGCTGTCACCACTGCGACTTCTCAGTTCCCGTGCCCGACGAGTGCCCCGCCTGCGAGTCCGAGGACATCGGCTTTCACGGCCTGGGCACCGAGCGCGTCGCCGACCAGATCGCGCGGGAGTTCGACGACGCCAGCGTGCTGCGCATGGACCGCGACACCACGCAGAGGAAGGGCGCCTATACTCGCATCCTGCGGCAGTTTGCTGCAGGGGAGGCCGACATCCTCATCGGCACGCAGATGATCGCTAAGGGCCACGACTTCCCGCGCGTGACCCTGGTGGGGGTGCTCAACGCCGACACCGGACTGAACCGCCCCGACTTCCGGGCCTCGGAGCACACCTTCCAGCTCCTCACGCAGGTCGCCGGCAGGGCCGGGCGGGCCGACAGGCCCGGGCGAGTGCTGGTGCAGACCTACAACCCCGATCACATCGCCATCACCGCCGCCAGCCGGCACGACTACGAGGCCTTCTACCGTCACGAGCTTGCCAAGCGGCGCGAGAACATGTATCCTCCCTTTGCGAGGCTCATCAACCTGACGATCAGCGACGAGGACCAGGAGCGGACGCTGCAGATCGCCAGGCGACTGGCCTACGAGCTGCAGGAGCGGGGGGTGCGACACAAGCGGGGCGAGCGGCAGTTCGTGGGACCGGCGCAGGCGCCGCTTGCGCGGTTGCGTGGACGCTACCGCTACCATCTGCTGCTGAAGGGGCGGGAGATCGGCGACCTGCGTGCAGCACTCGTGGACGCACTGGACGGCCTAGGCGATGATGCGGCGGCCGTGATAGCGGACGTTGATCCGTTGGACATGATGTGACTGCTGCGGGCGCCCCGGCCCGCTTTGCGAGGCATACCGATGGCTGTCAGACGCATCGTGTACTGTGGCCACCCCGCGCTCAGGCGGAGGGCCAAGCGCGTCAAGCGTATCGATGATGACATCATCGAGCTTGCGCGGGATCTGCGTGAGACCATGCTGGAGGCGGGCGGTCTGGGCCTGGCCGCGGCACAGCTCGGGGAGTCGCTCGCCGTCGTAACCGTCCTGCGGGACCCCGGGGAGAATGACGTCGTCGAGCTCATCAACCCCAGGATCGTGGAGCAGGAGGGGGAGCAGGAGGGCTCCGAGGGGTGTCTGAGCCTCCCGACGCTGCGGGGCACTGTCATCCGCCCCGAGCACATCGTGGTGAAGGCCGCGGATATCAGCGGCGAGGAGGTCACTGTCGAGGGCCGCAACCTGATGGCGCGGTGTCTGGCCCACGAGCTCGACCACGTGGAGGGCATGCTCTTTACGGATCGGGCCGAGCCCGATACCCTGTGCTGGATCCGGCCCGATGACAGCGAGGAGTCCGGCTATCGCACGGAGCCGACCACGCTCGAGGAGGCCGAGGAGGCCTTCGAGCGTCTGCGCAGGCAGCGTGGTGAATCGTAGCGGATGCGCATCGCGTTCTTCGGCACGCCGCCGCCGGCCGTGCCCTACCTGCGGGCCGTGGATGATGCGGGCCATGATGTCGTGGCCGCGGTCACTCAGCCCGACCGTCCGGCGGGGCGGGGCCGGACGCTGCAGCCCAGCGCCGTGAAGGTCGCCGCCGAGGAGCATGGGCTGCCGGTCATGACGCCTGAGTCCGCGGCCGATGACGACTTTCTGCGGGCTCTGAGCGGCAAAAGGCCGGATCTGGGCGTTGTGGTGGCGTACGGGCAGATTCTCGTTCGTGAGCTGCTGGAGCTGCCAGCACTGGGCTTTGTGAATGTACATTACTCGCTGCTGCCGGAGCTGCGTGGCGCTGCTCCCGTCTACGGCGCGTTGCGGCAGGGCCTGGATCGCACCGGGGTCACAGTGCAGTTCATGGCCGAGGAGCTGGACGCCGGCGACATCATCCTCCAGCGCGAGATGTCGATTGAGCCTGAGGACAACAGGGAGACGCTCACCAATCGGCTCACGGAGGTCGGCGTGGGCCTACTTTTGGAGAGTATGGAGCTGATCGAGGCCGGAAAGGCCCCGCGCGTCGAGCAGGACCACTCGCGGGCGACCTACGTGGGCCGGGTGAGCGTGGAGGATTGCCGGATCGAGTGGAGCGCTGACGCCGGTGATGTGAGGAACCTGGTGCGGGCATGTACGCCCTGGCCTGGAGCGTGGTGCATGCTGCGGGACACGCGGGTGAAGGTGCAAGACGTTGCAGTCGTGCAAAATGTCTTAACGCAAGAAGGGAGGCCGGGGGAGATCGTCGAAATCCCCAACAGCGGGGGGCCGGTGGTGCTTGCCGGGGACCACGCCGTCGAGATCCGGCGGTTGCAGCCGGCCGGACGGCAGCCGATGTCCGGGGAGGAGTTCCTGCGCGGCGCCAGACTGGAGGTCGGTGACTGCTTCGACTAGCGGCGCCGGCGGCGACCACGCCATCATGACTACGTAGGGCAAGCAGGAGATCGCGAGCGATCGAGTCCGGGCGTGGAGGACGCACCTGATGGGTTCGGGCGACGAAATGCTTGAGCAGGCCCACGAGCATCGCATCAACGGCGAGTACGACCAGGCCATGCAGCTCTACGAGCAGGTGCTGGCTGATGAGGCCCAGCATGCCGAGGCGCTGTGGGGCCTGGGACTGTCGTTGATGAACACCGGGGAGTTCGACGAGGCGCTTGAGAAGATCGCTCAGGCCGCCGAGCTCGAGCCCACCAACCAGCAGTACCTGCTTGACGCCGGCAAGCATTACACCATGCTGGGGATGTACGACGAGGCCAGACCCTACTTCGAGCGCACCGTGGAGATCGACCCCAGCTCCAAGCAAGGGGTCGAGGCCCAGAAGCAGCTTTCCTACTACGATTGAGGCGGAAGGTGTGAGGGAGCCGGGTCCGAGGCGGCCTGCGGGCCGCGGATCCGGCTTTTCGGATATGATTCACGTGAGCTTCCAGCCCGGCGGCGAGGCCGGACAGGTGGAGCCGGGCCGCACGATCCTGGGCATCGCCGAGCAGCTTGGTGTGCCACTGACGGCCCCATGCGGGGGCCGCGGACGCTGCGGACGCTGCCGGGTCATCGTCAACGGGGGGGCCTCCGAGCCCAGTCGCGCGGAGCGGAATCTGCTGGCGGACGAGGAGCTGGGCGAGGGCGTGCGACTGGCCTGCAATGCCCGGCTTCTCGAGGACGCGGAGGTGATCGTCCCCGCCGGCTCCCGCACGCTCGGCACGAAGATCCTCACGGAGGAGTCCCGGCGGCGCCTGGAGCTGTCACCGAACGTGGTCGCGCGGAGGTTGGAGCTTCCAGAGCCCAGCCTCGAGGACCAGCGCAGCGACGCAGGGCGCATCGCTGAGGGCCTTGGAGTCCCGGCGGGGGAGCTTCGCATCGATCACTCCGCGCTCAGGCAGTTGCCCGTGGTGCTGCGCGCCAACGACTTCGCGGGTACTGCCATCATGGTAGGTGACGTGCTCGCGGCGGTCCTGCCCCCCGACGATCAACCGTGCTGCCTGGGGGCGGCGATTGACATTGGCACCACGACAGTCGTGGCCTACCTGGTGGACCTGTGTACCGGCGAGCGAGTGGCCACCGCTTCGGCGCTCAACCCGCAGGCCCGGCACGGCCATGACGTCATCTCGCGCATCGAGCACGTGCAGACCTCGGCAAGCGGGCTCGAGGATATGCGCCGGGCGATCGTGGACTTGATCAACCGGCTGCTGGGCGAGGCGGTGGCGGAGGCCGGGGCGCAGCGCGGCGACATCTACGAGGTCACGGTCGTCGGCAACACCTGCATGCACCACCTCTTCCTGGGCCTCGACCCCAGCAACCTGGGGCAGGCGCCCTATGTGCCGGTGGTCCGACAGCCGGTTTCCATCAGCCCACGCGACGCGGGGCTTGCAATCAATCCCGCTGGCAGCGTATACTGCCTGCCAGTTATCGCTGGCTTTGTCGGTGCCGACACCGTTGCTGTGCTGCTTGTGTCGCGGATCACCGAGCGGTCTCATCCCAGCTTGGCCATCGATATCGGCACCAACGCTGAGGTCATGCTGTGGTCGGGAGAGAGACTGCTGGTGACCTCCTGCGCGGCGGGACCGGCTTTCGAGGGCGGGGAGATCAGCCACGGCGTGCGCGCGGCAGAGGGGGCTATCGAGTACGTGTGGCTCTACAACGGCCACGTTGAGTACGCCACCATAGCCGACGCGGCGCCAAACGGCATCTGTGGCTCGGGGATCGTCGATACCGTTGCGACGCTCCTCGACGCCAGGGCGATGGACAGAACCGGTCGGCTGGTGGACGCAGAGACGGCGGAGAAGCTCACCGGACCGATTGCCGGGAGCCTGCGGGGCGAGGGCTCGGAGCGGGAGTTTCTGCTGGCGCCCTCTGCGGGCAACGGCGGGAGGGAGATCGTCTTCACGCAAAGGGATGTGCGGCAAGTTCAGCTCGCGAAAGGTGCTGTGCGGGCGGCAGTGGAACTGCTCTGCGCAGAGGCCGGCATCGAGGTGGCTCAGGTCAAGGAGGTCTTCCTGGCCGGCGCCTTCGGCAATTACATCGACCGGCGCAGCGCCGCGCGCATGGGCCTGCTGCCGGACATTCCCATCGACGCCATAGAGAGCATCGGCAACGCCGCCGGTGCCGGTGCCCTGAGCGCCCTCATCTCGCTGGATGAACGCAGGCGGGCGATGGAGCTGGCGCAGGAGGCGGAATACGTGGAGCTGATGGCGGACCCGCAGTTCCAGATGGTGTTCGCTGACAGCATGTTCTTTCCAACGTCGGACTGACAGAGGCGTCACAGTGTGCCACCGCGGCGTGTCCGGGGCACGACGCAGCAACAGCGAACGGGAGGTACGACCAAATGGCGGACCTGCAGGCACTGGCGGAGGCTGTCATCAACGGGCAGAAGGAAGAGGCCGAACAGCTCACCCAGGAGGCCATCGACGAGGGCGTGAGACCCGGCGAGATCATCAACGAGGGCCTCATCGCCGGGATGAGCGTGGTCGGCGAGAGGTTCAAGAACAACGAGTACTACGTGCCGGAGGTGCTGATCGCGGCACGGGCGATGCAGTCCGCCATGGCGAAGGTCAAGCCGCTGCTGACCGAGGGTGAGATGGAGACCCGCGGCAAGGTCGCCATCGGCACGGTGAAGGGTGACCTTCACGACATCGGCAAGAACCTCGTGGCCATGATGCTCGAGGGCGGCGGCTATGACGTCGTGGACCTGGAGGTCGATGTGGCGCCGGAGCAGTTCGTCAGCGCCACCACCGAGCAGGGCTGCAACGTCGTGGCCCTCTCGGCGCTGCTGACCACCACCATGCCCTCCATGAAGGACACCATTGAGGCGCTGGAGGAGGCCGGCATCCGCGACCGGGTGAAGGTCATCATCGGCGGCGCGCCGGTTACCCAGAGCTACGCCGATGAGATCGGCGCCGACGGCTACGCGCCCGACGCTGCCTCCGCGGTAGACAAGCTCTCCGAACTGCTGGCCTGACGGCCGCGGCTCCGCCCGCAGGCGAAGCTCGCGCAGGAGCCATCGCTGCCAGTGTGCCTGCATGACGGCAGCGATGGCTCTCGTGTTGCCGCGCGCCGCCCATATTGCTGCCCGCCGGGAGTGAATCAAGCGTGCCCATTCGCGCAATCCTGATGCTGCTCGTCGCGGTCTCCCTGGGAGCCGCGGGACAGATCTGCCTCAAGCACGGCGTCAACCTGCTCGGCGGCGGCGCCTCCCCGCTGACTGTCCTCAAGGGCATCTTCACCCCCTATGTGCTCAGCGGCTTCGTGCTCTATGGCCTGAGCTCGCTGCTGTACCTCATCGCCCTCTCCCGGCTGGACCTCAGCTACGCCTACCCCTTCGTGGCGCTGAGCTTCGTGTTGGTCATCGTTCTCTCCTGGCGGCTCCTCGGCGAGACGCTCCCTGGCTTGCGCATTGCGGGGCTGGCTCTGATCATGGCCGGGGTGCTCACCGTGGCGGTAAGCTATCGCGCTGAGGCGACGCACGCCGGGCAGCCGGCGGTGGAGCAGACGATTGAGCCGGGCTCCTGACCGGCCGCGCCCCTGGCTGGCAGTCGTTGCCGTTGGAGGGGCCGCACGACGACGGATGCGAAGCAGCCGGAGGAGGTCGGCCCAAGATTCTCAGGCGGCCCCTCCGCGGTACAGACGGAAGGCGCATCCTCGGTTCCGGCAGGGGGTGAGGCGCGCTCTCGTCGGAACCTCCCCCCGATCCGAGCTTCGCTCGGCCCACCCCCCTCCCTGGCGCCGCACACGACGTGGCGCAGGCGGGAGGGGGGAACGGTGGGCGTTGGCTCTCGCTCGTCGGAGGGGCCGTCCTGAGGGCGGCTGCGCAGCAGCCGCACGAAGTCGGCCCGGTCGTCTGTCGTTGTCGTGATCTGTTCCGTGGCACGGACACTCCTGTCCGTGCGCGCGTTTGTGCGTCGCGATTGAGAACGGGCTGGACGACAACGGCCGGGCGGGCAGGGAAGCCCGCCCCTCCTTACGACAATGGCTGACGACTCCCGTCGCGTAGGTCGGAGTTCCAGCCCGACGCCGTTTCTCAACGGCAGACGACAACCGCCGGGCGGGAACGGAGGCCCGTTCCTGCAAGCAGCACGACGAATGGACCTCGGAGGAGCTGCGGGGAGAGGTGCGCAAGCGCCTCCGGGCGCCCTCGCCCGCGCGTTCCGGCGACACTGCGGATTGGCAGCCTCATGATGGCGCCTCTTGGGCGCTGCGCTCCCGTCGCGTATAATGCCCAGCATGGTCAGGCAGGTGACACCCAATCGGCTGTCCGCCTACGTCATCGCGGGCCTCGTGGCGCTCGCGATGCTCTTCTGGGCGGACTGCCTCGTCGGCCCGAACGCCCCGCTGGCCGCCGGCTTCCAGGCGCGGATGGAGCCGTGGCGCAGCGAGTGCGACCTGCCCGGCACCGACCGCCAGTGGTCCCCGCTGCTGTGGGATGGCGTGGCCCAGTTCTATCCCTGGCGGCTGCTGGCCGCCCGGACCATGCGGCGCGGCGAGCTGGCGCTGTGGAATCGCCACCAGCTCTGCGGCTATCCCTTCGTGGGCACAGGCCAATCAGCGCTGTTCTACCCCCCGAACTGGCTGCTGGCGCTCGTTGAGGTGAAGTGGGGGGGGGGGCTGCTGGCGGCGCTGCACTACGCCCTGGCGGCCTGTCTCACCTGGGCGCTGGGCAGGCGGATCGGCCTGGGGCACCTCGCGGCCGCCTTCGCGGGCATCGCCTTCGCCTGGGGCGGCTTTATGGTCACCTGGACGGAGCTTCCCACGCTCATGAGCTCCGCGGCCTGGCTCCCCGGGGCGCTGCTGGGCGCGGCCATGATCTTCGAGCGCAGCCGCTGGGGCGTGCCCGTCGTGGGAGTCTCGCTGGCGATGAGCCTGCTGGCCGGGCACTTCCAGATCGCGGCCTACGTCTGGCTCACCACAGTGATCTACGCGCTGGCGCGCGCCGCCTGGGAGGCGGCCAACCACCGGCCCTCGCGGGCGGGAGCCCTGGCTGCGGGCATCGTCCTGGCGGGCCTTCTGGGCGGCGCCCAGGTGCTGCCGACGCTCGAGCTGGGGGCGAACTCACCACGTGGGGGCGGCCGGGCCACGGAGGCTGGCTGGCAGTTCCATCACGCCCGCGCGCTGCAGCCGGAGGAGCTGATCCTGCTGCTCCGGCCGGACGCCTTCGGCAATCCTGCCCATGGCGACCACCAGCTTACGCGTTACGGGATCCCGTACTCGGAGCACTGTGGCTTCGTCGGCGTCATCACCATCCTGCTGGCGCTGGCCGGAATCGGGCTGGCGCGCACCAGGCACTTCGCCGTCTTCATCGTGCTGGCGGCGGCCACCCTGAGCATCGCCATGGGCGGGCCGCTGGCGCGAGCCATGTACTTCGGCGTGCCGAAGCTCGGGCAGGCCGGGGGCTTCACGCGCATCCTGTCGGTTTTCACCTTCGCGGCGGCCATGGCCGGCGCCCTGGGTCTGCAGGCCATCTCCCGGCGGCTGCGCCATCGGGAGGAGGACGAAGACGAAGAGGCGGGCGGCAGTGCGTGGAAGCTCAACGCATCGACGGGAGTGTGCGTGGCGGCACTGGGCATTCTGCTGTATGAGCTGCTCCCGTGGGCCTACGACTTCCTGCCGAAGACCCCGAGGGAGCACGTCTATCCGCTCACGCCCGCCATCCAGCGCCTCATGGAGACCGACGGGCGGGTGCTGGCCGTCACGCCACGCGATGGGTGGACGATGGGGCGAGCCCCGGAGGCCGTGCTGCCGCCCAACTCCGCCACGGTCTACGGGTATGAGAGCATCGCGGGCTATGATTCGCTGATGCCGCGCAGCTACCGGGAGTTCCTGGCTGAGGCCGAGGAGGCCGAGCCGGCGCCGGCCGCCAACGGCAACATGCTACTGCCCCAGGAGGCGATCGGTGCGGAGCAGGTTCTCATGGGCGTCTCGGCGGTCCTCAGCCGCACACGGCCGGAGCCTTCACCGAACTGGCAGCAGCTCCCAGTGGTCGATCTGACCGCCAGCCACGGCGGCGTGGCGCTCTACGAGCCGGTCGCGGCGCTGCCCCGGGCCTTCCGCGCCCCGCCCTGGCCCTACGTGGTGAAGCCGTCGCTGGTTTCGGGGCCGCAGGGTCTGCTGGTCGCGACCCGAGCCTGTCCGTGGCAGCGAACCGGGAACGGCGTCATCAGCGTCACAATACCTGAGGGGCGGTTCGACTGGGACCTGTGCGTCACAGAAACCTTCTACCCCGGCTGGAACGCTTATGTGGATGGGGAGCCTCGCACGGTGCACCCCTACGCTGGCACGTTCTGCGGGGTGAGCCTGGATGAGAGAGATAAAGAGGTGCGCCTGGTCTTCGAGCCGACCAGCGTGCGCGTGGGGATCTTCCTCAGCCTTCTGGGCCTGGGGATCCTCGCGGGCGTGGCAATCGGCGGCAGGCGCGCCGGGAGAGATATACGAGATTGAGGACGCTTCTGGTCTTCCCGCGCTTCAAGTATCCCTCGGGAGATCCGCCCCTGGGAGTTGCCTACCTGGCCGCCGTCCTGCGTGAGCGCGGCCTGGAGGTCGATCTGTTCGACGCCACCTTTACGCGCAATCCGCTTCGGCGCGTCCGTGAGCTGGCCCGGCGGCGGCGCTACGAGCTGGTTGGCATAAGCGCGCTGACCTCGATGATCGAGGACGCGGCAGAGATCGCGCGCGCCGTCAAGGACGTACGCCCTGAGACGATGGTGATCGCCGGCGGCCCACATCCCACGGTGGCGCCGGAGCATACGTTGGGGCTGGGCGCCTTCGACGCCGTGATGCTGGGGGAGGCAGAGGAGACGCTGCCGAGGCTGATCGAGAGCGGCCTGCGGCTTGAGGACCAGCCCGGCGTGTGGTACATCGAGGGCGGCGAGATGGTGCGCAATCCCCGCGCCGAGCCCATCGCCGACCTCGACGCGCTGCCCATGCCGGCCTGGGACCTGCTGAACATGCGGGCCTACCTCAGCCTGTGGTATCAGCTCGACGCAGTGCGCTACGGCGTGCGGGGCACCTCCATCATGGCGTCGCGAGGGTGCCCCTACCGCTGCTCCTACTGCCAGCCGACGCTGAACACGATCTTCGGCAGGCGCGTGCGGAGACGCTCTCCCGGATCGCTGGTGGCCGAGGCCCGGGAGCTGCGCGACCGCTTCGACCTCGAGGGCCTCATGTGGCTCGACGACACCTTCCTGCTCAGCCGCCAGTGGATGGGCGAGCTGTGCGAGGCATTCATCGAGGCGGATCTCGGCCTTATCTGGGGCTGCAACGTGCGTGCCGACCACTGCGATCGAGAGTCTCTGGAGCTGATGCAGGCCGCGGGGCTGCGCATGGTGCATATCGGCATTGAGTCCGCCTCCCAGCGGATACTGGACGACGTCTACCACAAGGGCATCACCATCGAGCAGGTGCGGGAGACGACGCATCTGGCCAGCGGTCTGGGGCTGAAGGTCCGCGGCTACTTCATGCTCGGCGCGCCCACGGAGAGCGAGGAGGAGGTGCGGGCGAGCATCCGGCTGGCGAACGAGCTGCCGCTGGATGACGTCACCTTCAGCATCACCACGCCGCTGCCGCACACGGACCTGTATGAGATGACCAAGGACCTCATCGCCGCCGACTTCTCGCACTTCGACTACTACAAGAGCCCGGTCTACGACAACGACGAGGTGCTTGATCCGCGCACCCTCGACAGGCTCAAGAAGCTCGCCTACGTGAAGTTCTATCTGGGCCCAAAGCGCCTGTGGCGCACGATCCGCTCGGTGCTGGGGATCTCCGGCATCCGCAAGGCGCTGCTGAAGATCAAGAGGTTCTGAGATGCTCGAGAGCGGGGAGCCCGCGGGAGATCGGCGGCTGGTGAGCGGCCGGGAGGTGGCCTGGGTCATCGCCTGGGCGCTGCTGGTGGTGGCGCTCACCGCCGCCCCCTACGTGTGGGCCATCGCCAACGCGCCGCCCGGCCAGCAGTTCCAGGGCTTCATCTGGGGCGCCGATGACGGGAACGTCTACCTGTCGTGGATCCGCCAGGCGGCCGAGGGTCGCCGGCTGCTGCGCAATCAATACACGACGCTGCCGCAGAGCCCGCACTTCTTCAACATCTTCCTGCAGACGCTGGGCCGCGTCGCGGCGCTGACCGGCCAGCCCCCGGCGGTTATCTTCCACGCGGCGCGGCTCGCGGGCGGGCTGGTGCTGCTGGCGGCCATCTACCTGCTGGCGGCCTTCATCACCGAGAGTGTGCCGGCGCGGTGGGCGGCGCTGTGCCTGGCCTCGCTGGGCTCGGGGCTGGGCTGGGCGGCGGCGCTGTGGGCCGAGATGGTTCCGGATCATCTGCCCGCGCCGCTGCAGCCGCCGGACTTTGCTCCCCCGCCGCCGCAGACGTGGCAGGTCATGCCGGAGGCGGTGACCTTCCTGTCGCTGCTGCTCAACCCGCTCTTCGTGTGGTCGATGGCCTTCATGTGTCTGGTGCTGCTGGCCGCCGCGGCGGCCATGGAGCGGCGGAGCCTGTGGTGGGCCGCGCTCGCTGGAGGCCTGCTGCTGCTCCTGGGGAACATGCACACCTACGACGTCTTCGTGATGCACGGGACCATCGCGGTCTACGCCCTGGCACTGGTGGCGATGAAGCGGCTGCGCCTGCGCGACGCGCTGGTGCGCTACGCCATCATCTTCGTCATCGCCCTGCCCGCACCGGCGTGGTCCTGGTGGGCCGCGCATCAGGACCCGGCCTACCTGGTGAAGGTGGAGACGAAGACGCTGTCGCCGCCGCCGCTGGACTTCGCCGCGGCCTACGGGCTCATCCTGCTGCTGGCCCTTGTCGGGGGCTGGTGGGCGGTGCGCCGCAGGGAGGACAACCAGCGTCTGCTGCTGCCTGCGGCCTGGGCGGTGGTGAATGCCGTGCTGCTGTATGCCCCGGTGAGCTTCCAGCGCAAGCTGGCGGAGGGCCTGCACATCCCGCTGTGCATCCTGGCGGGGATGGCGCTCGTCTTCGTCATCGGCCCGCGTCTGACCCCGACACCGGAGGGCGATGCCGAGCCGGAGCCGGGGGCCGCTCCGGTGGGCGCCCGGCGCCGGGCCGCCGCCGGGGCGGCGCCCTCGTCGAGTCACCTGACGCTGCTGGTCGGGCTGACCGTAGTCCTGACGCTGCCGTCGAATGCGCTCTTCGTGAGCGGCTGCCTGGACAACGTGGCCACGAACAACATGGAGCTGCTCCACGTGCTGCAGCCGCCGATCTACCTGACCTTCGATGAGGTTCGGGGCATCGAGTTCCTGGCCCGTGAGGCCGCCCCGGAGGAGATCGTGCTGAGCTCGTCGCTGACCGGCAGTCACATCCCGGCGCGAGCGTGCTGCCTGGTGTTCGCGGGGCACTGGGCGGAGACGCTGCACTTCAGCGACGCCGTGGGCTTTGTGACCAAGCTTCTGCTGCCGGGGCGGAGCGAACGTGTCCTGTGCGCCGCCATCGAGGAGACGGGCGCCGACTACGTCTTCTACGGCCCGCGGGAGGCGCTCGTGGCCCGGCGATCGATGCTTGCCGCGGGCCTGAGGCCCCCGGAGGACCCGGCTGCGGAGTTCCGGGAAAGCACGCGTGGTTGCCTCGATGAGGTCTTCACCCGCGGTGATGTGAGCGTCTACAGATTCAATCCGAAGCGTCGTGAGCCGGAGGAGGCGCTTACGTCGCAGGGGCTGACAGTGCCCCCAGTGCCGCGCTGATGGAGGGCTCTGTATCAACACCTGGCTCGCTTGGGAGCCTTCGGAGACTGGAGACCTTCCGTCTCTGCCTGTGGTGCGGAGGCCCTCCTCCGCACGCCGTTTGTCGTTGTCGGTGAGATCGCTTGCGATGTCCGGAAGCCCGACCTACGCGAAGGTGGGGGGCGTTTGCCGTTCCGTGGCACGCACACTCCTGCCCGTGGTGCGGAGGCCCTCCTCCGCACGCCGTTCGTCGTTGTCGGTGAGATCGCTTGCGATCTCCGGAAGCCCGACCTACGCGAAGGTGGGGGGCGTTTGCCGTTCCGTGGCACGCACACTCCTGTGCGTGCGCCGTTTGTCGTTGTCGGTGAGATCGCTTGCGATCTCCGGAAGCTCGACCTACGCGAAGGTGGGGGGCGTTTGCCGTTCCGTGGCACGCACACTCCTGTGCGTGCGCCGTTCGGCGTTGTCGGTGAGATCGCTTGCGATCTCCGGAAGCCCGACCTACGCGAAGGATGGAGCACGCCAACGCCTGGCGGCGGATGCGTTGTGGTGCAGGGCGGGCTACCCGTGACCGTTGATACGGAGCGCTGATGGAGGAGACAGTGTCCGAGAGGCAGAACCGGGCAATCGACCTGAGCATTGTCGTTCCCGCCTATAACGAGGCCGCGGCGCTGCCCGCGGCCATCGCGGCCGTCATGGGCTACCTCGATGATCGCGCGCTGGACGGGGAGCTGATCGTGGTCGATGACGGCAGCGCTGATGAGACGCGGGCCATCGCAGAGGCGGCGGCCGAGGGCGAGGATCGGATCCGTGTGGAGGGCTACGCGCGTAACCGGGGCAAGGGCCACGCGGTCCGACACGGGGTGGCCGCGGCCCGCGGCGAGGTGATCGTCTTCCTGGACGCCGATCTGGCCACGCCGGTGGAGGAGACCGACAGGGCGCTGGCAGCGATCGCTGACGGTGCCGACGTGGTGGTCGGCACCCGCTTTCACGCCGAGGCCGAGATCGAGCGTCCCCAGCCCTGGCTGCGGCGCTTCATGGGCGGGCGCTTTCGATGGCTGGCCCGAGCCATGCTGGGCCTGTCGGAGAGCGACATCACCTGCGGCTTCAAGGCCTTCACGCGGAAGGCGGCGCGGGCGCTGTTTGGCCGCAGCACCATCGACGGCTGGGCCTTCGACGCCGAGCTGCTCGTTATCGCCAGGCGACTGGGCCTGCGGGTGGTGGAGGTGCCGGTGCGCTGGAGCGACAGCCGGGACAGCCGCGTCCGGCCGCTGGCCAACGCCGTGGAGTCCTGGCGACAGCTCATGCAGATCCGCCGCAGGCTGCGGGAGGGAGCGTATGATCCGCGTGGCGAGACGATGGCGGAGTGATCTGCTGGCGATCGGCTTCATCACCGTCGTCGCTCTGGCGGTGACCTGGCCGGTCACCGTCGGCGGCCGCGCGCTGCTGCCCACCGATCTCTACCTGCTCATCCAGCCCTGGCGCGCCCACGCACACGAGTTCCACGCCCCCGAGCGGCCCAGCAACCCCATCCTCGACGCCGTCCAGCAGTTCTACCCCTGGCGCCTGCACGCCGGCCGGCAGGTCAGGGAGGGGCGCATCCCGCTGTGGACCCCGCAGATGCTGTCGGGCACGCCCTTCGTGGCCAACAATCAGTCCGCGGTCTTCTACCCCGAGACCTGGCTGCACTACGTCATGGACTCGCTGCAGGCGCTGGGCTGGGCCACGCTGATGTTCCTGGTGGTGGCCGGTGGGTCCATGTACGCCTTTCTGCGCGTCATCGGCTGCCGACCGGTGGCGGCCAGCATCGGCGGCGTGGCCTTCATGCTCAGCGGCTACTTCGTGGGCTGGATGACCTTCCCGAGCTTCCGCTCCGTCGGCGCCTGGCTGCCCCTGATGCTGCTGGGCTTCGAGCAGTCCGTCCGCACGCAACGGCCGGCGTGGCTGGCCCTCACCGCTGTCGGCACCGGGATGCAGTTCCTGGCGGGCAACCTGCATATCTCCATCTACATGCTCCTGGGCTTCGGGGCTTACGTAATTGCTCGCCTCGGCGCCCGGCTGGTGGACGGCGAGGGCAAAGCCAGGGTGGGCCGAGAGCTGGCGATGGCGGCGGGGGCGGTGGCGCTCGGGGCCATGCTCGCGGGCTGCCAGCTTGGGCCGTCGCTGGAGTTCACGCAGCTCAACTACCGCCGAGGCGGCGTGGAGTACGCCACGCAGGTGCATCACGCCCTGGCGCCGCCGCAACTGCTGCTGGGGCTGATGCCCGACATCTTCGGCAACCCCGCCGACGGCAATCACTGGGGCGACTACCTTAACACCATCTGGGGCAGGGCGAATCGCGTCTACACCGAGACCGCCTGGTACTTCGGCATCGCCCCGCTGCTGCTGGGCATCGCCGGCCTCATCGTGCATCCCCGCAGGCAGAGCTGGTTCTGGCTGGCCGTGCTCCTCGGAGCGCTGGGGCTGGCCTTCGGAACGCCCCTGAATGCCGTGGTGCGCGCGCTGGTCCCCGGGTACGGGCAGCTTACCGGCATCGGCAGAGCGGTGGTGCTCGCGTGCACGGCCGGGGTGGTGCTGGGGGCCCTGGGCGCCGAGAGCCTGATGCAGGCCACGGACGAGCGCGCGCTGCGCGTGATCTCGGGCGTGGGCCTGGCGCTGCTGCTGGTGGGGCTGGCGGGGGGGATGGCGACCTGGGTGTTCACCGGCTCACTGGAGGCGGCCGGCGCGCCACCGGGCCTGGGGACCTACGCGCTGCAGCAGGTGGCGCGCTTCGCTGTGCTGCTGCTGATGAGCTGGGCGCTGATCGCCGCCGGACTTGGGGGACGGCGGCATGCGTGGTGCGCCCTGGCGCTACTGGTTGCCATCGACGTGGGCATCTTCGCGCAGCGCTTCATGCCCGAAGGGCCCACCGAGTACCTGCAGGTCCAGCCTGACGTCGTCGCGGCCATCCACGCCGGCGAGCAGCCCGCCCGCATCGCCACGGTGGGACCGGACTTCCTCAACCGCATGGCCCCCAACACCCACATGATCTTCGACCTGCAGTCCATGCAGGGCTCCGAGTCCCTCATCTGGGCGCCCTACCACCGCCTCCTGCAGGACGCCACCAGCCAGCGATACGGCTTCGAGCAGGTGGACCCCGCGCACCCGTGTCTCGACTGGCTGGCGGTGCGCTGGCTGGTCACGCCGCTGGAGATCGACCTCCCCGGCTGGCGGCTGCACGGCATCTACGAGACCCGGCTGTATGAGAACCGGCAGGCGCTGCCTCGAGCGTTCGTGCCGCAGGCCATCGAGACGCATCCTACGGAGCAGGCCGCCCTCGCATCCGCGGCGGCGGAGCAGGATCCGTGGACGATCCACCTGGCGAGTGATGACACGGCCGCCGCCGGTCCACCTGAGCCGTGTCCGGGCGAGGCGCGTGTGATTGCCTACGAGCCGAACAGCGTCCGGGTTGACGTCGAGCCGGGCGCGGGCTGGCTGGTGCTGGCCGACCCCGCCTATCCGGGGTGGCGGGCCTTCGCCGGTGACAGAGAGCTGCCCATCCTTCGCGCCAACGGCGTCCTGCGGGCGGTGATGCCGCCTGAGGATGCCTCGGAGGTGCGCTTCGCCTACCTCCCGGCCAGCTTCCGCGTGGGGATGTTCGCCACGCTGCTGGCGCTGGGGGCGCTGGTGGGGATAGGGGTGGCGGTGGCCGTCGGGAGGTCCCGCGAGTGAGCCCGCGGCTGGCGCGCGCCCTGGAGGCGCTGAGCGTCTTCGCGGCGGTCGTGATGGTGCTGGCCGGCACGGCGCACAGCTACGGCCTGGGCTATGATGAGCCGGTGTACATGTCGCGCATGCAGGAGGCCGGCGACTGGCTCCGCCTGCTGAGCCTCGACCCGGGGCAGGCGGTCAGCGACGCCGGTATCCGACCCTTCTGGGATGCGCGCAGCGAGCAGCAGCCGGGCTTCCTGAAGCTGTGGGGCGCCCTCACCACGCCCCTGGTCGCCGGCGTGCTGCCCACGCTGGCGGCGCTGCGCTTCGGCACCCACCTGCTGGTGGGCGCGCTGTGCGCCAGCCTCTACCTGCTGGTGAGCCCCCTGTGGGGGCGGCTGGAGGGCGTGGCCGCGGTGGGCGCGCTCCTGACGCTGCCGAGGACCTTCGCCCACAGCCACCTCTTCGCCCTCGACGCTCCGGTGATGGCGGGCAGCTTCATCTCCCTGCACATGTTCTACCTGGCGGCGCGCGACCGGAGCTGGTGGTGGGCGGCGGCTGGCTCCCTCGTCTGGGGCATGGCGCTGAGCATCAAGATCAACGCCTTCTTCGTGCCGCTGATCGTGGTGCCGTGGCTGGCGCTCTACGCGCGCGACGCGCTCCTGCCGGCGGTGGCCTGCGGCGCCACGCTTGGGCCGCTGGCCTTCCTGGGCACCTGGCCGTGGCTGTGGCACCACACGCTGGCGCGGCTGGGGGAGTACCTGGCCTTTCACTTCCGCCACTGGCAGATTCACGTCACCTACTTCGGCCGGCGGATGGCCCCCGCCCCATGGCACTATCCTGTGGTGATGACGCTGATCACCACCCCGGTGGTCACGCTGGCGGCGGCCGTGGCCGGCGCGGTGCGCATGGCACGTGAGCCGGTAGCGGAGATGGCGGAGGGCCGGCGGGAGCGGTGGTCGGATGAGGGCTATCGCCGCCGAGCGGCGGGGGCGCTGATCGGATGGGCGCTGGCCGTCAACTTCATCATGAACTCGCTGCCCAGCACGCCCAAGTACACCGGCGTGCGGCTCTTCCAGCCCGTCTTCCCACTGCTGGCCTTTGCGGCGGGGATCGGCATCGGCTGGGCGGCGAGGGCGGTCGGCCGGTGGCTCGCCCAGCGCGCTCCCGGCCAGAGCCTTCTGCGACGCGCGGGGCCTGCGCTGGTGGTGGTGCTGGCGCTGGCCTTGCCGCTGCGCTCGACGGTGGCATGTCATCCCTGGCAGATGAGCTACTACAACCTGCTCATCGGGGGCCTGCCGGGGGCGGAGCGGGCCGGAATGGAGGTCACGCACTGGGGCGAGACCTACCTTGACGCCGCGCTGTGGCTCAACGAGCACGCCCCTGCCGGCGCCACGGCCTGGATCGAGCCCCCGGGCGTGGAGGCCACCATGGGCGTCTACCGCGCGCTGGGCATTCTGCGCGCGGACATCGAGACCACCGCCGGGCCGTTCATCCCGGCGGAGGCCGACTACGCGGTCTTCCAGAATAAGGTCACGGAGTTCACGGACGTCTCGCGGCATCTGCTGGCCACGCAGCCGCCGCGTGCCACCATCGACGTGCATGGCGTGCCGCTGCTGTTCATATTCGATGTCTCCGAAGAAGGGAAGATACCGTGACCGCACGCATCCCGCTGCCCGAGCCCGTGGGCATACTCATCCTCGATTGCGACGGGGTTCTGACCGACGGTGGCATGTACTTCGACGCCTCCGGTCAGGCTATGAAGCGCTTCGATGTCAAGGACGGCCTGGCTCTGGTGCGGCTGGCGGAGATGGAGTTCCCCACCGCCGTGGTCAGCGGGGACCGGTCGCCGATCAGCGGCGCCCGCTGCGAGGTCTTGCGCATCGCCCACGTGGTGCTGGGCCGCATGGACAAGCGGGAGGCGGTTGAGGAGCTTCTGGCCGAGACGGGCGTGGCCGCCGAGAGCGCGGTGTATATCGGCGACGACATCTCGGACCTGCCGGCCATGCACATGGTGGGCCTGGGCGTGGCCGTCGCCGATGCGGTGGAGGTGGTCCGGGCGGAGGCGGACTGGGTGACGGAGCGCCCTGGCGGCCAGGGAGCGGTCCGCGAGGTGTGTGACGCCATCATCGACCAGCTCACCCGGGGCGGCGAGGTCACGGGCGAGCTCCCGGAGTGCTGACATGGACCTGTCAATCTGCATCGTGTCGTACAACTGCCGGCGGCTGCTGAGTCGCTGCCTGGAGAGCATCCGCGAGCACTCCGGGCGACTCTCCGTCGAGGTGATCGTGGCCGACAACGCCTCCACCGACGGCACGCCGCAGATGGTGCGGGAGCGCTTCCCGGAGGCCATCGTCCTCGCCAACGAGGAGAATCGCGGCTTCGCCGGCGGCACGAACCAGGCCATGCGGCGGGCGTCGGGCGACGTGCTGCTGATGCTCAATCCCGACACGGAGGTGCAGGCCGGCACGCTGCCCTACCTCACCCGCTTTCTGCACGAGCGGCCCGAGGCCGGCGCCGCGGGGCCCGCCGTCTACGGCCCCGACGGGAGCCTGCAGCACACCTGCCATCACTTCCCGACGCTGTGGCTGTCGGTGGTAGCGCAGCTCGGTCTGCATCGCCTCCTGCCCGGCACGCGCACCTTCGGCGCCTACGACATGACCTGGTGGTCGCATGACGAGCCCCGGCGGGTGGACTGGCTGTCGGGAGCCTGCATCGCGACCCGGCGTGATGTTTTCGAGCACGTGGGAGCCCTCGACGAGGGCTACTTCATGTACTCCGAGGACGTCGATTGGTGCTACCGCCTCTCGAAGGCCGGCTACGAGCGCTGGTACCTCCCGGACGTGCGCATCATCCATCACGAGGCCGGGAGCTGGGAGGGGGCGCCGCAGGAGCGCATCCTGGCCGCCCACCGTGCCAACTTCCGCTTCTTCGGCAAGCACTACGGGGACGCCTCGGAGATCGTGGCGCGCTTCATCGTCGCCTGGGGTGCCTCGGCGCGCGGCAACTTCTGGACCATCCTGGGGCCGGTGCTGGGCGATCGCGAGGGGGTCATGACCGACGCCGACACGCACTTCCGCGTGGTGGAGCTGGCCACGGATTTCGACGAGACCTACCGGGCGAGAGGTGGCGCATAGGCGCGTGCGCATCGCGCAGCTCACCTACAGCTACCTGCCCATCACGGGCGGGGCCGATGCCTACGCCGAGCAGCTCCGCCTGACGCTGGAGGGCGCGGGCCATGATACGGTCGTCTACCAGCGCTGGACGGAGAGTGACGACGATCGCACAGTTCGTCTCCCACGTGTGCCCTGGCCGCTGAGCGCCAGGGAGTTCTGGGTGCTGCCCTATGTGCTCATGCTCCGCCGGCGGGAGCTGCAGCGCTACGACGTCCTCATCGGTCACTACCCGCAGTACTGCCGCCCGGCGCGCTTCCACCCCCGCGTCATCGGCCTCTCCCACGGCGTCACCTGGGACGACGCTCCCGGCACCGCCCGCGCGCGGCACAAGCGGCGGTGGGCGCGGTGGGCCTTCGAGAGCTGCGCCCGATACGTCGCCAATGACACCTTCTTCCTGCGTGAGATGGGCCTGCACATTTCCGCCGGTAGCGACGGCTTTCGCGAGGTCGCGCCGGGCCGGTGGTACATCCCCAACTGCGTGGACGAGCGCGTGTTCTCACCGGAGGCGGAGGCGGATCCCCGGGCCGAGACGGCGTTCCTGGTGCCGCGCAACATCTATCACAACCGCGGCGTGGACCTGGCCGTGGCGGCCTTCGGGCGCATCGCCGGGGAGCTGGCCGGGGCCCGGATGGTGGTCGCCGGCGCCCCGTCGCAGGCGGCGGCCGTGGAGGCTGTGGAGCGCGAGATCCAGCGCGGCGGCCTGCAGGGGCGCGTGGAGATGCTGGGGTCGGTGCCCTGGGAGCAGATGCCGGGACTTTACACCGGCGCTCGGGTCACGGTCATCCCCTCACGCTGCGGCGAGGGCACATCGCTGGCGGCCCTGGAGAGCATGGCCTGCGGGACGCCCGTGGTAGCCACCGACGCCGGTGGCCTGCCGGACGTCCCGGCCCTGCACGCCGAGGTCTCCAGCGAGAGCCTCGCCGAACGGATGCTTCAGGCCTGGCGCGACGCCGGGGCTCTCGGCGAGAGCCAGCGCCGGGAGACGCTTCGGCGGCACAGCCGGCAGCGCTGGGAGCGCTGCTGGCTGGAGGTGGTGGGGCGCTGGTGACCCCGGAGCTGTCCGTGTGCATCGTGAGCTGGAACACACGGGACCTGCTGGACGAGTGTCTGGACAGCATCCGCGAGGCGGCGGACGCCGTCTCCCGAGAGGTCATCGTGGTGGACAACGCCTCCAGCGACGGCAGCGCGGACATGGTCCGCGCCGGGCATCCGGAGGTGACGCTTATCGCCAACGACGAGAACGTCGGCTACGCGGCGGCGAACAACCAGGCTATCGAGCGGGCCAGTGGCAACTATGTGTTGCTGCTGAACCCCGACATCGTGGTGCATCCCGGCGCCCTCGACGCGCTCGCCAACGCCCTGGACCGCCGCTCGCAGGCGGGGGCGGTGGCCCCGCGGCTCATCCTGCCCGATGGCAGCGTGCAGGCGAGCTGCCGTAACTTCCCGACCCCGGACGTGGTGCTCTACGAGGCGCTGGGGTTCAGCCGCCTGTTCCCGCGCAGCCGGGTCTTCGGCAAGTACCGCATGACCTGGTGGAACTACGATGAGGAGCGCACCGTCGATCAGCCCATGGCGTCCGCCCTGCTGCTGCGCGGCGAGGCCATCGCGGAGGTGGGCGGGATGGACGAGAGCTTCCCGATGTTCTTCAACGATGTCGATCTGTGCAAGCGGCTGTGGGACGCCGACTGGGAGGTATGGTTCACTCCCCGGGCCTCAATGGATCACGTCGGCGGCGCCGCGACTGCACAGGCGCGCCGGCGCATGCTCATCGAGTCCCACCGGAGCTTCGTTCGATTCTATGAGAAGCACTACCGTGGCCGGCTTCCGCGCTGGCAGTACCTGGCTGCGCTGATGCTCCTCGGCATGGGCTATCGCGTGCGTCTGGCCCTGCTCAGCCTGCGCGGCGAGGGTGGATCGGGGCGCTGATGGGGCAAGGTCATAGGAGGGCGTTGGCCCCGCGCCGTGGAATACCCAAGAGCAGTGGAGTCTCGGCGCCACGACCACGCAGCGACGGAGGATGTGTGGCCGCGGGGGAACAAGAGCGGGGCTTCCGGGGAGCAGGGAGGCAGCGCAGGTGCAGATTACCCAGTCCGGGCGTTCAGATCGCGAGGGTGAGGGATCGCGGCGATCACTGCTGATAGCAGCCGTTGTGCTTCTCGGGCTCATACTGCTGCTGGCGATCACGGCTCGGTCCCTGGAGCTGGGGGTTGGCGAACGCATAGCCTTCCCCGTCGCCATGATTTCCGCTACCGCACTGCTGCTTGTAGCGCTGGTCCTGGCGGGCGCTCATGGGGTGGGGGAGCGGTTGGACGACGAGGAGCAGTGCCTGCGCCATGTCCTTCTGCCGGCGGTGCTGGTGAACGCTGACAGCAAGCGAGTGCTCGCGGCGAATGAGGAGGCCGCTGAGCTGCTCGGCCCGGGCAATGTGACGGTTGGCGCGCACTTCTCGGAGCTGCTGGGCAGCGATAGCTCCGAGCGGACGGCGGAGATTATCGCCGCGGCGCTGGAGAGCGGGTGGACCGACGTTGACGCCTGCACCGTCCGCACCCGCTCGGGCGCCACCCGGGTGATGCGCCTGAAGGCGACGCCGTGCCGGGTGGAGGGCCTGGAGCACGTCGTGGTGGGCTTCGCCGGTAACGATGTCAGCCAGACGGTGGCCGCCTTCGCGCGGGTGCAGGAGCGGCTGATGTCGAACATCAGCCATGAGCTGCGCACTCCGCTGAATGTGGTGATGGGCTTCTCCGAGCTGCTGACCACCGGCACGCTGGGCGAGCTTGCCGAGAACCAGCTCGACGCCGCCCAGGAGTGCCACCACGGTGGCGAGCGGATCCTGATGCTCGTCAATGACATCCTCGACATCGGCCGGGGGCGCAGCTACTACATGGCGGGCGAGGCGCAGCCGGTCAACCCCGGCGAGATGATACGCCGGATGCAGACGCTCCTGGTCGGCCAGGCTCGTCGGGAGGATGTCGGCATCGGGACCCGCACGCCGGACGACCTCCCCGAGGTGGACGTGGAGGAGCGCCCCTTCAAGCAGCTCCTGTATCACATGTTGCTGCACGCCCTCGATCGCAGCCGGGAGGGCGGGATCGTCCAGGTCAGCGTCGAGACTGATGGGGCACTGACCATCTCAGTCACCGACAGCGGGCCCCCCGTCTCGCCCGGCGACCTGCAACCGCGAAAGCTCCCCTCCGTGGACGAGGAGGCCGCCAGGCACAAGCTTGCACCACCGCTGCTCGGCCTTCCGCTGTGCGCCACGCTGGCTGAGAGGCTCGGCGGCAGACTCGAGGCGCACACCGACGCCGACGGCACACACCTTCGCTTCATATTGCCCCTGTCCGAGGCCGCAGAGGGTCAGTGACGTGCTGTCCTCCCCGGCAGGACGGGGAGAGGGAGCGGCACCACATGAGCTTTTCGGGCAGCATGGCACGAGCCTTCGCGGCTCTGTCGGTGGCGGCGCTGGCAGTGGGGCTGTCCGCGCCGCTCGCGGCCCCGCAGAACCTGGTGGCCAACCCCGGCTTCGAGCAGGACGAGGACGCGGACGGCCTTCCCGACGGCTGGACCTTCAGTTGGCGAGCCACCCACAGCGGTGACACTCCGGACATGGACCGGCAGGAGCCCGACTGGGGCCTCGATGCCACCGTCACGCACGAGGGGCAGCACAGCGTCCGCACCGGCGTGGAGCGCCCTCAGGACGATGGCGTCTGGACGCAGGAGGGCATCTCCGTGCCCGAGGGCGTGGCGGTCCTGCGCCTCAGCGCCTGGATCAAGGTGCAGGGGGCCGACGGTGGCGCCGCTCACGTCGCCGTGGTCTACCAGTCAGCCGAGAACGAGTGGCTGGGCGCCGACTACGACGCCATCCTGGTTGACGAGGACACCGACTGGCAACGCTTCGTCGCGCTGTTCCGGCCGGAGGAGGGCACGGACCACCTGCGGCTGCGGCTGTGGACCAACTTCCGCCGCAGGGGGCCGGTCACCGCCTGGTACGATGACGTGAGCATGGAGCCGACGGAGCTGGAGGAGGTCCCGCCCTTGCAGCACATCGACCCCACCCCCATGCCGGAGCTCTCGCCTGAGGACCGCGCTCGAGGCTTCGTGCCCTTTGAGGTCAGCTACCTGGACGTAGTGATGCCCGCGACAGTCCCCACCGCGGAGCAGCTTCAGCCGGAGCTGCGCATCTTCGCCGCACCCGGCGAGCGGGAGCCGATCAGCTTCGCCGTCAGAGCGCTGGAGGACCAGGAGGGAATGACGGCCTCCATCGGCCGCCTCCAGGGCGACGCCGGCGCCCTGCCCCAGGACGCCGTGCACCAGGGCGTGGTCAGGAACCTGATGCGCAAGATGCACCCCCGCACCGACGACATGCTCCTGCTGCCGGCCTTCGTGGAGGACATGCATCCGGTGGACGTGCCCGCCGGCACCTCGCGCTGGTTCTGGTTCACGGTCCGCGTCCCCGAGGATGCCGGGCCAGGCATCTACCGCGCTACCATCACGGTCTCCGCCCGCGGCGCCGAGGTCACCGTGCCGGTGGAGCTTGAGGTGCTGCCCATCGAGCTCATGCTCCCCGAGGGCGTGGCGTGGGGGATGTACGACTACGTGCGCACCTACTCGGATGATCCAGGCGCGCTGGAGGCGAAGTTCCGCGATCAGGCCGCACACGGCATGACCTCGGTGGGGCTGTGCGGGAATCATGGCGCCGAGATGAGCATGGCAGACGGCCAGGTCCGGATGCAGTGGACCGGCGAGACGGATCTGGAGCGTGGCATGGCGGCCTACGTGGCGGCCGGCTTCACCGAGCCGGTGCAGTGGCTGATGGGGGGCGACACCGCGAGGTTCGCCGGGCAGTTCGGCGACCTGCACTCGGAGGAGTACGTCGCGGCCTACGCCGGCGTCATTCGCGAGATCCTCGCCAAGGCCGAGGCTGAGGGATGGCCGGAGATCATCTTCCAGCCGGTGGACGAGGCCTTCGAGCACCGGCCACGCTTCGAGCGCATGATGGTGGAGATGCGCATCCTGCACGACCTCGGCGTCCCCGTGGAGGCCGACGGGATGAACGGCCACCCGGAGGGCATGGAGGAGGCGCTCCCGCTC
>JAYENL010000133.1:0-1809 GCA_034722055.1 Armatimonadota bacterium
TCGGTCGAGAGGGTAGTCTCCTTGACCGCACACGACCACCGCGGCGGGAGGGTGTGCGAGGTGTGGTGGTTCCGGTACGCGGTGGCGGCTCGGGCGCCGTGGAGGGGCGTGGCGGGAAGGGAACGGGTAGGGGGCGGAAGCCTTCGTACGGCAAGATAGAACCGGGATCGCAGCGCGGCGGCGCGACGCGTCAGGGGCCTACTCCTCCGCCTCCGGCGGCTCGCCGTGGGTGGCGTAGTAGAGGACTGCGGAGAGGAACTCGGTCTGCTCCTGCTCGATGGCGTCAGGGTCCTCGAAGACCTCGCGCGCCGGGCGCTCGTCGCGCTGGCGCTCGGGCGCGGCGGGCAGGTCCTCCAGCGCCCTCAGCCGCTCGGCGAGGGTGGGGTGGGAGGAGAGGATGCCACGCCCCTCCTCCATCACCGAGGCCAGGATCTCCTCCCGCTCGCCGTCGTCGAGCTGCACCGAGAACTCGCGATGGGTCTCGTAGGCGTTGACCAGGGCCTTCTGCTCGGCCATGAGCTCGTGGGCGGCCTGCAGGACGCCGCCGTCGAAGACCGTGCCGTCCACGACGAGCTTGGTGAGGCCGTCGCTGAAGACGTCGGCGCCGTAGGCCTCAGCGGCCACGCGGTCCGCGACGAACTCCTGGCGGCGGCTCATGGCGCTGATGACCGCGCCGTAGATGTGCACGAAGATGAACAGGTACCAGTAGACGGGATTGACGAACCACCAGGTAGAGCCGCGGCGCATGCCGTCGAGCATGGCCTGGACGGAGATGGGCACGCGGGCGATGAAGCGGCCGACGGCGGTGTCGCCCTTGCGGAAGTGGCCCATCTCGTGAGCCAGGACCGCCCGCAGCTCATCCACGGTCAGGGCCTGAAGGGCGGCCACGCCGACCTGCAACTGGCGCCTGGCGCCGATGGGCAGTCCCAGGATGCCGGCGGTCTGCCGGACGCTGAGATTGGCGTCGGGGGAGACATAGACCTCATCGGGCGGCGCCGTATCGGTGCGCTGCGCGACCTCGTCCACCAGGGCGAAGAGCTGCGGCGCCTCCTCCCGCCTCTTCTCGATGCCCAGCGGAGGAGGCTCCCTGGCGAAGAGCCCGGCGATGAGCACGAAGTCCACGAAGCCGGCCGCGAAGGCCAGCCGCACGGAGCCCTCCCGGAGCGCAATGAAGGCCACGTAGGCCAGCCCGATCAGGATGCCGATCAACGTGATGTAGAATACCACGATCAGCACGAAGGCAATGAACATGTAGACGTAGCGCATGGCGATCCCCCTCCCGTTGGTACGGCCTGGAGGGCGGTTCACCCCCGCGGCGGACGGGACCTCCCGGGCAGGAACGGATGGGGCACAACGCGACGGAGGGCTCGATGCACCCACGACGTTGGCGCCCGGGCGTTGGCGCTGAGCGGACGGACAACAGTGTTTGGGGGCTGGTGCGGCCAGCCAGGTTGCGGGGTTCGCCGGAGACCTCGGGTCTCACGCAAACGGTCTGCTCGGGAACGTACGTGCCACGGAACGACAGACAGCGCACGGACAGGAGTGTCCGTGCCACGGACGACACACGGCAACGGCGGCGGGCAAGGCTGCCCGCGACTCCGTACGACAGACGGCAACGGCGCACGACAACGGCGCACGGCATGGCTCCACACCCTACGACGGCATGAGTCCGCGAGCGGCGACGGCCTCGATCAGCGGAAGTAGGGGACCGCCTCCTCGGCGTTCAGGTCATCGCGGAGCATCTCGAGCTGCTCGTCGCTGAGGTGCCCGAAGGCGAACAGGCAGTAGCCGTGGATGCCCATCAGACGC
>JAYENL010000134.1:0-9668 GCA_034722055.1 Armatimonadota bacterium
TTGCGGGCCCTGTTTCCCGCGCAGAGGTTCCAAGTCTGTTGCCGGTCTCCGGGCCGGATGGCCGGGGTGAAGGGTGCTCACCTCGCCGACCTCAGTCGTCCGGCCCGGGATGTCGGGCGAGGTGAGCACGATGGATGCTGAGGACACGAGGCGACAGCTACAGACGCTGAACCACGTCGACCACGGCTCCACTGAAGTGGTCATCATGCGCCGCCAGGGCGGCGTCCTCACCACGGGCTTCTTCGCCAACCCCGGCGCCCTGATCGCCGCGGCCGGGCCGCACTGCGGCCGCGCCCACGTCTACGTCGGCGTAAATCCGCGTCCCCCCGACTGGACTACGAACACCCTCGACGGCCACCGCCGAGCGACGGACGCCGAGGTCGAGTTCGTCAGCGCCGTCCTGCTGGACATCGACCCCGCCGACCGCAGCGGCGGCGAGCTCGGCACCGAGGAGGCCCACGCGCACGCCCTGGAGGCCGCACGGATCGTAGCCGAGCGGTTCGGCGGCGCGATCGTCGACAGCGGCGGCGGCGCCTACGTGCTGCTGCCGCTACTGCAGCCGACGGCGGTGGCCGACCTCGGGGGCGCGGACCGCTGGAAGCGCCACGTGCGCGCCTGGCGCGAGCAACTCGTCGAGCCGCTCATCGCCGACCTCCCGGTGCGGATCGACGACACCGTCGCCCTCAGCGGGTTGTGCAGGTTGGCCGGCACCGTCAACGTGAAGGGCGGCGGCCGCGCGACGGCCTGGGTGCGGGACGCCAGCGACTTGCTCGACCCGGACGCCGTGCTGGCCGTCGAGCCGGAGGGCGGCGAGCGCCCCGCCCCCGCCGGGCCGGTCGGCGACGCGATCCCCGCGGGGCAGCGCAACTCGACGCTCACCTCGCTGGCGGGGACGATGCGCCGTCGCGGGATGGGCGCCGGGGAGATCGACGCCGCGCTGCAGGCCGCCAACCGCGCGCGTTGCAGGCCGCCGCTGCCCGCCGAGGAGGTGCGGGCCATCGCCGAGGGGGTGCAGCGGTACGAGCCGGCCGAGGAGACCGCGCACTACAACCTCACGGACTTGGGCAACTCCCAGCGGCTGGTGGCCGCCCACGGTGACGACATGCGCTACTGCCACCCGTGGGATCGGTGGCTGGTGTGGGACGGCCGCCGCTGGCGGGAGGACGACGCCGGGCTGGCCGCGGCGCGCGCCAAAACCCTGCCGCAAATCATCTACGACGAGGCGGCCGCCTGCGGGGACTCCAAGCGCCGCGAGGCGCTGGGCGATCACGCGCACCGCACCGAGGCCCGCTCGCGGTTGCGGAACGCCCTCGCGCTGGCCCAGTCCGACCTCCCCGTGCTGTCGGACGAGCTGAACCGCGACGGCTGGCTCCTCAACGTGCAGAACGGGACGCTCGACCTCCGTACCCTCGAGCTCCGCCCGCACCGCCGCGGGGACATGCTCACGCACCTGCTTCCCGTCGCCTACGACCCCGAGGCCGAGGCCCCCAGGTGGGAGCGGTTCCTGCTGGAGATCATGGACGGCGACGAGGAGCTCGCCGCGTTCCTCCGCCGCGCGGCCGGCTACTCGCTGACCGGCGACGTGCGGGAGGACGCGCTCTTCTTCCTGCACGGTTCCGGGGCCAACGGCAAGTCTACGTTTCTCCACACGCTCCTCCGCCTCGCCGGGCCGCTCGGCACCCAGGCCCAGGCCGACCTGCTCATGTCCTCCCGCTGGGGCAAGCACCCCACGGGCGTCGCGGACCTGTTCGGCAAGCGGCTCGTCGCGACGATCGAGCCCGAGGCCGGGCGCCACCTCGCGGAGAGCCTGGTCAAGCAGCTCACCGGCGGCGACCGGATCAAGGCCCGCCGGATGAGGGAGGACTTCTGGGAGTTCGAGCCGACGCACAAGATCTGGCTGGCCGCGAACCACAAGCCGCGGATCCGCGGCGACGACCACGCCATCTGGCGGCGCATCAAGCTGGTGCCTTTCGAGGTCAGGTTCGAGGGGGAGCTCGAGGACAAGCAGCTCGAGGACAAGCTCGCCGCCGAGCTGCCCGGCATCCTGAACTGGGCGCTACAGGGCTGCCCCGAGTGGCAGGAGCGGGGGCTCGACGTTCCCGGCGCGGTCCGCGACGCCACGGATCTCTACCGCGAGGAGGAGGACGAGCTCAGCCGCTTCTTCGCGGAAGAGACGATCACCGGCGACGGGGTGACGCTGAAGTTCTCGCGGCTGTGGAGGCGTTACCTAGACTGGTGCGAGGACGCCGGCGAGAAGCCGATCACCAAGACTGCGATGGGTCGGGAGCTGACGGAGCGCGGCTACGCCAAGGACGAGAACAAGCCGCACGCCTGGAGGCTCGGGATCGGGCTCCGCGACCCGGACGGCGGCCCTGCACAGGGCTACTGATCCTTAGATGGTTGTTCGAGGTTCACCGAGACCTTAGATGGTTTGCGCGATTCCGACCGCTCAGGAGGCGATCGACGTGCCGCCGGCCGCCCGCCGGGCGCGTTTTAGATGGTTCACGCCGAGAGACCATCTAACCGTCTGTCGGCCTCTGAAGCGCGCTCTCGCCGCGCTGTGGCGATTCGGCGCCCTCGTCCTGCCAGAAGTGGGGTATAAGCAATCTTCTTTCCCCACGCGCGCAATTCATACTACAGAACCGTCTAAACCGTCTAAGTGGTCCTCTGCGGAGGCCGAACCGTGAAACGGCGCCGCGGCCGCGCGGGCCGCCGGCCCGGGGCCAGAAACGGGGCAGAGCGGGCCGGGCCCAGGCCGAGCGCGATCGCGACGGGCTGACAGAGTTGCTGCCCTCGCTGCCGGGTGCGCAGGGGATGGAGGTGCCGCCGTCAGTCGGGAGACTCCGGGACCTGGTGGACGGGCCGTCGCAACCACGCGGGCGGCGCCGGAGATTGCGCTGAGAGTGTACAGAGTCTACATTGAATCGAGGGGGCGCTGAGTGACCGGGTGCGGATCGACTTGCCGGACGAGGCCGAGGAGGTGTGGCCGCGCGTGGCCGCTCGATCGAGAGGGCCGACGACCCGCTGCACAAGATGCTGAATGGGCGGCAGGAGCTGGAAATGCCCGATAGCCAACCGCCACTACTTACCGAGGAGCAAGAGGAGGAGCCTGTGCCCACGGAGGTCGGGGCCACAACCTACGTCCGCTGGGGGAGCTGCCGCCGCTTGGTCCCTGCTCGACAGCGCGGCTCTCCCACAGATTCGGGAGATCGTGACCGGCGGTGACTTCTACCGGCAGCCACACCGGCTGATCTTCGCCGCCATGGGGCGGTGAACGTGCTGAGTGTGCGCGGAACTGCGGCGGCCGGGAGTACCTGGTGGCACTGCTGAAAGAGGGTATGACGAGAGTTGGTGGTGCACGCTGTGCGCGGATCGTGGCGCACTGGAGGGCTAACTGGACGGCCAGGCCATATCCACGGTTCGGCGGCTGTTGCCGAGTTGGTCAGACGACGAGGAGGAGGCGACCGCAGTAGGGCGCTTAGGTCTCCAGGAAGGGGTGAGACGAGGTTGGCGCACCTCAGGAGAAAGCGGTAAAATGCTGGTAGGGAGCTGGTAAACCGGCTGGTCGGAGGCGCGAAGGGGAGCCTGTGATCGAGCTTGTTTTTGGGGGAGCCCAAGGAGGACCCTGGTGCGAGGGAGAGAGATCTGATGCGAGAACTCGCAAGCGAATGCTTTGCGACCCGGAGGACAGAGCGATGAGAACTTGCGGCGCGAAAACTCGACGAGGCACACCCTGCAAGCAACCTGCCGGGTGGGGGACGGATCATCCCGGCGAGGGCCGCTGCAAGCTGCATGGCGGCGCCTCGCCGCGAGGCCGAGATCACCCGTCGTTCAAGCACGGCAGGTGGTCTCGCTACATCGGTAAGAGCGAGCAGGAGGAGTACGAGGAGTTCTGCCGGCGGTGGGAGTTGGACGCCGACTTCGAGGAGGAGATCAAGATTGGCCTCTTCCGCGGGTACCGAGCCATCGCCCGCGGGCGGATGACAGTGATGACCAGCGACGGGCCGCAGGAGGTCACCCCGGACCCGAAGTACGCCTTGCAGTGCATGAAGTTGACGGTGGGCAGCCTAGCGAAGCTGCGCGAGAGCCGCGACGGCGTGACGGTGAACGTGCGGCTGGCGGACGAGGCGCAGCAGGCGCTGTGGCGGGCGGTAGGCGCGGCCATCGCGGAGCACGTCACCGACGAGGAGCAGCAGGAGGCGCTGCTGGCCGACATCGAGGAGCTGGCGCAGGACTACGAGAGGCAGAAGGCCGCGGCGGACGAGGGCAATGAGAACCTGGAATGAGCCGCGGTGGGCGGAGAGAGGCATACCAACGTAACGGGGGGGACCGATGATGACCAGGCGGCAGTACTTCGTGGCGCTGATCGTGCTGGCCGCGAGCGGCCTGGCGGGCGGCGCACTGAGCAGTTGGCTGATGCCTGGACGGGCAGTCTGGGCGCAGAAGCAGTGCGCGGAGAAGGAGGTGCGGGCGGACCGGTTTGTCCTCGTGGATGAGGCGCGCACTGAGCGAGCTGTGATGGCCACGTCTCTGCCCGGCCATGCGGGGCCGGGGCTGTGGTTCTTCGACGGGACGGCTAAGACAGGAGCGGTGCTGGGCGTCGTGGAGGCCCGATCGCTCCCACGGACCTGGAACTGACTGATGATGAGGCGACGAAGCTGCGGGAGACGATGACGCTTGAGCGTCTCCTTTGATGGACGGGGCCGTTCAACGACCACGTGATGAACTCGCTGACGGCTTCTCACCCAGGAGTCTGTTGAGACGCACGCAGCGGCATGCCGACAATCCCCCATCATCTGGCCGACGGAGCTCCGATCTGCAACCGGCGCCCATAGTAGTCCAGGAGCGCGCGCCACATACTCGCTGCCGGCAAGCTCCTGGGCCTAGTCAAGCGATACACGTCGCGTGTCGTTCCTTTCCTCTCGAACATACGGTTGCCCTACCGTGACACAATGCCACTCAGTCGCACGAGAACCGCCTCTGACGCGATTTCAGAGGAAGCACAGGGAGGAACCTGCCAGGACTCCGCCTATTCTCGAAACCGGACCGTGTTTCGCCCGTGGGGGACCCTCTACACGGCAACAACTAACGGTGCACGGGCGAGGGCGCCCGCGGCACGGAACGGCTTACAGCACCGCCACCCCGAGGATCGCGCACAGGTCCCGCAAAGCCTCGGTGTTGTCGCCGTAGCTGATGATGTAGTGCTGGCTGAGCACCTGCTGGATGAACTCCTCGACCGGGCTGTCCAGCACGATCTCCAGACTCGGAAGCTGCGGGGCCGGCGGCGTCCAGCCGGCCTCCTCCCACGCGCCCGGCGAGTTCGCCTCCCCGGTGACGATGTGCATCATGTAGTGATCGCCCGTGTGCGTCAGGCGCGCGAGCGTCACCGGCCCGGTCTTGACCTGCGAGACGTTCAGCAGGCCCTCGCCGAATTCGCCGAAGGCCGTCGGCATAACCTTCACCGGCCCGTCCACGATTTCCGTCGGCACGTAGTCCGGCACGCCCATGAGCATGCCGTCAGGCTGGAACTCGTAGAACTCCATGTAGGCGCCGATCTGACCGGTCAGGTAGCGCACGATGAGTTGCGTCACCGATCCGGGGATGTCGTTCTCGGGAACGGTGGAGATCCCGTCCTCCTCATGGAGCAGCATGAACACACCTGCCGGCGCGAAGCCCAGCAGCTTCTTCACGCCATCCACGTCGATCAGCGAGATCGCCTGGTAGTCGCGCTCCTGCACCTTCTGATGCACCGCGAGGTAGAGCCGAACCGTGTCCTCGATGGTCGCCGGCTGAGGCTCCTTCGTGAACTCCCAGCGCTCGCGGACCTGCGCGGCGAGCGCCTCGACCTCGCTCTCGTCGAGGCCCTCCATCGCCTGCACCATCTCCAGCATCTCAAAGGGCTCGACCTCCGGCCCTATCTGCGCGCGGAGTGAGACGCCGTCGTGCTGGGTGCCGTAGAGGCGCATGTCGCGGGTGCCCATGGTGCCGATGCGCGCGCCCCGGAGCATGGCGGCGGCGCGGGCGGCCCGGGCGTAGCTCATGATGCTCTCGACGGGCAGGTGCTCGCCGCGCATAGTGACCACGTACTTGAAGGTGTATCCCAGGTCCTCCATCGGCTTGCGAAGGGCGGTCGTGCCGGCTTGGTCGGCGGTGGTGACGAACCGATCGCCCTCCTGCCAGCCTGTCAGGCCCAGCAGGATCATTGGCTCGCGGCGGAACCTGTCCGCAATGGCGATGACCGTATGCGAGGGGATCCACCCCGCCAGGCACAGAATCAGCAGGTCGAATTCCTCACCTGCAAGGTCCTCCAGTGCGCGCTCGACGTCTCGGCCCTCCGGATCATCGCTGACCGGCGCGGTGGTGACAAGCTCCAGTCCCTCGGCCTCGAGCGTGTTCTGCGCCTCAGAAACCTTGCGCTCGATGATCTTGCGCGGCGTGTTGATCTCCCCGAACCCGACGAAGCCGGCCCTGACTGGTCGCATGACGGGGGCCTCCCGTGCAAGAAGTCTGACCACATGGCGGATGCTACCTTAGCCGTAGAGGGCGGGAAGCCCTTCCGGACACCGCGGCTGGCATCGGCGCGGCCGCGGCCGTCACTCCAGAAGCCCTCCATTCAGGCGCTGGAGCGGGCCCAGGGCTCGCTGAAGCTGCCCAACGGCAGGGCGCTGACGGGTTTCTCGCACGAATGCAAAAGACACGGCACGACGACGCTGTTCGCGGCGCCGGACACCGCTACCGGATTGGTCAAGGGCGGCCACTACAAGCGTCGCAGACGACCGAGTTCCTGGGTTTCATGAACAAGCTCATCGCCCAGCACGACGACACAGGGATTCATATGGTGCTGGACAATCTCAACACGCACAAGCTAGGGATCGAGCTCGCCCGGCGGCCGTTCGCCAAGAGCAGGCTGCAGCAGTTCCGGGCGCAGCTTCTGATACACGATCAAGCCCGCGCGATCTTCGAGCGGAGCCTGCAACTGGCGCGGGAGACCGGCTACCTGAAGGGCGGAAGGCGCGACTGGAGGCTTTCCTGGCGGAGCTGACCGGAGACGGCCAGCGGGTACTGGAGACTGCCCGCCAGGTGCGCTCGCGACTGGAGAAGAGCAGCGAGGAGGACCGGCGGATCGCGGAGGCGGCTGAGCCGCTGACGATACTGCTGTGGCAGGACGTGGAGCCCGCCGAGCGGGGCCTTGAGGAGTAGGGAGTGAGCATTACATTCCGCGTTCGTGGAGCCATTGTGGGCATGTGGACCGGCGGGGAGATGGCCGTCGAAGGCGGGCAGTAGCGAGACGCGTGGCGTCCGCTGACACCCGCGACACGCCGAGCCAGCGGAAAAGTCACCGGTGCAACCTGAGGGATCGGAAGCTTGAACCGCACCGCGCCCAGGAAGGCGCAGGTCGGGAGGAAGGCGGAGCCGAGACGGAGGCGCTTTCGCAGAATCTAATAGCGAAACTTTCCGTTTGGCTTGACATGGATAGTGCCATGCCTATAGTGATAGCGAGACTATCGATAGTCGCTATCATGGAGGCGAATCGGGCATGGCCAGGAGGAAGCTGCCGAAGGTGCTGACCAGAGACGAGCTGCGCGACCTGCTGCGCCAGCCCAACGTGCAGACCCCAACGGGTCTACGCAACAAGGCCATGCTCAAGGTCATGGCCTACGGCGGCCTCCGCCTGTCGGAGGTCATTGGCCTACGGACGAAGGACCTGCGCCGGGAGGACGGCCGGCTCCTGCTGGAAGTACGCGGGGGCAAGGGCGGTCGGGATCGCACGGTGCCGTTGCCGGACCACGTAGCGGAGACGCTGGAGACCTGGCTGGTTCGCCGCCGCGAGATCGGCGTCAGAAACGGCCCCGTCTTCTGCACGATCTCGAAGGGGCGCAACGTCCATCCGGTGGCCACCGAGGAGGGCTTCGGGGACGACGTGACCGAGACGAAGCTGGAGCCTGGCCGCGCGCTGAACCCCAGCTACGTGCGGGCGATGGTTGGCCGGCTAGCGGAGCGCGCGGGGATCGAGAAGACCGTCTCGCCGCACGTGCTGCGGCATACCGCTGCTACCGAGACCCTCCGCCACTGCAAGGACCTCCGGCGCGTCCAGGAGCTCCTCGGCCACAAGAGCCCCAAGACCACCGAGGTCTACACCGAGGTGCTGGCCGAGGACGTGGCCGAGGCGGTCGACGCCGTGCCCGATGTGGAGGCCAATAGGGAGCCCGAGACAGAGACAAGCGAGGCAGAGCAAGTGGCCGCTAGCGTCCTGGCGGCGCTGCCGCAGGAGGTTCGCGAGGCCCTGGCCCGGATGGCCGGCGAGCGAGCTGATAGTGCCTCGGAGGATTAGGGGACAGCTCGTCGTATTGTAGTTATCCGAACGCGCTAAGAGCGCAGATCTTACGGAAGGCTCTATGCAAAACTACGTTTCGTAAGAAGGTGAGACCGATGGGCTTCTTTGGGAAGCTGAGTCGGAGCTTGTACCGCGGCGCGCGCCTGGCCCGCGACTTGAACGCCCTGGCGTCGGGCGATCCGAAGAAGATTCTCAGACGCGCGGCGAACAAGGTCGTGGGGCGGAAGATCGTCAGCAGGCTTTTCTTCAAGTGAGCACCGAGGACGGCACACCGGCCGTCCTGCAGACGGCGTCGGCCCTCTTTCCAGAGACGTCAGCCCTACACGATGACTGCTAGCGAGAGCAGCAGCACAAGCAGAAGAAGGAATTGGGATGAGGTGCAGAGCGAGGGGCGGGCCACCGGCACCAGGTGGGGGGAGGCCCGGTGCCGCTCCCGCCCCTCGGCTGAGATTCGCCAAGCGCTGCTGATGGACCTGTCTGCAGGGGAGGCCAGCCCGCAGGGGGAGCGCCCACGCGCGCCCGTGAAGTGGCCCAGAATCGTCTGCGACAATCCAGGCGACCTCTCCCCGTCGGCGCGCAGAGAACCGCTCAGAGAGGCTTCTGGTGCATTTCGCGTCCGGGCCCGGCGCTCGGACGCTCAAACGGACTCATTAGGGGGCCTGGTAGAGGGCACATCAGTATTGCGGATGGCGAGTATTCGGGGTGGGGCTGAGGGCGGCGTGGGGGCTCTGTGGCGCGTCGCTTGGCAGGGGATCGCAGGCATGATCTGACGAGACCGACCATGGCCCAGCGCCGAGGGCCCAACCTCGTAGCCTATTCCTCGCCGTCGGCCTCCTCGTGGGGCCCGTCGGCCGGTAGTTGCTCGAGATATCGGCGTGCCATGGCTACATCGCGCTCCATGTCGTGACGTTCGAAGATCGTCAGCGCCCGCTTCAGCCACTTGCGTGCCGCGTTCCGGTCGCCGCGGTCGCGCTCGAGCAGCCCCATCTGCCCCATCGTTTGCGCGGCGCCGGGCTCGTTGTCCAGCCGCTCCTCGATCTCCAGGCTGCGCTGATACCACTGCTGGGCCTGGTCGTAGTCGCCGCGCTCCTGCGCGACCATGCCCAGGTGGTGGTAGGTGCCGGCGGCGCCGGGCTCGTTGCCCAGGCGTTCCTTGATCTCCAGGCTGCGCTGATACCACTGCTCGGCCTGATCGTAGTCGCCGCGCTCCTGCGCGATGACACCCAGGTCGTGGAACGCGCTGGCCTTCCTGTCCTCTTGTGGCGGCATATCCTCGCGCTCAAGGTGCGCGAGGATCTGCCGGCAGGCCTCCTCCGCCCCATCAAGGTCACGC
>JAYENL010000135.1:0-1674 GCA_034722055.1 Armatimonadota bacterium
CATGCTTCGCTCACGGTCCGTCCTCTCCCTTCCACTGACCGGTCTCGCAACCCGCCCTCCCCCACTTTGCTCGCCGCCAACCTCCCCACGCACCTTACGCCGAACATCGGCGCTTTTCCCATTATCGCGGCATCCCCACTAACCCTTCACCCATTATCCTGTCTTACAGTCGGCCCTGACTCCCCTTTTTAACGGTAGCCCGCTTTGCCCTTTTAACGTCAGCCATGCCTGAGCGTCAGCATGGTACGGGCCACTGCCCGTTAGCTCCACTTGCGCTTTTGCCCTTATAATGGGGAAAAGCCATGTCAGAGACCGGATCGCTGGCCAGGAGCGTTAGCAGATAAGCGCAGAATGGCTTAACGGCAAGCACGTTAGCCGACATAATGGGGTAACGGCAAGCGGGGAGAGGCATTTGACTTTATGTGGGCGGACGACTACACTGCAGGGCGGTCGCGCCACGCAATGCAGCAGCAAGAGCAGCCGGGTCGCAGTGCGGTCCATCGAAGGCAGGTGATAGCATGCGCGCCATCGCCGTGGCGAACCAGAAGGGGGGAGTGGGGAAGACCGCCACGGTCCTCAACCTGGGGGCGGCGCTGGCCGAGATGGGGGAGAAGGTCATCCTCATCGACGTCGATCCCCAGGCGAATCTGACCACCATCTCCGGCGCCGACGAGGTCGAGCTGTCCGTCCACGATCTACTGCTCTCGAAGGACGTGGATCTCCGGGACATCGTGCAGCCCACCCCGGTGGAGCGGGTGTTAGTGGCGCCCTCAGAGTATGCTCTGGCTGCCGCGGAGGTGGAGCTGGCCGGCGCTGAGGGGCGGCAATTCCGGCTGGCGGAGAAGCTGGACGGCCTGGCCGCGGATACCATGGTCATCATCGACACGCCGCCCAGCCTCGGGTTCCTCACCATTAACGCCCTGACCGCTGCAGACGAGGTGCTGATCCCCGTGCAGTGCGCCTATCTGGCGATGAAGGGACTCCAGCAGCTCCTCCGCACGATCGAGAGCGTGCGGGAGCGGGGGAACCCCGAGCTGCGAGTGCTGGGGATGCTGCTGACCATGTACGACGCCAGGACAATCCACTCCGAGGACGTGAAGCGGCGGCTGGCCGAGCACTTCAGCAGCGAGGTGTTTGAGGCAGTAATCCCCAGGACCGTGGCCTTCGACTACGCGACCGTGGCGTCCGTCCCACTGGTGCACTTCCGGCCCCGCAGCCCCGGGGCGGAGGCCTACCGAGCGCTCGCCCGGGAGGTGATGGATCGTGGCCAGGCGACCTGAGATCCCTGAGGACGTGTTCTTCGACCCTCGCGAGGATGATAAGCAGACCGATCAGGAGGCGCAGCGCAGTCGGCGCTCCGAGGAGGGACCGCGCAGCTACCGGCGGCTTGGCGAGGAGACTCAGGCCCAGGAGACTGAGGCCGAGGAGGAGGGCACGTCGCGGGTGGGGCGGCCTCCCGCACAGGAAGGGCCCAAGGTGGCGGTCACTCTCTACCTGACCGAGCCGGTGGCGCATCGCCTGGAGGAGGCTCGCTTCCTGCTGCTTACCGAGCATGATGTGAAGACCAGCAAGTCGGCCATCGCCGACTTCGCCATCCGCCACGGGCTCGATGACCTGTCAGCGGCCGCTGAGGATCTGCGGCGAGATTGAGCCCGGCAAGGTGGGGGAGAGCTT
>JAYENL010000135.1:1774-7298 GCA_034722055.1 Armatimonadota bacterium
CGGGATGAGCTCCGTCACGGCTGTGAACTCCCGCAGTACCTCCGACAGCAGGGCCTCCTGTGACGCATCCATGAGGGCCTGCCAGGTCGCCGGAATGCGCTGGGTCTCGATGCCGGTGAGGAGCGCACTGCTCGACTGGCCGGATCCCTGCGAGAGAAAACGCACCGTCTCAAGAGCCTGTCCCTGTGCCATGAACGTGTACTCGCCGGCTGCGTCATTGTGCCTGTACGGCCACCCGTACGCGAACCAGATCTCCTCCATCGCAATCGGCATGTCGAAGAGCCTTGCCCTGGACAGATCCGTGGCCTCCTGAATAAGAGGCACCTTCGCGGACCCGCAGGTCGCATCCATCCGCACCCACCCGTAGCCGTGGAGGTAGAGCTTGACGATCCCGTGGATGAAGCCCCCCGGGACGTAGGTGAGCTGCGCCGGGATGCCTGCGGCACGAAAGACCGCCGCCGCGGCAACTGCACTGCCGCAGCAGGAGCCACCATACCGGAGGACGCTCACCGCCGTGGGCAGGTCGTGCTCCTGGTGCGGCAGTTGGTCGTAGGGCCGATCACGCAGCCGCCGAGCGAGCTCGCGAGCGAACTCCAGCGCTCCGTTCGTGACGGCGAGAATGGCCTCGGCCTCAGCCGCGACCTCCGGATGGTCCGCCGCGACCATGGGCGTGGTCCGGAGGAATGGGCGCACCTCATCGGGGTACTCCTCAGCGGCAAGAATGGGGAACTTACCCACCGGAGGCCGCCTCTCCCGCCGCGCCACTACCGAACGCACTACGACCGTGACCTGCTGATCCTCCGGCATCCGCTCCAGGCGCCAGGTGTGGATGGGATTGCCGGCCGTGTCCTCCTGCACGGCGGCGAGCGCGATGGGAATGTCAGCCCGGTCGGCCGTCTTCGCCTCCGCCCATCGCGCCAGCACCACCTGCTCGCCATCCACCGGCGGGAAGTAGCGCTGCAGCTCCACATCTCGCACCTGGGGGCCGGTGTTCTCGATGCGCATGAGGTCCTGCACCAGCACCAGCGTCAGCTGCCTGCCTTCAAGCGCCCGCTCGAGCGAAACGGACTCCGGCACGTCCGTCCACCACGGCCTCTCCGCCTCGGTTGGAGGCGTCGGCTGCTCAGCTTTCGGCGCCTTGAACTGGCCTCTCAGCGCACGCTCCATCAGATCGCGCACCCGGGGGTCGGTCTCTCCCTCGATGGCCTCGCGCAATGCCGCTGTGGCGGCCGGCACATGCAGATACCCCAGCGCTCCGGCAGCCATCGTCCGCACCGCCGGGCTCTCATCCGCTATCGCGCGCACCAGGACCGGCAGGGCCTCCTCTTCCGCCAGGTTCGTGAGCAGGGCGCAAGACATGGCGCGCCGCGCTGGCGGCTGAGCGCGATCGTCGATGACCTGAATGGCCCGCTCGGTTATGGCGCGAACGATCTCTTCATCACCACAGTCTGCAGCACGAGCGAGGGCGATGAAAGCATTCTGGGCCTCCTCCGGCTGGCCGAGTTGGTCAAACAGCGCGTCGATCTCGGCGTCCGTGACAGCCCCACCCGCCTGGGCCAGCAGCGGCTCCACCATAGTCGGCTCGAGGCCCAGAGCCTCGGCGTTGGCCTGTGCATCGGCCTCGCGGTCAAGGAAAAGTGTTTCGAGGGTCCAGATGAAGTGGGGGAGAGCACGCTCCGCACTCAGGCGAGTGAGCTCCGCGAGCGTCTCCGGCGAGGCCTCCCTCGTTCCGGCCCACTCCACCTTCGCCAGGCAGGCGGCCAGCCGCCCCGGCAGCACCTCGCCCATCGACTGCGCGGCGGTGACGCTCTCTTCGAGGCTCGCGTCATCGTGCACGACGATGAAGGGCCGGGCGCTGTCCACGATCCCCTCGCCCAGCGCCCAGAACTCGGCCCTCGGCATGGCGACCACGCCCAGCTTCACCTCAGGCCGGATCGCGCGCCATGCCGCCCGCGCCCCCTCCAGGAAGCGCCACACAGCATCATCGGCGCTGACGCCTCGCGCGCGGGCGGCAAGGCACTGGGGACACTGGCACAGGTTCAGGGGATTGTAGACGATGATCTCGTCGAAGCGCGGGCACCGCCACAGAATCCGCCGCCCCCACTCGATCCCCCACCCACGCGCCGTCTCGCTGGAGTAGCAGATATACTGGCCGTGGTCAAAGGCCGGCGATCCGTCGGCACGCACCTGGCATGGAACGTCCATCTCATCGAGGAGCGTGGGCGGTACATGGCGGAGACTGCAATGCCGCGCTCGTGCAGGAGGTCGATAAGGTCGTTGACCCGTTTGAAGTCGGTGCGGTCCCAGTGCGCCGTGATCCAGGCCCAGTCCACCACCACCAACGACAGATCGGCGCGCTGAACGAATTCCGCAAGGGTCTTGGGGGAGTACTCAGCGCCGATGTTCGGGGCGAGGACGGCGATGCCGCGTTCCGGCAGTGGCACGTCCGGTTGGGCGAGGCAGTGGCTGCCGGCCAGATAGAGGAGAGCACTCACCGCAGCCACGAGGAGCATCCAGTTCCGCCCGGAAGTCATCATCCGAGCCCCCAGTTCGGGTTCGAGACTCTATCCATCACCTACGTTTTTACTACGACCAATAGTAGAAAGTCAAGGGCGGCGACAGTCGGGCGAGGCGCCCCGATACAGTCACGGGCGCAGCCAACTGTCCTCCAGCATTGCCGATATGTATGCTCTTGTGTATACTTATTTGTAGATAGAGCCTGTAGCGGGAGGTGCTAGAGGATGTCCACAACCGTGCGCGTGAGCGACGAAACGCACCGGACCCTGCGCGAGATCAGTGAGCGACGTGGGGAGCCAATGACCCAGGTCCTGGCTGACGCTGTTGACCGGCTGCGGGACGAGGATCTATTGCAGCGGACGAACGAGGCGTACGCGAGGCTGCGGGCGGATTCGCACACCTGGAAGGAAGTCATGCGCGAGCGCGCGGAAATCGAAGGCACTTTAGCTGACGGGCTTGAGAACGAATGAGGACGCCCGCACGCGGCGACGTGTGGTACGCCGATTTTAGTCCGGTCCGCGGCCATGAGCAGGCAGGCTACCGCCCGGCGCTTGTGATCTCCGCGAACCTCTTCAACGCTGGGCCGGCGGGGCTGGTGGTGGTGCTGCCGATGACGACGGTGGACCGGGGCATCCCGCTGCATGTAGCGGTGGGGCCGCCGGAGGGTGGGGTGCGGGAGCGATCCCTGATCAAGTGCGAGGACATTCGCTCTATCGACCAGCGACGTCTCACCAGGTACCTGGGCGCGGTCTCCCAGGACACCATTGCCATGGTCGATGACCGTCTCCGAGCGTTGCTGGGACTGCAGGGTGGAGCCCGGTAGGCGCTGCCTAAGGTGTGCGAGCAGAACATAGAGCGGCAACGGTGGCCGCCGTTGCCGCAACTGCTTTGCCCGGAACGTCGGCCGCGCTGGTTCCCGTGACCGTCACAGCTTGAAGGCGTTCAGGATGGCCTGATCCAGGCCGTCGAACTTCTCGAGATGCTCGATGCGCTCCCGGCGCAGCTCGCTGACGAAGTTGTCGATCTGCTCCTGGGTATAGAACTCATGGGGATCAAAGCGGTCGAGGTCAACCCCGTCCACGGCGGTGGGGACCTCCGTGCCCCAGATCGGCTCCTCCTCCCACTCGATCTCCCCCCGGACGATGCCGCGGATGACGGCCGCCATCTCCGCGATCTGCACGCGATCGACCTGTTGGATGACATTCCGCTCGCGGGTGCGCTCATCAACCTCGATGATCTCGCCCACGCCGCCCGTGTTGAGCTGATAGCACTGCACCTTGTCGGGATGGTTACAGACCATCTCATAAAAGCGGTTGCCCTCAAAGGCCTCGTCGCCGACGATGAAAGGATTGGTGCCCACCACGCGGATGGACTCGCCGGCACGAGCCGGATCCGAGCCGGAGGTGTGCACAGACTCGCCGAGCATGAATGCCGCCGCCCCCTGCGCCGGCGTCAGCCGGGCCAGCGGCGGCAGGATGGTGTTGCGGCGGGTAATGAAACAGATCAGCAGCTTGTCGAGCTCCTCGACCGGTGGCACGTTAATGCTCTCGGCGGCCAGCCCGCCCAGGTCCTCACGCTGAACCACTGCCCGGCCGTTACCCGTGAGGGTCTCGTCGCCCATGTAGACGCGACCCAGGTAGTCCACCATGACGTTCTCGAAGATGCTCTGGGGGCTCTGCGCCGCCTCGTAGAGCACCTCCTGACTGCCGTCCTCGAGGCTGTCGGTCTTGATGAACAGCCCCGATTCCGAGCCCAGGACCGCCCCGTCCTCCTTCCAAAAGACCACGTCATCCTGCGCCAGCTTAACCTCCTCGCCGGGGCGATCGAGGTAGTGGGTATGCGCGGAGTGGGTGGTCTTGCCCGTGGCCGTGAGGCCCAGCAGCAGCATCCCGTAGCGCTTGAGCTCCCCGTCCTTGGTGCGGGCGGTGATGAGCTTGCTGCCGGCATGCAGGCCAAGCATGCCGCGGGCCTTGGCGTACCACATGGCCATGCGCAGAAAGCCCTTCTTGGCCTCGCCGAAGTAGTCCGTGCCCAGCACGTAGGTGACGCCGATCTCGGGGAAGACCAGGGCCTGACGATCCTTCTCCTGCCACTCCGGGATGTACACCAGGTTCAGCTCCGGCCCGGTGGCATGCCTGGGATCGAAGAGCGTCCGGTACCACATGTAGGGCAGCCGGATGCAGTCCTTGCGGTGTGTGGACACGTACATGGTGCAGTGTGGTGCGAACTCATCGTTGCTGCCGAGCGTGCGGGCGGTGCACACCAGCGGGGCGTGCTGCATGTATCGGTGGACCTTCTTGAGGGTCTCAGGCAGCTCGCGAACGATGCGCTGCTGGTCGGGGTTGAGGTCCTCCTGCATGACCTTCTCGCTGCCCAGGATGACTGTCAGGTCCTTGCTGCGTGCCCTGACGGTGGTCGAGAAATTGACGTTGCCGAACTCGGTGCGCACTCCGTACGGCTCGGCCATTCGCCGGAGCTGCTCGCCGTCGGGACGGGCGACGTTATCCTGATCCCGCAACTGCTCGATCGCGCGGTTGATATCCTCGTAGTACAGATGCATTGGTCACTTTCCCTTGCCACGTATACTATCGATCCGCCGCTGGCGCTCGCCGGGCCCTCCGAACGGCGCGTCGGGCTGGAAGCCCGACCTACGCGAAGATGGGGGGCCGTGTGCCGTTCCGTGGCACGGACGTTCCCGCGCAGACCCCCTTGGGGTCTGAGGGACCCCCGCAACCTGGCTCGCTTGCGAGCCTGCGGACACTGCCGTCCGTGCGTCGATTCCCTTCCGATCAAACCCGAACGATAACGACCGGACGGGAACAGACGCCAGCCCCTTCAAACGGCCCTACCGAGAGGCCCTGTGGGGCCACGAACATGCCTGACTAAGACTGGGCTCGTCAGAAAAGATAGTATTCTCCAAGGAATGCACTCTTTCCTTCCCGACATCTAAGACTTCTGTCTGCGGCGAGGGCCTCCTGCCGGAGACCTCCGGTTGGAGACCTCCGGT
>JAYENL010000135.1:7398-36590 GCA_034722055.1 Armatimonadota bacterium
GACTAAGACTGGGCTCGTCAGAAAAGATAGTATTCTCCAAGGAATGCACTCTTTCCTTCCCGACATCTAAGACTTCTGTCTGCGGCGAGGGCCTCCTGCCGGAGACCTCCGGTTGGAGACCTCCGGTCTCATGAGGAACGGGCGCGCAGCGCCGACATCACGAGGGCCTTGCAGATGAGGTCCCGCCAGCGCTCCGCGAGCACCTGGGGCCGCATGCCCGCCGCCCCAGCGTCCGTCTTGCTGGCCGTCAGGAGCTGATGCTCCCCGACCAGCAGCGCCATGCCGTCTCGACCTGGCTCGATACGGATTTGGTTGGGGGTGAAGGGGCATTCGAGGGCTTCCTGAAGCCCCTTGGCAGCCACGGCCACCCGCTCGCCGGGTGCTAGCTCGCCTCGCTTGTGGGTGACCTCCAACACCACCTCATTGTCGATTACGAGCTGGCCGGTCTCCTCCTCGCGATTCCCGACGCGGATGGACCGGGAGCGAATCTCCGCGCTGAGGGGACGCACTCCCTCGGCCTCCTCGGCTTCGGCGGGTCGCAGGGCCTCATTCATGGCGGCCGTCACGGCCGCTTCCAGGTCCTCGGGCATCCAGCAGAAGCCGGGAGGGTGGAGGAAGCTGACGGTGCGACCATCCTTACCCGGGCCCCAACTGACGGTTGTCATGCCCTCGATCATCACGGCCATGCAGTCGAGACCCTTCGCCTCCCACCGCTCGCGCCCGGGCGCTCCCGGCGAGATGTCCTCGATCTGCAGCTCCACCCGAGCCGGGCGCTGGGCCTCCACCTCCCGCAGCACGTCCATGGCGAGCTGATGGCAGACGGACTCAGGATCGACGAAGGCCGTGATGGTGACAAGGTCATCGTGGGGCGGGAAGGCAGGCTCCTGCGGGGTGGTGGGAGGCGGGCGGCAACCCGTCAGGGCCACGGCGGCCAAGAGCAGGACGCAAAAGCCAAGCACCCCGCCCTGGACGTACAGTCTGCTATGCGAGCGCCTTTGCCCGCGCGGTGTGAGGCGCTGAAGGTACCGCGCACGCCCGCTTGCCGTGGTCACGCTGATCACCCGTGCGGCACTGCGGGAGTCGCCGCCGCGGCCGGACCTCCCGGCCGCGGCGGTCGTCCTCTCATCCCGGAGGCGGTGAGGCGCCTCCCCCCACTGCCACAGCCCCGCCCGGAGACGCTCCCGCGTCTCTTCCCGCGGTCACAGCCCCGCCCGGGACCTCAGTCGGTGGTGGTGACGCGCACGGTCTTGGTCGAGCCGTCCCAATCCACCTTGGCGTTGAGCGCCTCACCAAGCTGGCGAATCCCGAGCAGTAGGCGCCCGCTGACGGTGATGCCCTCCGACTGCATCACGAACGTGCAGATGTCGCCTCTACAGATGGTGACGCGCTTGGCCTGCGGGCTGTACTCCACGTCCGCACCTATGGCCTGGGCCGCCGCCCGCAGCGGCACATGGACGCGCCCCTCATTGAGCATCGGGGGCGTGTCGCACTGAATGGTCTTGCCGTTGGCCACCAGCCTGATGTCATCCGCCGCCCAGCAGGCCGCCGCAACCGCGAGCGCCACCACAATGGTCGTCAGACGCATCACTGGTCCTCCTCACACACACTCACAGGCCCTCCGGTAGCCGAGGCGCTGGGATAGACAGCCTCAAATGCCCGGAGGCGCTTGCGCGCCTCTCCCCGCGGCCACAGCCCTGCCCGGAGACGCTCCCGCGTCTCTTCCCACGGCCACAGCCCTGCCCGGAGGCTTACGCCTCTCCCCGCGGCCACAGCCCTGCCCGGAGACGCTCCCGCGTCTCTCCCCGCGGCCACAGCCCTGCCCGGAGGCTTACGCCTCTCCCCGCGGCCACAGCCCTGCCCGGAGGCGCTTGCGCGTCTCTTCCCACGGCCACAGCCCTGCCCGGATCGGAGGCCGGAGCAAAACGGGGGCCCTCAGCGGATCCCCCTCAGTCTGTGCCGCTGACCAGATTCGCCAGCGCCAGGTGCAGTGCGGCTACCTCATCCGCCCCGGCCGGCGCAAGAGCCTCGGTGAGCCGGATGAGCACGCCCTCCTCGCGCGCGAACGCCGACAGCGCCTGCAGCTCCTCCTCAGCAGCCTCGTCGTAGGTCGGAATGCCGTAGACCCCGGCCTCCGGCTCTTCCTCCTCCGCCCGCTCCCGTCGGGCCTGGCTCCGGCTGAGCAGTTCGCTCACGGCTCGGTCGAGGCTGTCAAAGACCCCGCCCTCGCCGAGGAACCAGGCCTTGGAGCGTCCCGTGAGCTCGCTGAGCGTCTGGAGCATGTCGTAGCGCGGCTGGCTCTTCCCGGATTCCCAAGAGCGCACTGTCCAGACGCTGACGTCGAGGTCTTCTGAGAAGTCCTGCGCGGTGCGGTAGCCCGCCTCCCGCCGGGCTTGCGCGATGCGCTGGCCCATCGCACGAGCCGAGTCGCTGCGGTCCGAGGCTCCCCCTGCAGTCCCTTCCTCTGCTGCCATCGCCATCTCTCCTGGAGACCTTCGGTCTCAATCGGTTCGCCCAGCCCACTACCGCGTGCTGGGTGCTCCGCCGGCCCCTCCACCCCGGCGCTGTGGAGATAATACCAAAAATACAATATGATGCAAGAGTTGGCAAAAGAGTCTGTTCCGTCTCGCGGGCCCGCCGTGCCTTGCGGAACGTCACAAGTGCCGCGGAATCAAAGGGTGGAATCGGCCACGGCTGTAACCCGTCTAACCAGGTGAAGATAAGCGAATAGTCGAGGCTCCAGCCAGGAGTCCGTGAGATGTGAGGAGGGATATCGATGAAGCTGCGCGCGTGGACGAAGACGGGGCTGGGAGTGCTGGCGGCGGCCTTGCTGGTAGGCCTGACGGTGGCGGCTGTGCAGCAGGAGCCGGCGCAGCCAGCCCAGGAGGCCGTGGCCGCGACGGGGACCGAATGCACCCACCAGTGCGCCACCTGCCCGCTGCGGGGCACCGATGCGTGCGCCGCCACCAGCGGCACCTGCCAGGTACAGCCCTGCGCCACGGTGGATGAGAGCCGCTGCGTGGGCTGCGGCAAGTGCGTGGCCGTGGCGCCGGAGGCCTTTGAGATCGACCCTGAGACCGGCAAGGCGAAGATCAAGGACGGCGCTTCGGAGGAGGACATCAACCGCGGCGCCCGGGCCTGTCCGGTGGGGGCCATCAAGAAGTAGCGGCCGCGCGTGAGGACCGACGGCGGCGGAGCCGAGAGTCAATATTCTCGGCTCCGCCGCTGCTTTCTCACGGCACACCCAACCCGCGCGTTGAGGATGATCCTCGGTGCCTCGACGTCCGTGGGTATCATCGGCATTTCGCCCCACCCCCTGAGAGACCTTTCCGCGCGCGAGTGATCAGTGACGAGACGGTTACCGTGGCGACTGAGCGATGGGGGACGAGTCGGCTCCAAGCTACGAACCGCAAGCTGCGAGCTAACGACTGACGGCATCAACGCCGACTGGCGGCAGGACGGCGCCCTGCGTACGCGACGGCCAGCGCGCGGGGCTGGTAGAGGCCCCGCAGCCGTAGCACGCGGGTCGGTGTAGCCGTCATCTGTCGTTTTCTGCTGTTATCTGTCGTGATCTGCCGTTGTCTGCCGTTATGTGGGGAGGAAGTCAGGCCCTGCGCGGCAAACGGTCCCGGCGTGGGCGCGCCACGCATCTCATTCAGACCGAAGGTCTGCGACCGAAGGTCTGCGACCGAAGGTCTGCGACCGAAGGTCTGCGACCGAAGGTCTGCGACCGAAGGTCTGCGACCGAAGGTCTGCAACCGAAGGTCTGCAACCGAAGGTCTGCAACCGAAGGGCTGCAACCGAAGGTCTGCAACCGAAGGTCTGCGGCTGAAGGTCTGCGGGAGGCGATTCCTATGCCGGGCACGCGGCTGAGAGTGCTGCTGGTAATGGCGGTCGCAGTCATCCTGCTGCCCGTAGCGAATGCGACGCTGATCGTCAGCGAGGCCGACCTCTGGCAGAACGTAATCGTCCCCGACCGCGAGCCGCCCGGAGACGTTCTCGCGTCTCTCCCCACGGCCACAGCCCCGCCCGGAGACGTTCCGACGTCTCTTCCCACGGCCACAGCCCCGCCCACCGCATCGGTGGAGCGCGTTGACCTGCGGGCGGCGCGCAACGAGTACGAGTGCGCCGCGCTGAACGTGCACAATACCGGCACGCAGGCGGTCTACCTCCGTGCTCATGTGCAGCCAGTCGCAGGCGGTCTGTCCGGGAGGCCGCTCCAGGCTCTGGGGCAGATCGTGCTGCGCGAGGCCGTCCACCTGCGCAACATCCGGGGCGCCCTGGTGGCGGACGCATTGCCGCCGCTGCGGCCCGGCCAGGCCATGACCGTCCCCGCCGGCGAGGTTCGCCAGCTCTGGATCGAGATCTACACGGGCGATCTCTCGCCGGGTGTGTACGACCTGTCCCTGCGGCTGACCCCGGTCGGCGGAGGAACGGTGGAGGAGGTGCCGCTGCGGCTGCACGTCTGGGACTTCGAGCTGCCCAAGCGCATGCCGGTGGCGGTGTTCAACTGGGACTACGGCATCCGCGGGCGGGACGAGCCCATGCGGTCGCGTTACCTGCGGGCCATGGTGGAGCATGGCATCAACGTCTTCCACATCTCCGGCAGCCCCAAGGTGGTCTGCAACGCGGAGGGGGAGCTGCTGGAGGAGCCGGACTTCTCCGGGTGGGATGATCTCATCGCTCTGGAGAGGCCCCACGCCAGGATGTTCCTGTTCGAGAACTGGCAGTTCCGCGGCCGGCCCTTCGAGACTTCGCAGGGCGAGGAGGTCGAGTACCTCTCGGAGCCCTGGGTGCGGGCCTTCGAGGCCTGGCTGCCGAAGTTCGTGGCCTACACGAAGAGCCGCGGCCTCGACTACGAGGACTGGGCGTTCTACCCCTTCGATGAGTACATCGGGCCGGACTTCGTGGCCCTGGCGAGGGAGATCAAGCGCATCGACCCCCAGGTGCAGATCTTCACCGACAAGCTCACCGACGCGGAGCAGGTCCGCGCCGCCGCGCCCTACACCGACATCTGGTGCCCCTACGACGGGCACTTCGGCGAGACCTACGCGGAGGGCCTGGAGATCATGCGCGAGTCCGGCAAGCCCATCTGGTTCTACTTCTGCGGGCGCGACCAGAAGGCGTTCCCGCCCATGGAGCGCTACCGTCTGATGGGGTGGAAGACCTGGGCCCGCGACCTGCAGGGCTGCACCTACTGGAACATCTTCGGCGGTGGCGGGAGCCTCTGGGATGACTTTGACTCCACCCATCCCGACCCCGGCAGCGTCTACACCGGCCGCGACGGACCCGTGACCAGCCGCCGGTGGGAGGCCTTCCGACAGGGGCTGGAGGACTACTGCTACCTGTGGCTGCTCGATCAGCGCCTGCAGCGCGCTGCCGACGACCGTCCCACCGCGCAGAGAATACTGGACGCCGCTGCCGACGACGTCCTCGAGCACCCCGACACGGCCACCGTCGAGCAGTGGCGGCGGCGGATTGCCAGCGCCATCTTGCAGCTCGGGAGGGAGCGGCAATGACCGGGAAGCCGGTGCGACTGGTGATAGCAGCATCACTGATCCTGGCGACCGCCATGGCCTGCCAGGCACAGGACGTGGCGGCGCCGGAGGTCGAGAACCTGGTGGCGAACCCCGGCTTCGAGCAGCCGGATCTCGAGGGCTGGTCGCGGGTGCTCGCGGGTGACGACGAGGGCGTCATCGAGCCGTCTGATGATGCACATACTGGCAGCGGCTCGGCGCGGGTTCACGCTCCCACCGATCGCGCGTGGAGCTTCCTCCGCCAGCAGGACTTCGACGTCGCCATCGGCGAGACGCTGGTGCTCAGCGCGTGGGTGAAGTCCTCCAGCACCCGTGCCAAGCTGGTCCTGACCGGGGGCTTTCTGTGGGGCGGCGCGCCGTCAGGACATCAGACCACCGCGGACCGGCACAGCGGCTCCGGGAAGTGGGAGCTGCTGCGTGTGGAGCTGGCCATCGAGCAGCTTCCCATCTCCGCGGCCATCGGCTTCGACTACAACTCCCCTGGCGCCACGCTTCTGGTCGATGACGTGCGGCTGGCACGGGAGGCCGATGTGCTGGCCGAGGATGCCGTGGAGTGCGCCCATGCCTTCAAGCAGTTGGCCGGGCGCGAGGACCTCCCGGGATGGATCCGGGATGGCCTGCAGGATCGCGCCGAACGCGGCGCAGAGCTGGTGATGCGCTATCGCGAGACGGCCCACGATGCCGAGGGCTTTGCGGAGGTGCTCGATGCACTACGTGACTACGTGGCAGCCCGGAGACAGCTCATCACCTGGGAGGCCGGCAGTGCGCCGGAGGGGGAGGCCGGCCCGGTGCCGCTGGTCCTGGAGCGGATCCGGCTGGAGGCGGAGCGCGGTGACGATGCAGTGACCACCATCAGCCTGTTGAACGCCTTCGGGCAGCACTCGGTTGCGGTGCGGGTGGTGCCACGCAACATTGTTGTCCCGCTCGATGAGCAGCCAACGCCCGCGGGCGAAGCGGACGTGTCTGAAGAGCCGTCTCTCCGGACGCAGGTGCAGCCGCAGGTCGTGCTGGAGGCGGGGCGGATTCGCGTGATGGAGCTGATTCCGCGCGGCGGCGCAATGATGGCCGTCGATCCCGGCGAGGACCTTGCGGTGTGGGCCCCGGTGAACGAGCCGCGGCAGGTGCGCGTGGTCTTCCCGACGCATGACCTGGCGCCGGGGGCCTACACTGGGACGCTGCTGCTGCAGCCGCTGGATCGCACGCAGGCCGGGCCGCCGCAGGAGGTGGCGGTGGAGCTGGCGGTCCGGTAGCAGCCGGTCGTTGTCGTCCGCCTTTCCTGTCATGTCGTACGGAGAGGCGGGCTGCCTAGCCCGCCGCCGTTGCTTCGTTTCGTATTACGGTTCGTATTACGGGGTGGGTGAAACGCTTGCGACGCCGGCCTCCCCCATGCCCGAGCCACCGGCTCGGGCAACAGCGGGCCGGACGGTGGTCCGGCCCCTCCATACGACACGGAAACAACGACGGACAACGGCGTCAACGGCAGGCGACGTGGGCACGCCGCCGTCCGTACGGCAGAGGAGCGGCGCGTGTTGTAGTGTGCGCACCTGTGCCGGGCCCGCCGGCGTCGTGTCGTGCTGTTTGGAGGGGCGCGCCGCCGCTCGCGCCCGGTGGTCGTCTGTCGTTGCCGTTGTAGGGCGCGGACCTGTGCCGCGCCGACAAGAGTCGGGCTGGAAGCCCGACCTACGCGGTTCGGTGTTGGGCCGGGCGCCGCCAGATCCTTGGCGCCGTCGTCGTGCGACTCCTCCATACGGCAAAGGCAACGGCAATCGCCCTGCGGGCGATCCCCGGCGAGGGCGCCGGGGCCACAATGCCGACGACTAACGACAAACAGCGCACGCACAGGAGTGTGCGTGCCACGGGAACAGCAAACGACGCTGGAGGGGCGGGGAGCTGTGCCGCCCCGCTCGTTGTCGTGCACCGTCGCCGTCAGGCCGTACGGAGCTGCGGGCTGCCCCGCCCGCCGCGGTTGCCGTGAGCTTGCAGCTTGAAACATCCCACGCCCCGCTCATCCATGGTAGGAGGCAGTCCATGAGCATCATCACCGTCGAGAGGCTCAGCGACCTCAGCGACGAGCGCCGCGAGGCGATCATGCAGCGCTCCATGGAGGACCTGAGCGAGATCTACGAGGACATGCGGGACATCTGCGAGGACATCCGCGAGCGCGGCGACCTCGTCACGCTGGAGCACTACACCAAGTACAAGAGCGACATCGGCCCTGAGGACCTCAAGGCCTCAGACGCGGAGATCGAGGCGGCCTACGATGAGGTGCCGGACGGGGTCGTGGAGCACCTGAAATTCGCGGCCTCCAACATCATCGCCTTCCACGAGGCGCAGTTCGAGCGCGACATGTGGAGCGTGGAGACCGCGCCGGGGATCCTGGCAGGGCGCGTCGTGCGGCCGGTTGACTCCGCGGGCTGCTACATCCCCGGGCGGCAGGCCAGCTACCCCTCCAGCGTGCTCATGACTATCCTCCCGGCCAGGGTTGCCGGCGTCGAGCAAGTGATCGCCTGCACGCCGCCGAACGAGGGCATGACCGCGAACCCCATCTCGCTGGTAGCCGCCGACCTGGCCGGCTGCCGGGAGGTCTTCAAGATCGGCGGGCCGTGGGCCATCGCCTCCATGGCCTACGGCACCGAGACCGTGCCGCAGGTCAACACCATCGTGGGGCCGGGGAACAAGTACGTCACCGCCGCGAAGATGGCGGTCTTCGGAACGGTGGCCATCGACTCCCCGGCCGGCCCCAGCGAGATCCTCATCCTGGCCGATGACTCCGCGAACCCCGAGTGGCTGGCTATCGACTTCCTCTCCCAGGCCGAGCATGACCAGGACGCCGCGGCGGTGCTGGTGACGCCCTCGGAGGAGCTGGCAAAGGCCACGGCCGAGGCCGTGCAGCAGGCCTTCGGCTCCGCCGAGCGCCAGGAGATCCTGCGTCCGGCGCTTCAGAACAACTCCGCCATTCTGCTTACCGAGGACATGGAGCAGGCCATCGAGTTCACCAACGCCTACGCCGCGGAGCACCTGGAGGTGGCGGTCGATGACCCCATGCTGCTGCTCCCGCGCATCAGGCACGCGGGCTCGATCTTCCTGGGCCATTACGCGCCGGTCCCGGCCGGCGACTACGCCTCGGGGACGAACCACGTCCTGCCCACGGGGCTGACGGCGAAGATGTTCTCGGGGCTGTCCATCGATAACTTCCTCAAGAAGCCGACCTTCCAGCTTCTCTCGCGCGAGGGCCTGCAGCACCTGGCGCCGGCGGTCATGGCCCTCTCTGAGGCCGAGGGCCTGCCGCTGCACGGCGAGGCCGTCCGCGTGCGCGTGGAAGGTGGGGAGTAGGGGAGAGGATGAGCGTCGTTGCCGTCCGGAGCGGCCGGGCTTAAGCCCGGCCGAGTCGTTCAGACGCTACGGGGCCTCGGGGCCTGGAGGTGACGCCTGCTCGCTCTCGTTGCGCCCCTCGGGGATCGGGACCAGGCGGGCGGCGACGGTGAGGGCGCCGTCGCCCACCTCCACGGACTCGGGCTCCAGGCCGGCCTTGCCGAGCCGATCGGAGAGCAGGTCGGCCACCTGGCTCTCCGCGATCTGCCGGAACTCGCCCGGCAGCGAGACTCCGCCGCCGTCCACCTTCACCACCGAGAGCTTCAGCTTCCCGTCCTCCACGCTCGGCTCCATGGAGACCGTCACCCGCACCGGCCAGAGCAGGACCTTGGCGCGCGCGCCCATGTGCACCCGGCCGTTGCGGAAGCGCACCCGCGGCGCGGCGTAGCCCTTGGGCAGGCCCACCGCCTCGGGGTTCTCCTCCAGGTAAGAGTTGATGTCCTGCTCGGTGAGGGTGACCTGGATGGTGGGGCGAACGCCGCGGATGGCCTGAATCTGCTCCAGCGAGAGGCCGGCGCCGGGCTCGGCGTCCACCGTCTGCAGCCGTGCCCCGAAGAACGCGCGAACGGGGCCGGGGTAGCCCTCCGGCGAGCGCCGGACGGCAATCCCCAGCCCCGTGAGGATCAGGATCATCACCACGCCACCCATCAGGCAGCCGAGGCCGAAGCCGGCCCGCCACTTGCGCGCGAGCGCGTTCGACCCGAGCTGACCCGGCATGGCAATCAGCGCCCCTCCAGCGTACTACTCGCCGGCGCCCTCAGCGCCCGGCATCTCCGGCATGGCCCTGCCCATCTCTTCCAGGTCGGAAAGGTCCATGAACTCGACGTCCTCGGGCACCTCGAAGGTGCTGGCAGGCACCTCGCCGACCTGCGAGTACTCGTAGGTGAAGGTGGTGTCGCCTGACTGCATCTTCCGATAGAGGCCGTCATCCTTAGCGATCCAGACCTTCTCTGTCTCGCCCTCGCCCGCTGACGTCTCCACCGTCCAGCACTCCACCCCGTCTACGGTCTCGCTGCCGATGATCGGGGCGTCGGGATCGACGTCGTCATAGGGGTTAGCCGGGGCCTGAGCCTCCGCCTCGGCATCCGGCTCAGTGAGGGCGACCCTCACTCCACGGCCCTGGTCGGGGTCCCAGGAGTACATCACCTTCTCCTCGTTGTCCATGACCATGACGCCGGGCTCGTCCGTGGGCTCGATCTTGATCTTCGAGACCCCGCCCTCACCCATCATCATGGTCATCGTGGCCGTGTGCTTCTCGCCGCTGGCGTCCTCGGTGTATACATCCATGACGAAGCTGGATGGCCAGTGCCCAACGATATCGGCCATGGTCTTCGCCTCGCCCGCGGCAGCACCAGGTTCCCCCTCCGGCGCTCCCGCCTCACCGGGCAACTCGCCGGGCATGATGCCCTCCTCCTCCGCCTCCGGCGCCTTCTTTGGGCACCCCATCATCGCCGCGGTCCCCACAAGCGCCACGGCCAGCACTAGCACGGTCTTTGCTGCGCGCATTCTGTCGCCTCCCTGCAGTTCTCGCCTGTGATCCCCTGCCTTGCAGTGTCGTACCCGGGTCATTATGCGCCCGAGGCAATGCGCCGTCAAGCGCACCCACCGGGCTGGAACCTGAGGCAGCAGCGGAGCGGCTGCTCCCTCTTACCCGGGAGCTGGTCGCCTTCCTCACAGCGAACAGCAGAAGGAATGATGGCAGTCGTCAGAGAACCTTCCGGTTGAGATCGAAGATCTCCAGGAGGCGCGACGTCAAGATGCCGCATCGATAGGAGGGGCGGCGATGGAGAACGTGCGCATCTACATGACCAGCGATGTCCCCGAGGCGGCACTGGCAGAGCTCGACAAGCTCGACGGGGTCTCCGCCGGCGATGGCGTGATCTTGGGTGCCGGGGAGGCGCGGCCGGAGGAGGGCGCGATGCTCCTGTTCTACCAGGCCGAGGGCGGCAAGGGTGAGATTCGCATCCCGTTCTCGAGCATCGCGATGGTGGACGAGGGCGTGAGGCGCGCCACCATGAAGCGCACCACCGGGCTCGCCAACTGATCTGCCGCTATCACATGTCGCCCAGGCCCCCGTCGGCCGGCGGGGCGAGGGGGGATGAATGCGTCTCACCACAGCGCGTCCGGGCGTTCAGCGCGGCTGCCCCTGCAGCGCACGACGCCCGGCAGTGTCGGCACGTCGAAGGAATTGGCCTCGACCTGTTGCCTCTGCGCGTCTCTTGCTCGCCTCGCCGTGTCATTCGCCTTCGAGCGTGGGCGAGGATGGCCGCGCCCCGGACTGTGGCGCCGCGAGTGCGCCGGACTTCCGCGCGGAACCCCCTCCGCCAGGCACTGACGGACAGGTACCGAGTCGGTCGCATGGTGTGCGGGCGGCCTTCGGTCTCATGGGGAGAGGCTGCGGGGGCAGGTGTCCGGCCGCCGACGGCGAATCATGACCACGACAGAAAGGCGCCCTTTCGGGTGCGCCATCATCTGAAGGAAGGCGTGGCGTTGCGATGATCGATGTTCTCGGTCGGGGATTCCAGATACTCATGGAGGCGGGAGGCGGCTCCGATCTGCTTCCCATGATCGCGTTCTCTCTCATCCTGGTGTTGCTGGGCCTGGGCCTGGGTCTGTTCATCATGCGGAAGATCGTACGGTCCGGCGTGCGGCCTCCCGAGCCGGAGCCTGAGCCCGAGCAGCCGCAGTGACCTCGGCGGACCTCGCCGGGTTAGATGATGCGCCCCAAGGCCGGTCTGTGCGACCGGCCTCCTCGTACTGTGACCACCTGAGAGGTGGGTCACGTGGCGCCGTCGCGGCGGTTATCGGTCGAGGCTCGAGGAGCGCTCCAGGCTGCACAGCAGATCGCTCGCGAGCGCAGCTGCCCGCATGTCCTCCCGGCGCACATCGCCCTGGCCATCCTGGAGGCCGCGGACTGCGCAGCCCTTTCGGTTCTCCATGAGATGGGCATTGACGCCCGCCGCCTCCAGCGCGCGCTGCTCGACGACCTGCCTGACGTCAAGGCCGGCCCCACCCCCGCTGACATCCCCTTGGCCCCCTCCGCCGCACGCTGTCTGCAGATGGCCTACGTCGAGGCCCGAAAGGCTCGCGCTCGCTCGTGCGACTGCTCGGGGAAGCCCACCATCACCACTGAGCATCTCCTGCTGGGTCTCATCAGTCCCTCCGCCGATGCCGGCCTCACAGCGCTGCGCAGCCACGGGGTGTTCTATGGCGAGGTGGGGGAGACCATGCGCCGAATGGCCAACTCGGACGCATAGTGGCGTACAGCTATCCGGCCTATAGTTATACAGACGTCCACGTAGGAGCTGGCCGGTGTATAGCTTTAGCCCGTAAAAGCTATACTCCTGCTGCAGGTTGGACACCCCGGCTGCCAGGGGCCATCCCAGGACTTGAGGCCATCCTCCAGGTTGTACACATGCTTGAAGCCGCTTGCGACCAGCAGATCCGCGGCCGAGCTGCTGCGAACGCCGCCGCTGCACACACACGCGGTCCGCACGTTGGGATCAAGCTCACAGATGCGATCAGCCAGCTCAGCCAGCGGAATGTTGAGTGAGCCGGGGATATGCCCGCTCTCGTACTCACTCGGTGTGCGGACGTCGAGAATCACCAGTGGCTCCCCGTCGGCCATCATCGCCTGCAACTCAGTGTCCGAGATGTCCTGCCTGACGGGCTGCGCCGGCGTCCCGGAGCCGCCGCCGCAGCCACTCGCCAACGCAACCGCCATCGCCAGACCAACCGCTGCAAGGGCGTATCGCCGCAATGTCGTGTCTCCCTTCGTGTGATGTGTGTCCGCGGGCTGTTCGGCGCTGTCCGCCGCCCCCGCCTTCGTCATGAGTACCCTGGCAGCCTGCATAGGGGAGGGGGAGGAGGGCATGGAGGCCGGGACGTGGCGGGTCCGACCGTTGCCAGGCAAGTATAAGTTTCGGGCCCCCAAACCCTTCATAGATGTCTAGCGCACAGGTGGGCTCGTCATGCCCGACGGTCACTCAGATGCGGGCGCAGGCTCGTCATCGGCATTGCCGGGCTCCGGCTGCTCCACCGCCGCCTCCGGCTCGAACTTCGTGCTCCGGTCCACTCGGGCGGTGACGTGCATCAGCACTGCCAGCGTCACGATGGAGGCGATCGTGATGGTCAGGCCGGTGTAGCCGCGGAAATAGAAGGCGTAGGAGAACAACCTCCACCTCGTAGGTGCGGAACCAGATCAGCCCGCGCCGGCGCAGATCCAGGTCCAGGTCCACGCTGAGCTCGTTGGAGTCGGGCACCACAGTCTGGGGCTTCGGCTCCGGAACCCCCCGCTCGATCTCGCGCTCCGTGCGGATGCGCCTCAGCGCCATCTGGGGCGTGGTCTGCTTCAGCGGCGTCCCCCACATGGCCTCTACATCGCCGCGCAGTTGCTCGCGGGCGCTCGTGGTCCGACTGGTGATAGTGGTGCCCAGCACCATCCATGCAATGCTCACGCTGATGTAGATCAGGACGATAAGCGCTATGCGTGAGCTGTTCATGATGTCTCCCCCAATCAGGCGCCATGCTCTCTCGCCAGGCGGCAGTCACGCTTCAGACGACCGACAGGCGCGCCGGTTCCGTCCCGCTGTCAGCGCTCCCGGAGCTGACCGGGGGCGAGGCAGCTCTCGACGTTGCGCGCCGGGCAGCCCTACCTGGTTCTCGTGCTCTCACCTGGGTGGCCGTCAGCCCCCGCGGTCATTCAGAAGCCCGTCCAGGACCTCATCCACAAAGGTGGGGGAGTGGTAGGTGTCCGCCAGAATGGCCCTGACCTGATGGGGTGACCATTCCCTTAGCAGGCTGCGAGCCCAGTTCCGGGCGGTGGCCAGGCGCTCATCCTCGCCGCGTCGGCGCTCCGCCGCATCGGTGTCACGTTCAGCCTGCATGACCTTGACCACCGTGTAGAAGTACGCCACGGGCTTGGCGATCGCTTGGCCTCTCTCCAGGCGTTGGGCCACGCTGTCAAGCGCGGCAGCGACGATGGGTGGGTCATAGCCGCTAAGAAAACGCTCAATACTGGCGCGCTCGTCAGGGACCTCGAAGTAGGCAGCGGCTGTGCTGGCCAGAGCCTCCACGCTTTCCACAGTTGTGGAAAACTCGAGGTCACACCCTCCGTGGTTTTCCACAATCCGCCGAAGGTGGGAGTACGGTCGCTTCTCGTCCTCGGCGAGGCCGTTCTCGCGAGTATCTTCACCCCACGAGGACGAATCCGTGGGGGCACTGCCCCTCGTATTCTCACTGCTAGGTTCTTCGGACTCCTGTTCTTCCAGTTGCGGATTCTGCGCAGTCTTGACTTGATCATTCTGCCCATTCTTGATTTGCGGATTCTGCGCAGTCTTGGTTTGCGGATTCTGCAAGTCAAGCTTCGGGCGCCAGTCACGTATGTACTCCTCGAGCTTGTCGCGGGGGATTCGGGTAATGATCCAGATGTTGGTCTTGCCCTGCCCCCGGCGGCGGACCTTGACCAGCCCAACCTCGATAAGCCGGCTCAGATGCCGCGAGACGGTCGAGACTGTAATGTCTCGCGCCCGCGCCAGAGTCTGCTCCCCCACGAATGTCTCACGCCCTACGTAGGCGAAGCTCTTGAGGACCGCGTAGGTCATCTTTTCCCCGTCGGACAGCTCCGGGTAGCAGCGCAGGACAGCGTTGCTTACCTGGGTGAAGCCCGTGGCCTGCTCCAGGTCCTCGTACTGGACGAGGGGCTCCTCGTCAGGCTGCTCCTGGTTGTGCGGGCGCCCGTGGAGCTCAGACATTCATCTACCGTCCACCTTGGTTGCGCCCTCTGACGTGCGGTACGGTGTCCATCCAACGGCATTCGTCGAACCCGGGACCCAACGGTGTTGCCGCTGCAACTCGTCTTGCCTACGCATCGCCGGTATTGCGGGCCCCGCCCTCCATCAGCCAACGCTCCAGTTGCCGGCGATGAAAGCGCCAGACCTTGCCGACCTTAGCACCGGGCACCTCACCGTCGCTGGCCTTGATGCGCAGGGTGCGGGGATGCACTCGCAGGTACGCGGCGGCCTCGTTGAGCGTCAGCACGTCGGCGTCCAACCGCATCAGGCGTCACACTCCTTGCGGCGATCGGGCGAACTGGGGTCTCGCTGCACCGTATCATTGTAGTACGCGAATCCCCGATGACACCAGAATAACCAGCCGGGTGATTCCGCACGACTCCGCAGAATCCTCCTCCGTCCTCTTCAGGCCGGATAGTTCGTGCCCCGCCAGAGACAGACCTTCGTGGCTTCGGGAAAGGGCCGCGAAGGCATTCTCACAGTGGGCGGCGAAGACTCCGCCAGCCGATCCAGTCCGGAAAGGAGTCAGCCGTCAATGCGGATGGCGGTGGCAGTCGCAGTGATTGTGCTCATGGTAGAGGCCATCCTGGTGCTGGCCGTTCTGGCCGGCCTGCACTGGATTGGCGGCTGGCAGGGCGCCGCGCTGCTGGGAGGCTTTGTGGTGCTGCTTGTGGCGATTCCATGGCTGGGCGACTTCACGCTGCTTGCTGACTCCGGGGTGCCAGCCATGAAGGTGAGGCTGGCATGGTGGGGCAGCGTTACCGTCCGGGAGCGGGCACAGGAGCGGGAGGTGCTGGCCCGCGTCCTGGGGATCCCATGGCGGCGCCGTATCGGCAAGGAACGCCCCGAGGCCGAGCCTCCAGAGGCAAGGCCGGAAGCGGTAGTGGAGGAAGCGGTTGAGCCTGCCGTCGAGCCAGCTCCCGTGAGGTGGTGGAAGCGTCTGGATGCGGAGACTGCGGAGGGCGTGGCTGGGCTGGCGCTGAGCGGGCTACGCACGGCAATAGATCTGGTGTGGGATGCGAGTGAGGTGGTGGTCGTGGTTAGCGACGCGGCGCAGCGGGAGGCCGTGGATAGAGCCGTGGAGAGTCTTTTCGGGAGGCGCGCCGTCGGGCCCGTGGACCTCACCCTCAGTCACAGGGGCGAGAGGCGCCGCGTCCGGGTGCGCTACCGCATCGGCCTGCTGCGCGCGGCGCTGGCCGCGCTCCAAGTGATGGTCGAGGGCCGACCGGTGGCCTTCGCCAGAGAGATGAGGCGGCAGAAGGCCAAGCGCACAGCGAAGCTGGACAGCGATCGCGAGCTGATTGAGGAGATATTGCAGCAGCAGGAGGATGACGGTGATGGCGGAGTTTGATGCCGGCGCATTCATGAAGGACATCGTGAGCGGCCTCGCAAGCATCAGCGAGTCTGTGAAGGTCATCGGGGAGCCAGTGGAGGCCGCCGGCAAGACCATCATCCCGGCTGTCGTGGCGCGGGTAGCCTTCGGGGCCGGCGGCGGTGGTGGCAGCAGCCCCACCGATAAGGAGGGCGAGCGCGAGAAAGGTGCCGGCGGCGGTGGCGGCGGGGGAGCGATGCTCACGCCCGTGTTCCTGGTGGTGGATGAGGAGGGCGAGCGCCTGCTGACCGTGCCAAGCGGCCTGTCCTCCGCCGTTGAGAAAGCCAGGAGCGCTCTGGACCGCGTGATGCCGCGGAAGCAGGGGAAGGGGCTGGAGGACGACGAGGAGCTGCAGGACCTCCAGGAAGGCGGCTCAGGAGCGGCCGACTGACCGCACGCTGGGAGGGCGGAAGATGCGATCAGGACACAGCATTGCAGCGGCGGCGGTAGTTGTGGCGTCGATGATGACGACGAATCTCTACGCTCAGGACCAGCCTCGCCAGGTGCAGGTGGGGCCGTGGACGGCTGAGGTGGGCGAGGCGCACCTGCAGAGCCTCCGCTGGGAGGGCGAGAAGCTGATCCAGCTTGGCGGCCTGCGCGGCTACCTGCCGGGGTGGGAGGGAGAGCGCTTTGGCCTGGCGGGCGGTGAGGTTGAGATTACCGAGCACTCCGCGACGTGGCATCGCGCCCAGCCCGGCAACCAGGAGGCCACCCTCACTCTGACGCTCACGCCCGAGCGAGCCACCTATCGCCTTGAGACCACCGTGGAGGCGGCGGGCCCCACTGAGTTTTGGATCCAGATCGTCCCGGAAGCGGTCTTCACCGGCAGCCAGTGCTTCGTGTGGGCGGATGGAATGGAGTTGCGGACCCTCTCGCTCGACGAGACCTTCGAGAAGATCGGAGGGCTCCATCAGCTTCGCTTTGAGCGCGCCGACCGAAGTATTATCATCCGCTGCGACGGGTTCGAGCTGCAGGACCGCCGCGACCGCGGCTCCGGGCTCTTCCTGGTGGATGTCATCGGCTCCACCGGAGATCGTGCGGCGGAGATCACGCGCGCCCTGGAGATTGAGGTGCATCCTGCGCCGCCCGAACAGATTCCCCCTCGGCGGGAGATGCTCTCGCAGGTGGCCACGGAGACCTCTCCCATGGAGCTTCCGAACGGCGGCTTCGAGCAGGGACTGGAGCGGTGGAGCGACAATCCGCTGGCCTCAGTCGATGAAGAGATCGTCCACTCGGGACAGCGGGCGGCTCGCCTGGATGTCGAGGGCCAAGTCGAGCGGCGGGGCCATGTCTACCTCACGAGAATGATCCCGGTCCAGGAGCGGCATCTCTACCGGGCCTCCGCGTGGGTCCGTGGGGAGAACGTGCAGCCGCTGACCCAGGGCGGGATGCCCCCTGTGGGGGCCACTATCATCATGGAGTTCGCCGACACCAACGGCGACTGGTTCTCGAGCGGGAGCTACGCGCCCTCGAATTACGAGACCTTTGACTGGCGGCATCTGAGCACGGAGGTGGTGCGAGCGCCGGAGAACGCGGGCTACGCCATCATCTACCTGGCGCTGCGGGGCGTGGGCAGGGCGTGGTTCGATGATGTGAAACTGGAGCATGTGCGGCATAACGTGGTGCTGCTGTCGCCGCTCCCGGGCGTGGAGGTGCACGACAATACGCCGACGCTGAATTGGCAGTTCAACCGCGAGACCTGGTCTGACGTGGAGCTGTCGCAGGATCTCGCCTTCCCCGACGAGGCCACACGCCTGATGGCGCACGTCTCTACGGCCCCGGTCACGGTGCAGGAGCCGCTGGAGCCGGGCCTCTGGCACTGGCGGGTGGGCGTCCCGGACTATGACGTGGCCTCGCGCACGTGGCGCTTCCAGCAGACGGCCTCCCTGGACGAGGACACCACGGAGCCGCATATCGTCGAGCGCCATGACTGGCTGGCCACACCGGGCTCCCCGATGCGCATTCAATACTCGGACAATGTGGGCGTCGAGCGCGTCTGGCTCACTGTGGATGGCCGGGATGTCTCCGCGGCAGTGACGGTGGGAGAGGGTCAGGCCCGCTACGTCCCGGGCGAGCCCTGGCGGCCGGGCCTGCATATCGCCCAGGTGCGCGTGGAGGACGCCGCCGGCAACGCCGCCGAGCGCGAGCTGTACTTCACGCACTGCCAGCCACTGCCGCGAATCATCTGGCAGCGCACTGGAGGAGTGAGCATCGCCGGCCGGCCGGATTTCCTGCTGGGGATGTACGGTGTGAACGAAGATGACATGGGGGACATCGCTGCCGGGGGCTTCGACTACTGCCACTCCTACCGCTGGGACGGCCCGGGCACCACAGAGGAGGCCCTGCAGTACCTGGACGCGGCGCAGAGCCACGGTTTGCGCGTCTTCATGGGCCTCTCGCGGCAGCAGCTCATGGCGCATGACCAGCGCTTCGTGGCCGAGCGCGTGGCGGCGCTGATGCGCCACCCGGCGCTGCTGGCCTGGTATCTGTACGATGAGCCTGACCTGGAGCACCAGTATGTGTCCCCGATGTGGCTGGAGCTCTACTACCGGCTGATCAAATCCCTGGACCCCTTCCATCCGGTGGTGGTGACCTGTGCCCGGGATGACGCCGTGGCCCGCTACCGGGACGCGTTCGACGTGCACTGGACGCAGGTCTACGGGAGCACCGCCTACGTGTCCACTCGGCTGGAGCGCCACCGCTCGAGTCTGCGGGAGGGCACACCGCTGGCGGCCATCCTCCACTGCTACGACAAGAGGCAGACCAGCGAGCTGCGTGGCGGCGCCCAGCCGGACCCCGCCCAGTTCCAGCCCGACGGGAGCCTCATGCGCGCCAACGCCTTCATGGCCATCGCGCACGGCTCCAGCGGGCTGACGTGGTGGTGGTGGGGCTACGGCGGGGGCGACCGCTACTTCACGGTCGCCAACGCGCCGCAGGCATGGGAGTCTCTGCAGCAGACCGTCGCGGATATCCACTCCCTGGAGCCGGTGCTGACGGCTGAAGGCGCAGTGACGATGTCCGTCCAGACGCCCGCGGAGAATGTGGAGGTGCATGTGTGGGAGAAGCGCCTGCCCCAGCGGGTGGTGACCATCGCGGTCAACCAGACGGATGAGACCTGCGATGTGCGGTGGCGGCCACAGACGCCCCCGGCAGCGGCGACGGTGAGCGTGCTGTTCGAGGACCGCGAGCTGGAGCTGACGGAGGGTGCGCTGGTGGACGCCTTCGGCCCCCGCGCAGTGCACGTTTACGAGTGGGCGGCGCCGTAAGCCCGGGCGTAGCAACCGCATAGATGGATAGATGGGGCTTCCAGCCCGACATCAAGATGACGACAATGGCGTGTGGGCGGGGGCGCCCGCACCACGGGAGGGCATCAGCCACAAAACTGCAGGCGACGGCACGCATCCCAACCCATCGCCATCGCGGTGATCATGTGTCTTGCCGGCGGAGGTCGTCGATGCCCGAGCGCGCCCGCCTTACCGCAGTTGTGCTCACCCAGGACGAGCCCTTCGCGGTCCCCGTGCTGCTGGAGGAGCTGTTGGGGGAGAGGGCAGACCGCATCGCCGCGGTGTTCATCGCTCCACCTACCTCCCAGCGCGAGACATTCGGGGAGTTGGTGCGGCGGTGGCGCCTGGCCTTCGGCCCTTGGACCTTCCTGCGCTACGGCCTGCGCTACCTGAAGGCGAGGCTGGTGGGGCCGCGGCCGGCGCAGGTGGCGCGGCGTCACGGCGTGGCGGTTGACCAGGTGCGAGACGTGAACGCTCCGGAGTTCCTGGAGCGGCTGCGGGAGATGGGCGTGGACCTGGTCATCTCGGCGGCCTGCCCCCAGATCCTCCGGGAGGAGCTCCTTAACCTGCCGCCGCTGGGCTGCATCAATGTGCACTCGGGGCCGCTGCCTCGGTACCGGGGGATGCTGCCCACCTTCTGGGTGCTCTACGAGCACGAGGAGGAGACGGCGGTGACCGTGCATTTCATGAATGAGAAGCTCGATGACGGCCCCATCATCCTCCAGGAGGCCGTGCCCGTTCGAGAGGATGAGACGCAGGCGAGCCTCATGCGCCGCTGCAAGGTGGTGGGGGGGCGGCTGCTGTCCCAGGCCATCGACCTGTTCGAGATGGATGCGGTGGAGACCACACCGAATCCTCGCGAGGAGGCCACCCACTACTCCTTCCCGACCCCCGAGCAGGCTCGCCGCTTCCGAGCCGAGGGCGGACGGTGGCTGTGAGGAACGGCTCACGCATCTGAAGATGCGTCCCTCCGGAGGCGCACGGCAGCGGCAGCGGGCGCGGTGGCTGCCACGGGACGACTGAGTCGCGGCGCAGGCTTCCAGGTTGCGGTCGCGTGGCGTCGCGAGGGAGCCGTTCGGAGTCGACCGCTGTCGTCGTATCTTGGTGATGTGTATGGCAGGGGATGTCGAGCGCGCATTCAGCCCTGAGTGCCCCGAGCGGCCATCGTGGCTCCGCCGCCACTGGCGGGCCGGGCTGCTCGCGGCCGTCGCGCTGCTGCTGGCGATCTCCTGCCGTGACATGCACCTCAACCCGGACTCGGTCCACTACATCGACATGGCGCGGACGATGATCCGGGAGCACACCGTCGCGTCGTGGCACCTGACCCTCAACGCCGAGCGGGTGCCGATGACGAACCTCTACTGGCCGCCGCTGTATCCCGCGCTGCTGGCGGTTCCCATGGCGGCGGGCGCCTCTGCCGAGACGGCGACGTGGCTCATCGCCGTCATCAGCTACACGGCGGCGCTCGGAGTACTGGTGTGGTGGCTGCGCCAGCCCGAGTGGGCGCTGGCTGTGGGGGCGGGGTTCATCTACCTGAGCTTCGCGTGCGGCCTGCCCTTTCGGGCGCTGTCGGAGGGGCCGTACGTGGGGCTGATGCTGGGGGCGCTGCTGTGCCTGGCGACGGCCGCCGGGGGCCGGAGCCGCCAAGCGGTCCTCGGAGCTGGCCTGCTGTCCGGCGCCCTGGCGGCGGCCGCCATGCTCTGTCGCCATGCCGGCGTGGCCACGGTGGCGACGGTGCTGCTGGTGGCGATTCTCGCACCTGGGACCAGTCGCCGCCGTCGAGCTGGTCTGCTTCTGGCCGTCCTGGTGGGAGTTGTGGTGGTTCTGGGGCCCTGGCTGGCGCGGCAGATCATGGTGAACGGGGAGTTGTTCGGCCCCCACCGGCCCGTGAGTCGGCGCCCGCTGGCGGCCATGTTCCGGGCTCTGGGGAGTTCGATCTACCTCGACTTCGGAGCGATCCTGTTGGCGATGGTAGTTGGCGCTGTGGGCCTTCGGCGGGCACAGGAGCCTGCGAACGCATCCCGCCGTGGCTTCGTGTCCGCGGCGCTGCTGGGCGGGATCGTCGGCGCTGTGGCGCACATCGCGGTGACCATGGCCTCCCAGATGATGTATCAGATCGACGTTCCTCCCAGTACATGCTACTTCTTCCCCGCATACGTGTCGGTGCTGCTGGCCGGCGGCTCGCTGCTGGCGACGTGCACACCGCCGGCGGGTGTGCTCAGACGCCGCTGGCCGCTGGTAGTGATCGCGGGCGCGCCCATCGCGCTGGGCCCGCTGTTCGCCGGGATGGTGGCGACCGATGTCACGCCCCGCTACACTCCCCTGGACGCCTGGATCGAGCAGAACACCGCCCCGGGCGATCTCATCATCGCCCACCGGGCGTGGCCGATCCGGCTGCACACCGGGCGACCGGTGTTGGAGTCCGGCCAGGCAGCCGATCCACCCATTACGGACGGGCAGTTGGTCAGCCGCTTCCTGGAGCGTTTCGGCCACCACTTCGGCGACGTCTACGTGATCTTCTTTGGGGACCCGGAGCGTTTCGTGGCTGAGTACGAGCAAGCCGGGCTGGATGTCGAGCGGGTGGCCACCGTGCGGTCGCGGCGGCATGACTACGACCGCCCTGCGCTCCACGACGTGGCCGTCTTGCGTCTGCGGCACTGAGGTGTGGGCGGGGACGCTGTCCGGTGCGCCGTTTTAGTGGCAAAATACTTTCCTGGCAATAGGAGTGGACATGACACAGCGCGAGCGGTTCCGCAGGATCATCCATCACCAGGAGGTCGATCGCATCCCCTACATGTTCGGCGGGCCGCGGGCCTCCACGTTCGCCGCCTGGCGCAGGCAGGGCCTCAGCGAGCGGCAGCAGCGCGGCTGGGGCAGCTTCACGGGCGCCGATGGCTTCATGGGCGCCGGCAAGTTCTACACCGGCGTGCATCCGCTCTTCGAGGAGCGGCTGATCCGGGAGGAGGGCAACCTGCGCACCTGGGCGGACGGCTGGGGCGCGACGCGCCAGGATGCCATCAACCAGCCCACGGAGGGGTTCGCCACCCGGCGATGGCTGGACTTCGCGGTGAAGACCCGTGAGGATTGGGAGCGTGTCAAACAGCGCCTCGACCCGCACTCCCCCGAGCGCACTCGGCCGCTGTCGGCCGACGAGGTGCCTGAGAGCATGGGGCCGGACGGCTACGGCCGGCATCCCATCGGCGGCTCCCACTGGAGGGACAACATCGAACGGTGTAAGGAGGCGGATGTGCCCGTGCGGCTGAGCATCGCCGGAATCTACTGGGGCATTCGGGACTACACCGGCATGGAGGGCCTGTCGGTGATGTTCTACGACCAGCCCGAGCTGGTGCACGACATGTTCGAGCACTGGGCCTGGATGCTGATGGAGCTGCTCGACGAGCCCCTGCGGCACATCAAGGTGGATGAGCTGGTCCTCAATGAGGACATGGCCTTCAAGAAGCAGTCGATGATGTCGCCGCCGCTGATGGAGCAGTTCCTGCTGCCCCGCTACCTGAGGCTGTACGAGTTCTTCAAGGAGCGCGGGGTGGAGGCGGTGGTAATGGACTCGGATGGGTTCAACTACCAGATCCTGGATGTCCTCTACCCGCAGGCGCTGGACGGTATCCAGCCGGTGGAGATCGCGGCCGGCAACGATCCCGAGGAGATGCTGCGGCGCTGGCCGGACATCTTCATCCACGGCGGCGTCGATAAGCGAGAGCTGGCGAGAGGCCGTCAGCGCCTGCGGGCGGAGGTGGCCACCCGCTACGCCAGCGCCTGGAAGCACGGCGGCTACATCCCGCACACCGACCATGGGGTGCCCCCGGACATTCCGCTGCGCAACTTCCTGTATTACGTGGAGCTGGCGCGGGGATTCTGCAACGGGGAGGACCTCGACCGCTACGAGCCGCCCTGCGAGCTGGAGCCGCAGCTCGGTCCCATCGAGGAGATGTTCGATCCGCAGTCGGCGATTGCGCGGGCCTACGGCACGGGGTAGCAGGCCGGCGCGGCTCCGCCGTAACACCGAGGAGTCGCCTGCGTGTATGTTCGCGGTGCGTCCCTGCTGGGCGTGTATCCAGGGCCCCGCGCCACGGCCTATGTGCCCAGAGAGGTGCTGCCATGATGCGGCGATGTGTCGTCGTCACGCTTCTGGTCGCACTGGCGGTGCCTGGCGCGGCCGCCGTGTGGCAGGCCCCCGGCCTGGCTATTGAGCACTCCGACGCCGCGCCCCTGGGCATCGTCGCCCTCCGACCCTCCGCCGACGGCCCCGCGCTCTTCCTTGACCCTGACAGCGTGGAGATCACCTGGGAGCTGACGATGGTCGATCCGGAGGGCAAGGAGCTGAGTATCGATCCCGTTTCGCGGGAGCTTGGCGGCCAGGTCGAGCGCCAGGGCGACTCCCTGCTGATGGTCTGGGAGGCCACGGAGGTGCCGGGTGGGAGCGTGAAGGTGGCGTGCAGGTTCGCGCCGGCGCCGGCCGCGGACTGCCGCCCCGGTTCTCCGCTGGTCTACGGGCTCATAGAGGTGGTGAACGAGAGCGCCTGCCAGCTCCGCGCGGTGCAGTTCCCCCGCCTGACCTTCGTGCCGGGGCCGTCGGAGCCGCATGAGATCACGCTGGTCTTCCCGCGCGCGTACGGCCGCTCCTGGCGCAATCCCTTTGACGCGCCCTACGGCTATCTGGTGGGGACGATGGAGCCGGCCGGCCACGCCGGCGGTATGGAGATGCAGTTCGGCACGCTCTACGATGATGCGGGCAATGGCCTCTACTGGGCCTTCCATGACGGCGATGGCTACCACAAGCGAGTGGTCTACGACAACAAGGTCGCGCCGGGCACGATCGTGTTCAAGATGGAGCATGTGCCCGAGAACTGCCTCACTCCGGGGCAGGACTACCGTTCGACCTACCCGGTGGCGCTGGGCGCGTATGAGGGCGACTGGTGGGATGCGGCGCGCATCTACCGGGAGTGGGCGCTGGGGCAGAAGTGGGCGCAGGCGGGACCCATCGAGACGCGCCAGGACGCGGCCGAATGGGTGAAGCACGCTGACGTCTGGATCCGCGGCGACGCGCGGCGCTACTCGCCGGAGCTGGCGGCGGAGTTCACCTACGAGTTGCAGGACATCGCGGGCGGGACCTTCGGCGTGCAGCTCTACTCCTGGTACCAGCGGGAGCCGGGGGCTCATAGCTGGTCTTCGACACTGGGCTGGCCGATGGTCGAGGGCTACCCGGAGATGATCGCCGAGGCCAGAGGCCGCGGCGTGCACCATACCCCCTACGTCAACTCCCTGCAGACCGACCTCGAGGACCCGAGCTGTCCCCAGGGGATCCAGAGCGCCTTCGCCCTCGATGCCTCAGGCCGTGCGCTGCGCTGGAGCGAGGAGGGGGAGCAGTACATCATGTGCGCCGCCACCGAGACCTGGAAGGACATGCTGGTGCGGGCCTGCGAGCGGCTGGTGCGGGACGGCAACGCGTCGGGGGTCTACCTGGACCAGCTCGGCGGGCATTGCAGCCGGCCCTGCTACAGCCCCGACCACGGCCATCCCGTGGGCGGGGGCGCCTACGCCACCGACGGCCTGCGGCAGATCTGCCAGGCCATCCGGGAGGCCATGTGGCGGCATTACCCCGAGGCGGCGCTGTCGGGCGAGGTCCAGCACGAGATGCTGCTGGACGTGACCGACCACCGGCTCATGCACTATAACTACTGGCCCGGCTGGGTCAACCTGTGGGCGGCGGTGTATGGGGACTACACGGTTACCTATGGCCGCACCATCAGCTTCGCGCAGACGCCGCGCTCCGACGGCACTCCGCGGCAGCCCATCGAGTTCTTCGGACCCATGGGCAACACGCTGGTGTCGGGGATGGCCTTCGGGCGCATCTGGCCCACCGGCAATCCCCAGAACCTGCTCAGCTCCCCGGGGAACGAGGCGAAGAAGCAGTACTTCATCACCTGCGTGGACCTGCGCTGCGCGGCGCGGAAGTTCCTGGAGTTCGGCTACCTGCAGCGGCCCGTGAGGATCCCCGCCTACATCCCGCAGGTGCCCATCGATGATCCGAAGGGTCGGCCCAGCGCCATCGACGCGGTGCTGCACTCCTCCTGGCGCGCCTCCGATGGATCCCTGGGGTTCGTCTTCACCAACGTCAGCGAGGAGGTGCAGGAGTTCGATTGGGTAGCCGACCTCAGCACCTATGAGATCGCGCCGGCGGAGGTCTATCGAGTTCAGCGCATCCTCCCGGACGGCACCCGGCGGAAAGTCGCGGACCTGCAGATGCCTACCCTGCAGCGCAGCGAGGAGCTGCAGCCGCACGACGTGATGGTCTATGAGGTGACGGTGGCGGAGTAGTAGAAGCCACAAGCGGCAAGTGTGTCGCCCTCCGCTTCCATCCTCCCGCCCGGGCGGCGTTGTCGCACGTGTTTGCCGTCCTGGCGTACGGAGCGGCGGGCTGCCTGGCCCGCCGTCGTTGATATGCCGGTGCCTCTGCCGTGCCCGAGCTGAGGGCTCGGGCCCACCGCCTCCGCCCCGGCAACGTGGGGCGGCCTGGGCACGCCCCCCTCCGTACGGCACGAGCAAGGCCTCCGGGCCCTATTGTGGGGCGGGGGCCTGTCCCGCATCTGCTGGGAGTAGCAGGCGCTCGCAGCCACGCACCAGAGCGGCGTCGGAGGCGACGGCCGCCCCGGCGCGGCCCATCAGCTCCTGGGCGCGTCCGGACGGGATGTCCATGACGCGGCCGATCTGCTCGTAGGTCAGCTCCTCCTGGAAGTACAGGGAGAGCGTGAGCTGCTGCTCGGAGGGGAGGGCGCCGACGGTCTCGGCGGTCGCTGTGGTGGCGGACGCGTGGGGAGCGTGGGCGCGCTCCGAGAGCAGGGCTCGGGGGTCAACCGCGAAGACGATCGCCAGCTCCTGGAAGCGGTCAACCAGGTCATCGAGCCCCACATGGAGGCGGCTCGAGAGCAGGTGATCGGACGGCTCCCTGCCGGCGAGGAGAGCGCCACGCCAGGTCTCAAGCAGAGGTCGGACATGGGTCATGACCGCCTGGCGGTACCACTCCGTGCCCGCCAGCACGTGGCACAGCCTGTCCTCGATGGCGAGAGCCGCGGCCGCGGGGAGGTCCTCCGCCGTCTCCAGGCTCTCCGCCACATCTCGCAGCGCCATCCAGCACTCGCTGCGTAGCAGGCTGCGGTCGATGCCCTCCGGCCACTGCGCTGCCAGGCGGCTGAGGAGACGCTCCACCAGCCACCCGTGTCGCGCCGCCAGCCGCTCGGCGGTCGTCGGTGCGTCTCCCGGGGATGCAAGCTCCTCCGGAGACGCTTCCGCCTCTCTTCCCGCGGCCACAGCCTCGCCCGCAGAGTGAAGCTGGAGTCGCGGCGTGGCCGTGTCGCGAGGCTCGGCGCTGCTGTGCTCAAGCATGACTCTTGCCCTGAGGTCAGTTAGTGGACATGTCCGTGCTAGCAATAGTATCGGCAATCGCGGCGGAATCTTGAGCCGTTGCGCGCAGTGCGGTGCATGAATCGCGGGTGAGCCAGCGAAATGCCTCCCCACCGCCAATCTACCGGAACTCGAAGAGGGTCCGGCCGCAAGGGGATACCCATGACGCCGCGCGAAAGGTTTCTTGCCGCGCTGCACCGCCAGCCGACCGATGTGCCGGCCGTGGGGAATGCGGTCTCGATCGCCACGGTCTCGCTGATGGAGGCGACCGGCTGCTTCTTCCCGGCGGCGCATGTGGATCCGCAGGTCATGGCGGGACTCGCGGCCGCCGGCCATGGGGTGCTGGGCTACGACACTATCGCGCCGGTGTTCTCGAGGAGACCTTCGGTCTCAATGAGGCCGACGCGCTGGGCTGCGAGGTGGACTGGGGCGGGCCGGAGCTGATGCCGGAGGCCACCGTGCACCCCTGCCGCACCGCCGGGGACATCCACCTGCCTGCGGACATCCTGCGGCACCCCGCCATCGTGGTGGTGCTGGACGCGCTCAGGCTGTTGCGGCGGCGCTATCCCGATGTGGCGCTGGTGGGGAACGTCAGCAACCCGGAGACGCTGCTGCAGGGAACGCCGGCGGATGTAGGCCGGGAGGTGGGGGAGTGCCTCAGGTGCGAGATAGAGGTCGTCGCCCCGGAGTGCGCGGTGCCACTGACCAGCCCCACTGCGAACCTGCGGGCCGTCGCCGAGGCCGCTCGGGCGTGAGGTGACGAAGTGCCGATCACTCGTGCCGGAGGCCCTGCTCAGGCTCTGGCGGAGGAGGGCGCGGAGCCGTGCCGCGCCGGCCGTTTGCTGTGACGCAGTACGGAGGGGTGGGCTGCCTAGCCCGCCGTCGTTGCTACGCGTGGCGGTTGACGGGTACAGGGATTGGACACGCTTGACACGGCGCGGTCTGCAGGACTCGCGCCTGGCCACCTCGCGGCGCGTGAGCATCCGAATGCTTGTGGGGTCTACGGCGCCGACCGCGGGGGCCAGCTTGTGTTGGTGTCATTGACGGAGCTGTCCGTGGTCCTGCCCAGTGCCTGCCAGGCCACGATGCCACTGACCGCCACCAGCAGCAGGAGGAGTGCATATTCCACCGTCGTGAGTGCTGTCTCGTCCGTCCACAGTTCCTGGAGCATGGCCTCCGTCACCTTTCTCCCCTTGCGCCCGCCAATGCCCCCCCGCGCCGTAATCAAACGCTTTCCAAACGCGTCCAGCCCACTCCGCGTGGCGACTGTGAGCTCCAGCTTCGCTCAAGATGATAGCAGAAAGAGGGACTAACTACAAGGATTCTGCCGATTTTTCCGTCTGTCACTCCTCTGAATGCGGAGGAGCTCGGTGCCAGAATGCCCGCTATAGCCCGCTCAGGCAGGTGTGCGCGCGATTTCGCAGCGTCTGAGGGACACCGGTATCTCTGCGTCAGGCTCCTCAAGGATGTCTCAGGGAGCGACGCGTGTGGGTCGCGTTAGGGAAGGCTGCTCTTCACGGCCACCACAAGCAGCGGCGCCGCGATGGCATGCCCCCACTCGCTTTGCCAGCGCCTTGTCATTACGGTGTCTGAAAGGCAGGGGCCTGCCGGCTGGCCATTGTGGTGTGCAGCTTGACGCGGTGGCGGCGTCGTGCGTACAATCGAGAGGTTTCGTATCTCCGAGATGCGCCGCTGCGGCTGACTGGAGGCCGCTGCGACACCGCTCGCATCGACCATGAGCCAAAGGGGAACACCCCGATGCAGACAAGCAGACGTCGCATCATCGCCATCAGCGCTGTCGTCTCGCTGACCATGATCGCCCTCCTGGTCACCTCCGCCGCCGCCCAGAGGTTCCAGTCGCGGACCTCCGGCGCGGCCGTGTCGTTCTCCTACAGCGGGGATGAGGATGGCTGGCGGTTGGAGCTGGGCAGCGACGGGACGGTCTATGACGTCGGCTGGTTCAATGGCGAGAGTGGCGCGGACATATACTGCCTGGAGGTCGGCCTCAGCGCCAGCGAAACGATGAGTGACTACGAGGGGGTCCCGTTCGCGCTGGGTGTGGGCGCCTACCGCCTCGATCCCGGTGATCCGGAGCTGGATGAGGAGGATGACGTCGCCATCTGGGCCGGCGCCGGCGACTTCACTCACGCTCGGAAGGGGCTCTTCTATCAGTACCGCTACATCTTCAGCGGACCCCTCTCGGGCAGCCAGGGCGTCGTCGGCTGGGCGTTCTGAGGACGCCCCGTCCGGACCCGCAGCGCTGGCGCCTCCGCCGATCCGTGGGGCAGGCATTCCTCCTACATTATGCGCTTGTTGGTGTGAGGGAGTTTGTATGCGGCTTTGGCTCAGCATCGGAAAAAACATAGGCGATGAGTGGCCTGATGGCTCCCCAGCAGGGCCGCAGCCCCACCCGAATGCC
>JAYENL010000136.1:0-8474 GCA_034722055.1 Armatimonadota bacterium
AGTCGGGCGCCCCGTCACTCACCGGCCGAGTCTCATCCACTCCCCCAGCGCCACCACCACTCGCACCTTCTTCGGCGGCACGGTCAGAGAGATGCGCGCCCTGTCACCGTCGAGCGCAGGGGCCAGCGCCTCGTTCTGCCAGACCTCGATGTAGCTGTTCCCGGGGCGGTGCTCGATGTCGATGAGCTCTCCCTCCGCGGTGTAGGGCAGGTCGTTGAAGAGCGTGTAGACCTCGTAGCCCTCGGCCGGGAAGCGATTGGCGTAGACGCCACGGTGGAGTGTGCGCACCAGGAACCGCGGCCGGGTGGTCGCGAAGGCCGCCGCGTAGTCGTGCCAGATCTGTCCAATGCGGCGGATGGCCGCCGCGGTCTCGGGAGCGTACTCCGTCGGCTCGCCGGCCATGTAGAGCGTCTCGCGGCCCCAGAAGAGCCGCAGCGGCAGACGCACGTTCTCCCACACCACGTTGTCGTTCCCGGCGTAGATCTCGAAGCACTTCACCTCCGGGACGGCCCAGTAGATGGGGTTGACGAGGAAGGTATGCGGCCGCTCCCACTCGAAGCGCTGATTGTGGGTGAAGGCCCCATCCTGCCACTGGGTCATGATCTCGGTGGGCACGAACTCGCTGTAGCTCGCCATCCGGTCATCGACGCCGTTGATGGCGTGGCGTAGCTGTTGCACCAGCGGCGCCTGCGACACGCGCATGCCGATGGGGGGGGTCTTGTGGTCGTGCTCAGGGTTGTAACACACCCACGATTCCGGGTTCCAGTACCCCACCTGATCCATGTAGAGGCCGCTGGGGCGAAAGCTGCGGGCTACCCGCTCGTAGGTCTCCGCCCAGTAGCGGCGGCAGTCGGGGAGCGCGGGGCAGGTGTAGAAGTTGCCAGGCGACCATCCCCGCACCTCGCCATCCTCGCCGATGATCTTCCACCCCGCCGCCCGCTCCGCCGCCTGGGCCCTCTCGTCCATCAGCAGCGGATCCAGGTACAGCCCGGTCCGGACACCGCTGTTCTCAAGCCGCTGCAGCGCGCCGCGCCAGGCCTCCTCGCCGCCCAGCAGCTCATAGTGTGAGTAGTCGCCCTGCCCGCCATGCTCCCTGGAGTGGAACCACCCGTAGATGTGCAGGTAATCGATCTGCCCGAGGTGCTCCGCCATGGCCTCGATGTGCGGCGACAGGTCCATGCGCCTATCCTCGTCGAGGAAGCTCGACAGCGTGGGCGTGATGCCCACGAAGGTGCAGATGCGGCGGAACCACTCCGGGTGCGAGGCCGTCGGCGAATACCAGGTGTCCATCCATTCGCGATAGGCCGCCAGCGCGTTCCGCCAGTCACCGAGGTAGGCGCCGACCGCGACCTCCGGCATGTCCGCGGTCGCACCGGGGGCCGCGTCGAGGTAGAGGTAGCGCACCGAGGCCGTGACCCGCCCCAGATACTTCTCCAGCACGTAGTGCGTGTCGCGCTGGGGCACCGTGTCGTGTCCCATGACGTAGAGGCCCCCGGCCTTCTGTGGCGACCACGCGGTCACAAATCCCAGCGGAAGATGGTCGGACTTCACGCTGTCCTCGAAGAACGGCTCGTTGGTGATGAGCGTACCAAACCCGGGGTAGAAGACCCACACGTTTTCCGGGACGGTGTCGATGGCGGCGCCCGGCAGAGGCGTGACGGTTAGCGCGCCGCGAAGCGGCCCCTCACCCCCGTTCGTGATGCCCACTGTCATCCCGATCTCGCTGGCGGCATTCCACCTCAGGGTCACGCGGCCCTGCATCGGCGTGGGCTCATCGGCGGCGAAGTCGATGCAGAGCTGGGTCGGCGACGTCTGCTCCACGCCCGTGACGTCCACGTCGTCGCTGCTGAGCGCCCCTCCCTCGGTCTCCAGCGAGAAGAGCTCGGCCCTGGGCAGCAGCCGCTGCTCCAGGATGCCCGAGAACATGCTCGCCGCGCGAATACCCTCGCTCAGATCCAGCTCCAGCGCCAGGTAGTCCGACCGCAGCGTCACGCTCTCCTCCCCGACCTCGATCTCGGTGGCCTCGCCGGGCGCCTTGTCGGTCACGCGAGAGGGCGGCGGCAGCGGTCGCCCGGCCTGCGGCGTCTCGAAGAGCGGCTCGCCCGCGCGCTGCAGCGTCACGCCCAGCACGTGAAACCCGACAGCCCGGGTGCCGTCCACCAGGGAGACGCTCTCGACCTCGCGCTCAGGGTGCGGATTGACCACGCCGAAGACGCCCGGCCCCGGCGGCATCACGAAGCTGCGGCCCCGGATGTTGACCGGGACCGACGCGAAGCTGGAGCCGTCAGCATAGCGCAAGCGAACCACGAAGCGCTCCGGCTCGCGTACCGCTCGGATCGGACCGCCCCAGTACGTGAAGCTGTCGCAGCCCTCGGGTCGGGTTGCGATCAGCGCGTACACGGCGCTCAGCCGCCCTCCAGCGGGGATAGTCAGCTCGTCGCGCTCCGCCACGCCGAGCACGTGCGCCTCGTCGCTGAGCCGGAAGGGCACGCCGTCGAGGCCGAGCTGACCCTGGGGAAGCGGACGGGCAACGTGCGAGTAGCGCCGCACGAGCTCGCCTGCACTTGCCCCGGCAGTGGCCTGGATGTCGGCGTACTCAAACCGGCTGCCGCTCGGCGCGGATGGCGATTCGACAACCTCAAACAGGTCGCCGAGGCCGACGCGCTGCGGGCCGTCGGCCAGGCACAGCCAGTCCAGCTCCGCCCAGGCGCCCGGGCTTTCCTCGGAGACCAGGTTGACGCGGACATACTCCACGCCATCGGGGAAGCGCCCCGTGGGGAAAGCGTTGTCGGCCACGTGCCAGGCGCCGTCGTTGATCAGCGAGTTCCACAGGTAGATCGGCTCCTCGTGCTCGCTGGCGCCCACGGTCATGAAGTAGCCCAGCGCCCGCGGGTTCCTGGTGTAGATCAGCCGCGGGCCGCGGATGCGGTAGCGGAAGGCCACGTGGCTGAAGCGCTTGGCGTCCACCGGTCGGGGCAATCGCCACACGAAGCTGGCATTGCGCTGCATGCCCTCCACCTCGAACTCCGCGGCCCCGTCGCGGCAGCTCATCCTCGCACTGCCCCGGTAGGCGACATCCGGCAGCTCCTCCCATCCGCGGAGGTCGTCAAAATCGTGCCGGACGGCGACGCCAGGCCCCTCCGGCGGCTCTGGGAGCGGCTCCGGCTCCGGCGCGACCAGGCGGATGTGGTCGATCCACACGTCGGCGGGCCGATCCGTGGCGTTGACGGAGAGCACGAACTTCGTGGCCCACACGTCATGATCATCTTTGCGGGGCATCGGCTTGCGGAGCGTGTGCCACTTCCCGTCAGCCTGCAGCTCGCCGAGCGTCACCGGCGGCTGCTCCGGTCGCCTCGCGGTGGGATTGCAGCGCATGTACAGGAAGTAGCCATCGCCCTCATCGACCTGGCCCTCGGCGCGATAGCGCAGCTCCAGAATCGAGTAGGTCTGCAGGTTCACTCCGCCGGGCGTTGTCATCCAGCGCATGGCGGTTCCCGGCTCCGCCACGTGGAAGTGACCGACGCCGTCCGCGACATTCAGACTGAAGTGCCGCGCGGAGTTGTGCGTGTAGGCCACTGGATACCAGCGCTGGGCGGTATCGAACTCCTCGCCCCAGCCGACCTCCCGGCTGCCGGGCTTCTGGGCGACAGCGGCGGCCCCTGCCATGGCGACGATGGTGATGACGCTGATGATGCGCATGTCTCGGCCCCTCATTGCAGCGCGGCGGCCTCCTGCTCCATGATCTCCCAGGCCTTCCGGATGTAGAACCGGTAGGCCTCCAGGGGCGTCCCGTTGGGGATACGGTGGTCCAACCCCAGGACGCAGCCGCCGGTGCGGATCATCGGCGGGACCTTGTACTCCAGCTCCGCCACGATGGCCTCCTCCCCCCGGCGCAGCACATGCTTGTCCAGCCCGCCCACGAAGGCCAATCGGTGGCCGTACCGCTCGCGAAGCTGCACGATGTCCATCCCAGCCGCCGGCTCCAGAGGGTGCATGACGTTGACGCCCGCGTTCAGGAAGGCCTCCACCACCGGGTTCATGTTCCCGTCCGAGTCCTGGTCGAACAGCCGGGCGCCCCGGTCGCGCAGCATCTCCCATACGCCCAGGTAGTAGGGGGCGATGAACTCCTCGATCTGCCGCGGCCCGGCCAGCGGCCCGCTCTTGCCGGCCATGTCCTCATGCACGTTGAGCTGATCAATCTGCACCGTCGCGGAGACGCGGTCGAGCACCCTTCGGGCCGTCTCGCCGATGGTCCGCAGTATGTCGTGCACCAGCCCAGGCTGCTCATGGAAGGCAACGCACACCCCTTCCTCGCCCAGGAGCTGGCGGGGCTCATCGAAGCCGCCGGGGATGCTCACTGCCACCACCTTGCCCTGCTCCCGAGCCGTGCGCGCGGCCCGCTCCCAGCCATCGGCGAAGCGCTCCTCGCTGAACTCGTAGTGGTGCTTGAAGGCCAGCCAGTCGTCCATGTCACGTACGGGGTAGTCGAGCGGAAGGGGGAGCGTGGCAGAGCGCGTGAAGAGCTTCACGTGGCGCCCATAGCGGTCGATGCCGATGATTGCGTCGTCGGCCTCCTCCAGCACCTCTTCCGTATGGCCGCCGATGAGGCCGGTGTTCACCGGCACCCGCGCCACCATGTGCCGGCGGTACCGGAAGGCCGACATGTCCAGCTCCGCCTCCGACGCGCCCTGTGCCCTCCACTGATCCTTCAGGCCCACCATCGGCCCGAAGATTTCGGTGAACATCGGCGAGTGGTTGGCCTCGAAGGTCATGTGCTCGAGGTACTCCTTGCGCCCGACCTCCATGGATCGATGGATGGCGAGATCAGCGTGACCGGCTCTGAGCGATGACATGGATTCTCACCGGGAAGGGTTGCGGGCGGTACAACACGGCTCCTGGCGGCGCGCCAACGGCCTCTCAGACAGGATGCACAGGATGCCGGCGCCACGCGCCGGCGAGGATAACGACAAGGGCAAGGTCAGGCTGCTCTCCAGTCCGCTGTCGCCGTCGTGAGCCGTTATCCTGTCCCTCCTGTCTATCCTGTTCCGCCGTCGTGGACCTTAATCCTCTCGCGCCGAGGGTCAGCAGGTCGGCTGGTCTCCCACCGAAGCCTCCGCTGACCCGACGCAGAGGTTGCTTATGCGGCCGTGGTGAGCGTGGGACAATCCTCTGCACCGACAGCAGTCAATGTGCTGTGCTGCTTCAACACCAGCATGGACGAGTGGTCGAGACTCCGACGCATACGGTGGCAGATCGTGGGCCGGCGCGGCCCCGTCCGCCTCACCAGCCCACCAGCCGCCCAGCCTCCGCCACGGAAGAGATGCTCCGCCAGCCGCCTGCGGCTCCTGCGTCACGTGACCTTGAGGATCGGGCCGATCGTGACTGGCCCGTTCGTCGGCCCCTGATACTGCGCGGCGTCCTCACCGAGCGTCTTCCACGCAGGCCTCACGCCCTCGCCGGCGAACCTGCCCGTGGCATTCACTCACCGTCCCGGGAGGATCTCGCCATGGCCGACAGGCGCCCTAACATCATCTTCATCAACACCGACCAGCAGCGCGGCGACTGTCTCAGCGTGGAGGACCATCCGGTGCTGCTCACGCCCAACATGGACGGCATCGCTGCCCAGGGGGTGCGCTTCACCCACTTTTACTCCGGCTGCCCAAGCTGCATCGCCACCCGCCGCTCCATGCTCTCCGGCCAAGTCCCCCAGACGCACGGGATGGTCGGCTACCGCGGCATGGTGGAGTGGGACGCCCCGCCCACGCTGCCGGGCGTGCTCCGCGATCATGGCTATCAGACATGGCTGATCGGCCGTTCCATGCACCAGTATCCGCCGCGCAAGCGCTACGGATACGAGGAGATGGAGACGCAGTGCCACACCGGGGCGTATGACTACTACGACTGGCTGGAGCAGGTTGGGCCGGCGGATTCCGGCGGCTGGTTCGGCGGGGGTGTGATGCACAACGATTGGACCGCCCGTCCCTGGCATCTTCCCGAGCACCTGCATCACACCAACTGGGTCATCACCCGCGCGCTGCGGTTCATGGAGCGCCGCGACCCGACCTGCCCCTACTTCCTGACGCTGGGCTTCGTGGCTCCGCATCCGCCCCTGCAGCCCCCGGCGCCCTACTTCCAGCGCTACCTGCGCACCGGCGTGCCGGAGCCGGTCACCGGCGAGTGGGCCGAACCGCCGCGCTTCGGCGAGCACCGAGGCGATCACGTGGCGCCGACCGAAGTGAGCCTGACCGGCGAGGCGCTGCTGTCGGCGCGAGCGGGCTACTACGGGCTGATCAACCACGTGGACGATCAGCTCCGCCGGCTGCTCAACCCCGTTCGGGGCATCGGCCGGGATCTCAGGCGCGACACCATGGTGGTCTTCACCAGCGACCACGGGGAGATGCTCGGCGATCACTACATGTGGCGCAAGTCCCGTGCCTACGAGCCGTCGGCGCGGGTGCCCTTCCTGGTGCAGGCGCCCGAGCAGTTCGGCCTGCAGCGGGCATCAGTGGTCGAGGCGCCCTGCACCCACGCGGACATCATGCCCACGCTGCTGGAGATGGCGGGGATCGACGTGCCCGAGACCTGCGACGGCCGCAGCCTGCTGCCCCTGATGCGCGGGGAGCAGGTGCCGTGGCGGGAGTATGTCCACATCGAGCACGCCCCGGAGCACATGGGCCTGACGGACGGCCGGGAGAAGTACATCTGGGACCCGAAGGACGGGAGCGAGCAGTTCTTCGACCTGACCGAGGACCCGGATGAGTGCCATGACCTCGCCGGCGATCCGGATTACGCCGACCGCGTGGAGCTCTGGCGCTCGCGCCTCATCGATGAGCTGCGCGACCGCCCGGAGGGCTTCGTCGAGGACGGTCGACTGGTGGCCGGCAGGCCGTGGAACGCGCTGATCCCCGGCCGGGAGCATATCGTCGAGCGCTGAGAGAGGACGCGAATGCGGCGAGCAGAACTTGGTGGGCAGGGACGGCAACAGAATCTGTCGTGCTTGCGTCGCGTCGGGAGCGCCGCGTCGGAGCCGCCGGGGCTCGGGCACGAATGCTTGTCGTCATGCCCCCGGCGCTCAGCGGGTCCGCATGGGTACAGGAGGGATCAGGCACTATATGAAGAAGCGACGGCTGTAGATGGGGGTGGCAGATGTGCCTGGCGACGTAGGCCGGTTCGTCAGTGTGCGGAAGCTGGTAACATCCTATTGGAAGTGGAAGCGTCCGGTCAATGACTCGCGTGACGTATGGGAACTGCACGTCTGCGGCACGTGTGACGACGGGCGCTCGTTCGAGATTTGGGCGCGTGCAAGTCGTTTTGCTTGGTCAATCAACCTCCGGACCGAAGATGGGTATGCGTACCGACTCGAGAGCGACAGGCGCTCGCGGGACAGACTCTCTGGCCAGTGGATTGACGGTCCCCACTGCAACATCGAAGCCCCAAACCGTCCGAAACAGGCGATAGCTCGTCCAGAGCTGGCGCAGGCACGGGTGGACCGGGGAATGGCGATCTTCTGCAAGAACCTGAACATTGAACTCAAGTGGCCCTATCACAGTCCGAACACACAGCAGCGGCTACGACCATGGGCCGGAGGTGATGACCACGAATCTGGCTAACCGCGTGGCCAGGGACTTCCTGAGCTACTTCGCAGAGAACCTCATTGTCGAAGAGCGCCATGAGATCGGGCTGGTACATACGCCCTTTGTGCTTCCTGACGACACGTCGATCTCGATTGGGGTTAGCCCAGCAGAAGGTGGACAGATCGCGCTGACGGATTTAGCTGCGGTCTCGAACTTCTTCTTCACAGAGGGACGTAGCCTCGAGGAGGAGATGAGCCTGCGGCGTGCCGCGGACACAATGGCCTCCCGCTTCGGGGTTAGACTGGTGCTGCCCGAGATACAGATCCTGACTACGGCGGATCGACTCGGGCTCGATGCGCTCACCTTTACGCAAGCGCTGATCAGCATTGCAGGACTCTACGATCGTCGCCAGAGGCGCGCCAAGCCCGATTTCACTACACGAGTCAAGGCCTTGGTTAGTGAGAGGATTCCGCAGGATCTGCCATTGATCATGGATCATCGCATCACGATCGCGCTCAGTGAACGGGAAGCCCCGGACGAAGTGAGCTACAACGTTGACGCGGCCGTACTTTACGAATCGCCGAAGTTCCTCCAGGCTGTAGGGAGCGCATCGGCAGCCTACCGGGTCGCCACAGTGTACCATGCGTTAACGTACCACGGGCTGCGCTTTCTTGGGGCGATCGTGTACAACGAACAGAGTCCGGGCTGGGCTGATCACTATCGCACCGTCCTGGAGGACACACCGGCCACATTCGTTGTGCCCAGTCACCGTCAGGACGAGGTCATCGGGTGGCTGCAAGAGGAGGCCGTCTGAACGCCGCCTGATCTCTTCCTGGTACCTCAGCAAGATTGTCCCTCCACATCTCGCCGGCACTTCGCACTGCATGGTCTCTGGAGAGC
>JAYENL010000136.1:8484-9601 GCA_034722055.1 Armatimonadota bacterium
GTCCTCGGCGTGCTGAGTCTCCTCAGCACGGCCGCGCTCTCCGCCGACTGGACGCCCTGCGAGCAGCCTGACCTCGCCGAGCAACTCGCGAACGCCCCCGAGCTTGAGGTCGAGAGCCTCGGCGTCCCCGTGCGCAGCACACGCGTGGGCGCCATGTACCTCGTCCCCAATCCAGACGGCCGGTCCTACGACATCCTGCAGTGGTACTTCAAGGGCTACTCGGGGCCCACCACATGCTTCGTCCTCGACTGCGGCGACGGCTCTCTGCGCACTACCGGCATCCCCGACGGCCGCCAGATCCACATCGCCGGCAGCGAGATCGGGCCGGACGGGAAGCTCTACCTGGCCACACCCGACTGGGACGAGGGCATGGAGATCTACGTGTATGACCCCGCCAGCAACGAGCTCTCGTGCATGGGCGTGGTCGCCCCCGGCCTGACCGGCGAGCGCAGGCCCCTGGTGACCGGCACCGACGGCATGCTCTACGGCTCCGGCAGCTACTACGATTCGGGGAGGGCAGGCGGCTATCGCCTCAACACCGCCACCGGCGAGGTCACCGACTTCGGCCCCCTGGGGCCCAGTCACAAGCCGGAGGGCGTCTGGGGCTACTACTGTGGCGCCGACGAGGAGTGGCTCTACGTGGCCTCCGGCAAGGTCCCCTGGTATCTGGTGGCGTACAATCACCAGACCGGTGAGGAGCGCGTGCTGCTGGAGACCGAGCGCGTGGACGGCCTTATCTCCGTCAAGCAGCGCCACGACGGCGTGGAGTGCGTCGCCCACAAGGTCCTGGGCCGCGAGGAGGAGCGCACTCAGTACTGGCTCTACGAGGGCCGGGCCATCGAGAAGCAGGAGGGCGTCGCTGCGCCGTGGCCGGAGCGTCCCGAGCCAGAGCCGGGCCCCGAGAAGCCGGACCGGTACACGGAGGAGCTTGACCCTGACTCCGAGGGCAACGCCCGGCTGTGGTATCGGAACCCGTGGGAGCGGCCGGACGAGGAGGTCGAAGGCGCCGCACCTGAGGCTCTGGGCTGGCATGAGGTGGAGCTGGACGTGCCGGTGTATCCCATGCAGATCGACCGGCTCATCGAGCTGCCGGACGGGCGGCTCCTGGGCACCTGCG
>JAYENL010000137.1:0-9569 GCA_034722055.1 Armatimonadota bacterium
CTATGTGTCTCAGTTTCTGATAGAATACTATCAGCCAGTACACGCTGCGACGGGAGGCGACGGTCGTGAACACGGCAACGAACGAGAAGAAAGTGCTGGCCTACATTCGCGTGAGCACCCCGATGCAGGTCGAGAGAGGCCACTCTCTGCAGGATCAGCGCCGACGCCTTAAGGAGTATGTCTGTGAGAAGCTCGGCGCAGACCTGCCCGACGGGGAGATCTACACCGGGGAGGCCATATCCGGCACCTGGACCATTCGCCAGCTCCCACTGCCGGGCGAGCCCATACGCCCCAAGCTCTCCGACCTGGTGGATCGCTGCATGGAGGAAGAAGTCCACGCGCTGGTTATCGACACCATCGACCGGCTGGGTCGCGACGTGTTCGTATGCTTCGGCATTCAGCGTTTGCTGCGGCCACACGGAGTGCGGGTGCTGGTTGCCGACGGCGACCTTGACTTCATGGACCCCGATGACGAGCTGATCCTGGGCGTCCGGAGCGTGCTGGATCAGGCCGAGGTGCGTAAGATGAGCCACCGCGGCAAGCGGGCCCAGCGGGAGCGACGCGACGCCGGCTACCCACCCCATGGCAAGATGGGCTTCGGCTGGCGCTGGCAGACCGAGGAGGAGTTCAGGGCCTCCGGACAGCCGTTCAAAGGCCCTGTCCGCGTCGACGAGGAGGCGGATCGGGTGCGGTGGATCTTCGATCAGTACCTGCGCCGCGGCCGAACGCTGGAGGATATCTGCGCCGAACTCAACGACCGTAAGGTCCCCTTCCGCGACAGCGACGTGGCATGGCAGCCGTCGCGCCTGCGCAGGATCCTGGGCAACTGGCTGCACGCCGGCCTGAACGAGGGCAATGACGGTGAGCTGGACAGGGGCGCGCACTTCGACCAGCGGATCATCGATCCGGATGTCTACTACGCGGTTCAGGAGTTGCGGGCCAAGCGCAGCAAGCGGGGCCCGAGAGCTCTCTCCCAGCGGGACGCGCCGCTGCTGGGCGTGGCGCGCTGCGGGATGTGCGGGCAGCGCGTGCAGCTCCAGCGCGATCAGCGCAACCAGCCGCTCTACGTCTGCCCGAGGCCACAGGAGGGCGAATCCCGCACTTGCGATGGCTTCAGCAAGCGAGCGGACGCAGTGGACAAAGTCGTGGCCGACTTCATCCGGCAGATCGCCTCAGCGCCCAGGCTGCGGGCCATGGTCCGCGAGGAGGCCACGGCGCAGCTGGGGGAGGGTCGGGAGCGCCTGCAGCAGCGCCGCGCCAGCCTCGAACGGGAGATGCAGGCGCTCGATGACCGGCTTGAGAGCTGGGCGGTCAAGCTGACCGACGGGGTGGTGGGGGAGGAGGCCTTCCTGCGCATCTCGCAGCGGTGGCAGGCCGACCTGGCCACGGCTGAGGAGGAGCTGGCCGACGTCCAGCGCAGGCTCGAGCACGGGGACGTCGAGGAGCGTCGTGTGCGGCAGGTGATGGATGCGCTCGATAACTTCACAGACACCTGGGAGCGGCTCGAGGCGCCCGCCATCCGGCAACTGCTGCTGTCGATGGTCGAGGAGCTGACCATCGAGCCGGGCCGGGATGCATCGGTGACGGTGCGCCTCAAGTGTTACTACATGCCCGAGATGACCGCGCGCATCCCGCACCTGCGTGAGGCCATCGGCGGGGACGAGCCTTGGCTCGCGAAGCTGACGCCGACTGACCTGGCCTTCCTGGCGCTGTGGGCCGAGGGGAGGTCCTACCGCGAGATCGAGCAGGCTCGCGGGTTGAAGAAGAACGTGGCCGACTCGCAGGCCCACCGCATCCGTAGGCGGACGGGCATGGATGACCTCGACGAGATCGCGGAGCTGGCGCGGCCCCTGATCGAGGAGCACCGGCTCTTCCTGCCCACCGACCGCCGCTCGGCGAAGGCCACGAACCGGCCAGGCCTGAGGCCAACCGACCGCCAGCTCCAGGTCGCGCGGCTCATCGCGGAGGGACTCACCTACACAGAGGTGGCGAACCGGCTGGGTCCAACGCCCTCCACTATCCGCAGGCACATGCACAAGCTGCGGGAGCGCCTCGAGGTTGAGACGAACGAGGACGCGATCGCCACTCTGGTGGGCGAGGGGCTACTGTGAGTGACCAGGCCGATGGTTGCTGACTGGCCGGGCCGTTGAACGGCCTGTCGGTCAGATGGGGCGTTCGCTCTGCGCCAAGAGGCTCCCGGCGCGGAAGGAGTTCCGAGCACGCGCGAGACGCAGCATGACGAGGGAGCCGCCTCACTGCGCCACCAATGCGACAGCATCGGCCAGCCCGTCACGGATGAACCGAGCCGCCTTCTGCTCGGCACGTCGCGGCGGGCACATGGATCGCGATCTCTGCGCCCGAGTGTCAATCGCGAGCTCTCCGACGGCTTCCGGTGGGCATGGGAGGCCGACGCCTACGCAACGGTCGCGGCCGTACTGCAAAGTACACCAAGGCACGGGCGCGACGCCCTCGAGCGCCCACCGACGCCCTGGCCTTGTCGCTCGATCCACACCTCCTCGCCCGCCCTCCCTCACACGGCAAGGTGGGTAGGTGCCGCTGACTTCCCTCCCGCACTTTCTCGCTCTCTGCTTGCTCCTGGTTGACTGCTCCTCAATCGGGGCTCAGCCGCTCACCATCCCGGTGGCCGGGCGGAGACCTCTCCACGTCGCGGCGCGCCGCCATACATCCACGCAGGGAGCGACTTGATGTCGCCGGCGTGCATCCGCGCACGAGTGCGCAAGGGTTGCGCCTGGGCCTCCGCAGCCGCCTGATACCACTCACCGGTCACGACGTCGTGGCCCTGGCAGACCACTGTCGGAGCGGGCAGGACGGCGTAGGGATCGAGCTCCGCCGCGAAGGGATCGGGCGCGTACGCGAAGTCAGCCGGGGCGGCGAGCCCGTACCTGACGCGCAGCACATCCCCCGGCTTGCCCGACCACTGTAGCGTCACACCCTTGGCGAGCTCGTCAGGCGTCACCCGCCGGACGTCAGAGATACCGGGCGCCCCGATGCCCAGCTCGATCTGCTCTGGTTCCGGCCAGCCTTCCGGAAGCTCGTCGAGGTAGAGAATGGAATCGACATTGTTGGTGAGGCGTACGAAGGTCACGACCCGCACCGGCTCGCCTGGACGCACCTCGTCCGCCACCATCTTCCGCACGCGGGCTCCGTGGCCAGCGTAGTAGAGCACGGCGAAGCGCGCGAAGCGCCGTTCAATGTCGGCGCGGTACCGTCCCGCCAGCCGCAGGTAGTGCAACGCGATCGTCCCGTACATGACGCACGCACTCTCATGGGAGATTCGCCTCGTCTTCTCGCGGCCGTGGACCGCGCGCCCGACGTCGAACCACTCGTTGCCCAGGTAATACCAGCGCCCGTCGATGTCCAGCTCCTTGCACATCCACCACAGGAAGCCCTCAGCCTGGTCAAGCAACGCCCGGTCGTCGCAGTGGTAGCCGACGGCCGCCGCCGGCGCGGCGAACAGGGCCATGATGTTGTCCACCGCGTCATACTGCGGCCGTCCGTCGGTGGTTGGATTGTACTCGGTCCACAGGGTAGGCCTGCCCAGGTACTCGCCCGGATGCAGGCCGAACCACGGGCCCTGCTCGCGCACGAACGTCTCCGCGGCGGAGAGGTAGCGTTCGCTACCGGTCATCTCGTAGGCGCCGACGAGCCCCAGTGCGGTCATGGCGTCCATGTGATGCGACGGCTCGTACGCGGGTGTGAAGTAGTCGGAGCCATCAGTCCACGAGAAGTCGTGAGTCGGCCACCCGCCGTGGTGTTCGGGCACACGCAGGTAGTCGGCGCCGAGAAGATCAAGTAGTGCACAGTCACCTTCCGCATCGTACTGCGACCACACCGCGAAGTCGGCTAGCTCCCGGAAGCGCCGCGCGAAGGCCTCGTGCGCGCTGTGCATGGCCGCACGGTGGTAGTCGCTGATCATCAGCCCGCACATGTGCGGGTAGATTGTGCGCGAGTAGCCCGACCAGGCGCGTACCACGGGAGCATACGGCAGGTCGGCAGCGATGTGGTGCGGGCTGGCGGGAGAGGGCTCAGGCTCGATCGTGCCGACGATGCCCTCCCGGCGCTCGGTGGCCTCGAGCCGCGCGACCCGCGCCTCCGCCGAGAGCCAGCCGCCGAAGAGTACGTGCTGAACCACGTCGAGGCCGTCCTCGATGCCAGTGGGCAGATTGAAGATCGTCGGGTCCTTCCGCTCGCGCAACTCGCAGTTGAACTCGATTTCCGAGCAGGCCACGTAGACATTGGGGTCGAAGACCTCGTCCACCGTCACCGCCACCCACGTCGCCTCGCGCGGGGCGAAGGTCACGTGCTGGTTGGTCGCGTCCTCAGCGCGCTGGAAAGTCTCGCTCGACCCGTCGGAGAAGCTCAAAGTGAAGCAGCGCCAGCCTGCGTAGATGCTAGTGCTGCATTCGGTAAGTCCATGCTGTATATGGCCTGACCTGGCGTGGGGTGCGCTGCTGCCTGGGCCAGTGATACGGGCGTGGATCGCTGCCCCACGCCTCCACATACGAGCTGACCAGCTCCGACACCTCGGCGTGACTGTGTGGGTAGCTGTTGCGCAGCACCGCCCGGCTCAAGCCGCTGAACCAGCTCTCGATCAGGTTCAACCACGACGCCGACGTGGGCGTGAAATACACCGACACCCGATCGCCGTAGGGCGCCAGCTTCGACCGCACCAGCTCGGTCTTGTGCACCTGCTGGTTGTCCATCACCAGCGCAAAGCGCTTGCCGGGATGCCCAGCATCCAGCTCCCGCAGCGTCGCCTCCATGAAGGCCGCGAACTCCTCCCCCCGCACTCTCAACTCCACCTTGCTGCCGGCCACCTCGCCGGTGTGGGGACAGAAGGCCGCCATGTGCTTGCTCGAGCCCGGCCGGGGATAGTGGGCCGGAAGCCGCAGCGGATGTCGCTGTGACTGCCAGCCGGGGCCAGGATGCGGGATCCACTGGATCGGCCCCTGCTCGTCCACACAGACCACAACCGTGTCCGGGCCGGGATCCGTGTACACCTCTACGATCGCCCCTTTTTTTCCTCGAACCGCGGGTCGGTGCTGTGCAGCCACCGCTTGGCCTGCTTGAAGCGAACCCCAGCCTGGTGCAGCCACCTGTGCAGCACGCTCCCCGGCACCAGCCGATCGGTGTAGCCGCCCTCCAGCAAGGCCTCCGCCAGCAGCGGCAGAGTCCAACTGGTGCGGCCCTGAGCCTTCGCTCCCAGCACCTCCTGTGGATCGCGCGAGAGCAGGGCCACCGCCTCCAGCCTGGCCCGCTCACTGTACTTCCGCGGCGCCCCGGGACGCGGCGCGTCCGAGAGGCCCGCCAGCCCCTGGGCGTTGAAGCGCTCGATCCACTTGCGCACCGTGCGGTGGTCGCAGCCGACCCGCTCGGCCACCTCGTAGTCGTCCCCGCCCTCGGCGGCGGTGAGGATGATGCGGGCCCGCTGGTCCAGGGACTTGGGGGCGTTCCTGGCGCGCACGGCCCGCTCCAGCTCACTCCGTTCGTGCTCGGACAGCTCTCGGACCGGCTCTCTGGGCTTGCGCTTTCGTCCTCGTGCCATAATCATTGCTCCGATGCAAGCTGCAATCAATGCGCTGAAGACATTCTATCACGAAACTCGGGAAGGTGGCACTAGTGTGCCCGATCCCGTACAGGGAAGCGCTGTACAGCGCGGCCGGTCGCGGCAGCTCCAGCCGAATCGTCGGCAGGAAGTCCTCGCCTTCAAGCGTTGCGAAGTTCGTGCCTAGATCGCCATCGTTGATCCTGGCCGGACCGTACTTGCCGCCCGTCCGCTCGGAGTCTGTGGTGACCACTGCGCTCTGTGCGATGCCGACGTCGGGGTCACGGACGAACTCGACGCCGCCCTCCGGTGCAGTCTCGTCAAGCTCCACGACCAGTTCCGCACAGCCGACGTAGGGCCGCACGCTGTGGGTGCGGTTGATGCGCAGCTCGAGCCACGCCACGCGTTGCGGCGGGAAGACCATGTCGTGTTCGAGCCGATCCGGCAGCTCCATACACGCCTTCAGCCCATTCCCCAGCACGAGGGCGACGTCCCGCCAGCGGGCATAGAGGGGGAGGTCCGGCTGGCTGATGCGGACACGGTTGACCTCGCGCACCTCGTAAAAGTCGACTCGCAGCCATTGGGGAAGCTGGTAGCGCCCCGACGCCCACCAGGTGTCGGGATCACCATCGGTTGCAGCGGGCGGGGCATAGGCTCCACCCGACGAACTCCTCGCGGTCACCGTGGCGTCGGCGACCGCCCCGGCACCCAACAGAGCGGCTAACAAGCAGGCTACGAGATGTCTCACGCGATATCACTCCCATCGAGGCGGTGTCCCCCGCACGTCCGCTGCTCAATCACTCGAATGCTGGCGTCCTCACACGCCCGGCCTCCTTGCGGCCCTCATCGGCGGGGATGGTTGTCGGCCGCTGCTTCCCCGGGCGGGCGATCTCAGCCTACGGGCCGATTCCGGTGGTCGTACTGCCCTCAGGCCACGCCTGCAGGGCCTCCCAGGATCTCGGTCAAACGGACTTCTCCTACCCGAGAGTTGCGGTCCGGTCGGAACCAGAGTCTGAGTGACCCCGAGCGGCTCCCTTCAGTCCCTCAACTCCAAGCCGTTGACATCGAGCCGGCGAGAGCCCCTCTGTGGGCTCAAGCGAACGTCTCCGCCCACCACGCGGAAACGGAGGCAATCTCGACGGGCGCACTGCCGACGCACGTGGCCTTGCCGACGTTCTGTGCCGTGATCACCCCGGGGGCAGTCCCGCGAGAGCGGGCGGCAGGGGGCCCCCGCGGCAGCACGCACGCCAGACGGCCGGACCGCTGCCGGCAAGGTCGGCAACGGGCAATCCCTCGGGTAGCGTCGCAGGCGCCGATCGCATCTATGCGCCACCTCCGGCGGGCCTGTCATCGCACGCCCAAGCCCACCACTGCGCCGCTATCGCAGCCGACGAGCATGGCCTGGGTTCCGTCGATCTCCGCCGTGAGCGCTACGGTCGGGCGTCCGGGAGCCTTCGCCGTGGCGATCGGCTCGCCCTCGGCGTCCAGGGCCACGATGGTACCATCCTCGCACCCGACGACCGTCCGGGCCGCATCGGCTCCCGCCGGAGTCACGCACCGCAGAACGGTCGGCGTTCCAGGAGTCTCACGGGCCCACAGCTTACGACACTCATGGTCAAACGCAACGACGAGGCCTTCGGACTTCGCCACCAGGATCTCGAGCCTCCCGTCAGCGTTGATGTCCGCGACGTCCATGTCGGGCAGGTTCTCGCCGATGCCCGCAAAGCCGGGACCGAATGCGCGTTATGCAGTGCGGTCCCGTCGGCCGACCACACGGTCACCCGATTCCACGTCCCATTGATGCCGGAGACGACCTCCCGTGTGCCATCGCCGTCGAGATCCTTATAGAGCGTGCGCACGCGGTTCATCGCGGTCCACCCGTTGATGAACGTATGCCCCTCCGGCACGCCGCGGAACCCGCGGGGACTTGGATCGAGCGTCTGGTTGCTGAGAATCGCGAGGGTGTCGAAGCCGTTGGGCCAGCGGGCCGCCAGGAGGCTGCGCCCGCCCTCCGGATCATCGATCAGCGTGAACTGACGGACGTCGCCCCAGTACATGGGCAGCCGCTCGATCAGCGCGCCTTCGTGGTCAATGATCTCCAGCGTGGAGGCGCTGCCCACGAAGCACTGGCTCTCACCGTCCAGGAAGACACCGGTGTGCAGGCCGAAGATCCCTTCGTGGCCGGAGGACTTGAACCACCAGCTCTTCCCGGAGGCCGCGAACTCCGGATCCATCTCGGAGCTGAAGTCCCAGCGGCGCTGGCCGTCGAGGTCGTAGGCGATCACCCGGTCATCCACGCAGCCAACCAACAGAAGTCCGGCCTCTGGCCACCAGCGCATCACGCGGATGTCGGCGTCGGCCTTCAGGTGGCGCACCGCGTCGCCCCCGGCGTCGAGAACCACCGCCACGTCACCTGATGCGGCAGCTACCAGCACCTCGCCCCCGGTGTAGATCACCTCTATGTCCGCCACCGCCCCGCCGACGTCCGCGGCCAGCGTCCGCGCCATGGGCTCGGTGGAGGTCACCGCGGGCGGGGCGGCCCGGTCTCCATTCTCAGCACGTTCGCGGAGCGCCGGCTCCACTCGCTCTCGCAGCGTTGCGGCCAGCAGAGCCAGACGCCCAGGAGCTGGCGCGGCTCCTGTAAGGCGGTGCCGGCCGGCGGGCACGTCGATCGCGTGCAGTCGCTCCCCGGCCGACTCGCACATCACTGGCTGCCCATCGAGCTCAATCCCATCCTCAGTCGCCAGGGACAGGCGCAGCACCGTCCCCTCCTGCGCCACGATGTTCAGCACGCCTTCGGTGAAGTCCCAGTCCAGGTCCACTGGCTCGCGGGAAGCGATCAGTGGGGACTGATCCCGTCCCATGGCGGCTCGGGTGAGGCCGCGCCCGTGGAGGTGATCTGTGGCCAGAACCGCGGCATCCGCGGAGACGCCGAGGTCGTCCCCGCATACGACTATCGCCGGCTCCGGGAGAGCCAGCGCCGCTGCATCAGGCGAGAGGCGGGCGCAGGTGGCAGCGGCGTCGTCGGTCCTCGCGGGCGTGAGGAGATGAAATAGCCGGCGGGTCTCGCCTGCCTGCGCCTCACCGACCTAGTCCATGGACAGGATGCGGCCGCGGTTCGTAGTCTTCAGCGCATCCGCGGAGCACAGCCGGTAGTCCGACTGCGGCGGCATCGGCGAGTCCTCCGGGCGGACAGTCAGCCCGATCAGGTGCATCACCAGGCCCTCTGAATCGGCGTGCTTGCCGGTCACCTCGACTCGCAGGCTATGTTCGCCCGGCGACAGCGACACCTCTCCCAGGAGCCTTCGCACGCGCTCGTAGAGCGGCGCGTAGTGCTCGATCGTGCCGACCGCCTGGCCGTCGATGAGGAGGCGGAGTCTGCCGCGGTCGCGGTAGTTGTGGAGGTCAACGTATAGCTCGCCGCTGATCGGCTCAGCCAGCTCGAAGGTCGTCTCCACCCAACTGCCGGCCTCCTGCGGCGAGAACAGGATGGCGTCCGCGCCGGGGCGCTTCTCGAGCACGTCAGCCTCGCCGGGGCTGGCTGTCCACTGGCACTCAAGCGCGGGCACGCGCAACCAGCCGGGCTGAGGGCCCACCTCGCCTGTCAGCGCGGCCAGGCCGCTGGCGATGATGCGCGGGGACCGTATGGCCTCCCACTCCACGCGGGCCTTCATCGTGTCGCTATCCGCGTCGAAGTTCAGTTCGTCGATGACGAGGGCGTAACGACCGGTGCGCTGCAGCAGCGTGCGGCGCCAGGCGCAGAAGGGCGCGTCGGGCACCTCGCCTACAGCCACTGCCATCTCGCCGACGACGTCACGGTGACGCAGCGCCCCGTTCATAGCCACTCGTGGCTCCACCAGCCCGTCGGCACTGGTGAGGACCTGGTTGTGATACCCCTTCAGCAGCATGCAGCCCGCCAGCCGCAGCTCCAGAAGGTCGAAGGTGTGGTAGGGATTGCGTGACGCCATGTTCCAGTCCTTCAGCAGCACGTAGTCCCCGCCCG
>JAYENL010000138.1:0-9559 GCA_034722055.1 Armatimonadota bacterium
GCGTCCGGAGAGCTGCCTTTCGCGCTCGACGACCAGCCGGGCACCTGGACCATTCGGGCCACGGACGTTGCGACCGGAGCCACCGCGACGCGCGAGCTGGAGCTGTCGGCCGAATAAGCGCGCCGGAGCCGATGGCGGAGGAGGCCGATCGCCATGCTGCGCATACTCAGAGCCATGCCGCTGCTGCTGCTCTCGGCGGCGGTCACCGCCGCCGAGCCGACCTACCCATGCTTCCGCGTGGAGCAGGTACCGGCCATCGACGGCGTGGTGCGCGATGACCCGGCGTGGAGCGCTGTGCGCACAGTGACGGGCTTCGAGGTGCTGGGCGGCGACTACACGACCGCGAAACAGTCGGTGGCCCATGCCTGCTGGAATGGTGCGACGCTGTACCTGGCGGTGGTCTGCGAGGAGCCCGACATCGCGCAGGTGAGCTCGACGATGTCCGACGGCGGCGATCTGTGGCTGGAGGACAGCGTGGAGATATTCATCGAGCCGGCCCGGAACGGGCCGGTCTACCAGCTTATCGTCAGCGCGGGCGGCTCCAGGACCGGCAGCAAGGCGGCGGCCGATGCTGAGGGCTGGGAGGCCGCCGCGCACCGGGGGGATCAGCACTACGCCGTGGAGCTGGCGGTGCCGCTTGGAGTCTTCCACGAGGAGCCCGGCGCAGACTGGCACATCGCCTTCTGCCGCAACATCTGGACGTATGAGTCCGGGGGCGACAAGTTCACCTCATGGCCCGGCCTGACCGGGGCCTTCCTGGAGCCGGAGAGCTACGCGCGACTGGAGTTCCGGGAGTCCATCGCCCCACCCGAGCGCCGTGAGCCCCTGGAGCGGGCGCTGAACGCGGACTATCGGGGGCATCTGGTGGCGCAGGTGCGGGCACTGGCGCCGGCGGTCCGGGAGCACATGCCGACACTCAAGCGCGCCGCCCGGGACGAGGATAGCCCGCTGCAGGAGCAGGCCCGCGAGACGGTCCTCACCTGGTGGCGGATGCAGCGGCTGGCGGAGGGTGCAGCGGATGCGCCGCTGGAGCGGCTGCGGGAGGCGGCGGCGCGCTCGAAAGCCCTGAGGCGGCGCTGCTACGAGCTGCGCTACCGCTACCTGCTGGAGGGTCTCCTGCAGGGGCGGTAGGTCTGCTCACAGGAGCAATGCGACCGGGGTGAAGTGATGAAGGTGGCAGACACGATACGCGAAAAGCTCGCGGACGTGAAAGTTGTGGACCCCCACTGTCACGTGCGCCCCAACAGCCCGGCGGCGGACACCCTGGCTGACATCGTCCTGTACCACCATGTCTGGATAGAGCTGGTCTCGTCCGGCATGGGGCAGTATGAGGTCACCAGGGCCGGCTTGCCTCATGAGCTGGCAGCTCCGGAGATGGATCCTGCCGAGCGCGTGCGCAGAGCGATCCCCTATCTCAGGAACATCGCCAACACCACGGTGGGAACGTACTTGCGCTGGCTACTGTGCGATCTCTACGGGCTCGACGGCGAGCTGTCTGAGGCAAACCTGGAAAGCGCGCTGAACAGCGTCGCCGAGAGGGCGGGCGATCCTGAGTGGATCGATGAGGTGCTTGTTCGGCGGTGCGGGATCGAGCACAGCATCACCGTGGAGGGAGGCGATCAGCCGCCGGTCAGCAGGATCCACCGCGGGGTGGAGGCGGGCTGCGTCAATATCGCCAGCGGCAAGAACTCTCCCCGGGAGATGCTCGCATCCTACGAGCGGGACTTCGGGCGCGAGATCAGCTCCTCGGCGGATCTGAGGGAGTACATCAGGCGATACGTGGGGCAACTGCCGGCGGGGATCAGGTTCCTGGGGATCTGGACACTGCCCAGCCTCACCGAGGATCGCGCGTCGGATGATGACGTCGATGCCACGCTGCGGAAGGTGAGAGAGGGGGAGTCGCTGACTGCGGCGGAGACCGGCGGCTACTCATACTTCACCATCACGGCGCTGCTGGATGTCCTGCGGGAGACGCCCGTGAGAACAATTCAGCTCATCTGCGGGGCTGAGGTGCTGCCTCCTCACCGATCCATCACGCACTGGGACCCATCCTGCTGCGGCGCAGTCGCGCGGATCGCGGGGGACTACGAGGACTTCCACTTCAACCTCTCAAGCGCCGCGGACCACTACACGCAGGACCTGGGCATCCTGGCAAAGCACATTCCGAACATCAGCGTGGCCGGGTACTGGTGGCACACGCTCTACCCGTTCTACATCCGGAAGTCGGTGGAGACGCGCATCGACATGGTGCCGATGAACAAGATCATCGCGTTCTTCTCGGACGCCTACCACATCGAGTGGTGCCATCCGAAGCTGAAGATGGTCAAACAGATCTGGGCGGAGGTGCTGACAGAGCGGGTGGGGCGGGGCTGGCTGACGACGGCGGCCGCGGAGGAGCTGATCGAGAAGGCCTTCTACGAGAACCCCATGCGGCTCTATCTGAGCTAGTAGTCAGTGGCAGAACTTCGCGTAGTTTCCCGCGCCACCAGACGATGCTCTCGGCCACCATGGAGGGGCCGCCGCGAGCGACGCGAGCGGTGAGCGGTGCGTTCTGGGAACGCGCCGCTCAGGTTCCACCCCGGCCCGCCCGTTAAGTTGCGCAGGCGCCCTCGCCTGCGCGCCGTTTAGGCCGTGGGTAGAGCTACGTCCTGGGCCGGGGTGGAACCTTCGGCCTGTACGCTCCGCGTACAGGCCTCACCGGGCGCTGCGCGCCGGGCGGCCCCTCCACCGGGGATGCCGCGCGTCTTCAAGATAACCGAGCCGCCGAGAGGCCCCCTCGTGACCGTACGCGGAGTTGGGCAAGTTACCACTTAGAGATGAGCGTGAGCGGGCGGATGGCTACGCCGCGGCAATCGGAGGTCGCAGGATGACGCTGCGCGAGCAGGTACTGGCCGCCGTGCGTGGGGAGAGTGGCGATCGAGTGCCCTTTACCTGCTACCAGGGATTGCTGCCGGAGGGCGCCCACGACATAGAGAACCTGTGCCTGGTCACCAGCGCGCAGATCGCGGACGTGGAGACGCCGGGGGTGACGATCTCCGCTGAGAGGATCACTCCGGCCCGCTCGCGGCAGCGAATGGAGACGCCGTGGGGCGTGCTCACGCGGGAGGTGGAGACGGAGGCCGGCTACGGCAGCTCGTGGACCAAGGAGCACTGGGTCAAGGGGGCGGAGGACTACGAGATCATCGAGCGGGTGATCCGCGGGGCCGAGGTATCGGCGAATCGGGAGCGCTACCGGCAGGTGCGGGGTGCGCTGGGCGAGAGGGGAGTGATCCTGGCGTGGACGGCGCGCGCGCCGCTGCAGAGGCTCTGGATCGAGTACACCGGCATCGAGCGGCTGGCCTATGACCTCGCAGACCGCCCGGGCCTCGTCGAGCGGGTCCTCGACGCCATGCTGGAGCAGTCTCGGCGGATCATGCAGATCGCCGCAGAGGCGGAGGCGGAGCTGATCTGGCTCCCAGACAACATCACCGGCGAGGTGGTCGGGCCGCGGCTGTTCGAGGCCTACCTGCTCCCCTACTACCGGGAGATGTGCGAGATGCTGCTGCCGGCCGGCAAGACCCCGTGCTGCCACATGGACGGGATGCTCGGCGCAATCACCGACAGCATCGGCCGCTCGCCCCTGCCGGTCATCGAGGCATTCACACCCCCGCCCGACGGCACCCTCTCGGTGGCTGAGGCCGCCGGCGCGTGGCCGGAGAAGACCCTGTGGCTCAACTTCCCATCGTCGGTGCATCTGTGTGATCTCGACGAGATCGCGCGAGTAACGCGCAGCCTGGTCCGACAGGCCGGCGACCGCGGTGGCTTCCTCATCGGTGTGACAGAGAACATCCCCGACAGCGTGGGCGCCCGATCGCTGCAGGCCATTGCGCAGGCGCTCGTGGAGTGTTAGCGCTAAGCGCCGTGGGCCGGCCTCCTCCGGCTGCTTCGCAGCCGTCGTCGTGCGGCCCCTCCGACGGCAACGACAGCCGTAGGACACGGCGCGCGGCGCCCGTGCCGCAGTACTTATGTCGGTTGCGCGCGCCCCCGCCGGCAAGCCACAATGTGAGGATGCACGCCGCCGGGCGGAGGTGTTGACAGCCCGGTGCGGCTCTGGTAGCATAATACATGGATCTCGCCGGCCACGCGGCCGTGCGAGCTTTCCATGCTGTCACGTCGACTCGGAGGGATGTCACGTGTCGGAGGCCACGTTTTCGGCCAAACAGCGGGCCGTGGTGAAGGCCATTCCGGGATTCCGGATATGGCCGTGCACTCCACACGTTGATGCGATGACTGTTTTCTGACCCAGTGGCCCGCTGCTCCCGCGCAGCGGGCCTCTCCGTTAACACTACTCTCGCGGGGGTCGTTCGGGGGCGGAGCACACGCTATGGACGGTCAGGTGCTGGTCCTCAATCAGAACTACGAGCCGCTGTCGGTGTGTGGATGGCAGCGAGCGGTCTCCATGGTGTACGTGGGCAAGGCCATCGTGGTGGAGGAGGGCTCCCGGGTCCTGCACTCGCCCAGCACGGAGATGAACATGCCCACGGTGGTGAAGCTCTCCTATCAGGTGAAGCGCCCCATCCCCAAGCTGAAGATGTCGCGTCAGAACGTGCTGGCGCGGGACCGCCACACCTGCCAGTACTGTGGCCGCCGGAGCAAGAGCCTGACCATCGACCATGTCATCCCGCGCGAGCGCGGCGGGACGCACACCTGGGAGAACGTGGTGGCCTGCTGCAGCGACTGCAACAACAAGAAGAAGAATCGCACGCCGCGGGAGGCGGGGATGCGGCTGATCCGCCGGCCGCGGAGGCCGAAGTTCATCCCCTACCTGAGCTACGCCACCTTCAGGGCAGCGGTGAAGAATCCCGCGTGGCGCTACTACCTGGAGCCCTTCGCCCCGCACCTGGTGGGCTCCTGACGCCGCGCGAGCAGCCATGGCGCCACGAACGAGGCCGGGCCGGCAACGGCTCGGCCTCGTCAGCGTCTCCTGCCACCAGCGTCGGACCATTCCCTGGCCCTGCCGTTGAAGGGGGGACGCCGGCCGACGGCGAACCTCAGCCCCAGCGCACCGATTCGCTCGCCGACGGCCAGGCAGGTGCCAAGCGATGGCCCTCTTCGATGACGTGGAGGCCGTGCTCCAGCACAGGGCGCCGGCGCACTTGCCCGTGTTCTGTCTGACCCAGGAGTTCGACGCCCGCTACGCCGGCCTCACCTATCGTGAGTACATCCAGGATGCTGAGAGCGTGGTGGAGGTCCAGCGCAGGGCCGTGGAGGCCTTCGGGTGGGACTGGACGTGGCTGCATCTTGATGACACGCTGGAGTTCGAGGCTCTGGGCGTGGGCGTCGCGGCGGGCGGCGAGAACGTGGTGCCCTGCACCGCGCAGTACCTGGACTTCGACCGCGAGACCCTCCGCTCCCTGAAGGTGCCCGACCCGCGCAGCGCCCGCATGCCGCTGCTGCTGGATGCCGCCGCCGGGCTGCGCGAGGCCTTCGGTGACGAGAAGTGCGTCACCGGTCGCGTGGCCGCCCCCTTCTCAGCCGTGACCCTCATCTTCGGCATGCAGCAGGCGCTGCTGATGCTCATGGACGATCCGGAGCTGTTCGGCGAGGCCCTGAAGTTCGCGGAGGAGCAGGCCATCAGTTGGGGGCTGGCGCAGATCGAGGCCGGCTGCCACGCCATTTGGCTGGGCGACTGCAACGCCTCCCTGCACCTCATCTCGCCGGAGCACTACGAGCAGTGGGCGCTGGAGCCCTGCCGGCGGATCACGCAGGCCTTCCAGGACGCCGGGGCGCTCGTCTTCCTGCACAATTCCGAGGACTATCTCGAAGGGCTGCTGCTGCAGGCCGAGACCGGGCCGGACGTGCTCTCCATGGGCCCCGGCATCGACATCGCGGAGGCCATCCGAGCCCTGCGGGGGAGGCAGCCGCTGATGGGGAACATCGACCCTATCGGGATGCTGACCGAGGCCGCGGCCTCTGAGGTGGCCGCCGAGACGGGCCGACAGGTGCGGCTGATGGCCGGTGGTGGCTGCATCTTCAGCTCCGGGGAGTGCGTGCCGCGGGAGGCCAGGCGGACCAACCTGCACGCCATGGCCGACACCGCCCGGCAGATCTGGGAGATCGTGGGGCCACGCAATGCGGGCTCTTGATTAGAGAGGGATCCATATGCCCGAGACCATGAGAGCCGCCGTCCTGCACGAGATTCACGATATGCGCGTGGCGGACGTGCCCATGGCGGAGCTATCGGCCGAGCGCGATGTGCTCGTGCGGATCAGATCGGTGGGCATCTGCGGCTCCGACGTGCACTTCTTCGAGCGCGGGCGGATCGGCAACATCGTGCTGGAGCAGCCCACCATCATGGGGCATGAGGCCGCCGGCGAGGTGGTGGAGGTGCTGGATGAGGCGTGCGGGCTGGCGCCGGGGGATGGCGTGGCCATCGAGCCGGGGTACGCCTGCCGGCGCTGTGAGTTCTGCCGCTCCGGCCGCTACAACCTGTGCCCTGACGTGGTCTTCCTGGCCGCGCCGCCGGTGGATGGGGCCTTCTGCGAGTATCTGGCCTGGCCCTCGGACTTTTTGTTCAGCCTTCCGGACGCGATGTCCATGGACGAGGGGGCCATGCTGGAGCCCCTGGCAGTCGGGATGCACGCCGCCCGCCGCGCGCAGGTCACGGGCGGTGACAGCGTGGTGGTGCTGGGCTCGGGGCCCATCGGGCTCACCACACTCCAGGCCGCTGCCGCACATGGCGCCACCGATATCATCGTCAGCGATCTGGTGCCCATGCGCCTGGATGTCGCGAGAGCCCTCGGCGCCACCGAGGTCATCGACGCCGCCGAGACCGACGCGGAGAAGGCGATCATGGAGCTGACCGAGGGGCGCGGGGTGGACGTGGCCTTCGAGTGCGCCGGCGCTCTCGCCACCATGCAGATGGCCATGCGCGTTACCCGCAACGGCGGTGTGGTGCAGCTCGTGGGCATGCCCGGCGAGCAGCATCCACAGGTGCCGATCTACGAGATCATCAACCGGGAGCTGGACGTGCGGGGTACCTTCCGCTACGCCGGGTGCTACCCCCCGTCCATTGCTCTGGTTGAGGCTGGCCGCGTTAACGTGCAGAGCCTGGTTACCCACCACTACCAGCTCGACGAGGTGCCGGAGGCCATGCAGTTCGTGCGCGAGCACAAGGACGAGGTCATCAAGGCCGTCGTGCATCCGTAACCGCCACAGTCGGCGGTTGCGGTGCCCAGCAGCGAGGCGGCAGCGGCGGTCCAGCCCGTTGCGCTTCTGGTCGTAAGACGTGTCGTGTCCTTGCCGTTGTCGGTCGTTGTCGTGATCTGCCGTTATCTGCTGTTATCTGCCGTTATCTGTCGTTATCTGCCGTTATCTGCCGTTGCCTGATGTACTCTGCCGTACGAGGTGAGAGCATGGACTGGGAAGCGATCCGGCCGCTTTTGCCCGGGCTGGCGATGCTCATTGCGCTGACTGTGATCTTCTGGTTCGTCATCATCCGCCCCACCAGGAAGAGCCAGCACGAGCATCAGGAGCTCATCCAGGCCCTGACACCGGGCGACCGCATCGTGACTGTGGGCGGTATCTACGGGGTGGTGCGTAAGGTGCATGAGGACAGCTTCGAGCTGGAGGTCGCCGACGGTACGGTGATGACCTTCGACCGCCGCGCCGCCCGCAGACTGCAGGAGGAGGCGTCGTCGGGCGAGAGCAGGAGCAAGGCCAGTTGAGGCGCGCAGCGGGGTGACGAGTGGCAGTGACCACCACAGCCCTGACCATAGCCTTCGGCGTCCTTGCAGCGCTTGTGATCGCGCTGACCATTGCCATCGAGATGCTGTGGCGGGAGCAGCGGCGGATGCGATTCGACTCCCCCGCGGCGCGGGCGGTGGCCGCCGCCCTTCGTGACGGCCGCAGCGAGGATGCCATCGGGGAGCTGCTGGGGTACCTGGAGGCCGTGCACCAGCGAATGGAGTCGCTGGCGGAGCACGCCCGCGGCATCGACGAGGCGCTGGAGGGCTTCAGGGACCGCTCGCGCTCGCACCTGCAGCGCATCGGCGTGGTGCGCTTCGACGCCAGCGAGAGTGTCAGCGGCCGGCTCTCCTGCGCCCTGTGCGTGCTCGACGCGCACAGTAACGGCTTCCTGGTCACGACGCTGTATGATCTGGAGCGATCGCGGACCTTCGTGCGCGCCGTGCGCGGTGGCGGGACCGACCGCGAGCTGCTGGACGAGGAGGCCCAGGCCCTGCACATGGCCCTCGCAGGCGGCGTTGCCGACACTGACCGCCGGCCCCGGGAGACGGAGGAACCTGCAGCCCAGGCAGAGCCGGAGCCTGAGGAGGCCGGCCAGCCGGAGGACACGCTAGATGCGTGACGCCATTGCGGACTTCGCCGACTACCTGCGCATCGACCGCGGTCTCGCGGACAACACCATCGAGGCCTACACCCGCGACCTGCGCGACTTCGCAGACTTCCTGCGCGGCCAGGGGATCGAGGACTTCGCCGATGCCTCCCGCCAGGACGTCATCGACTTCGTGAGCTTCCTGCAGCGCGACCGGGGGCTGGCCCGCACCACCATCTCCCGCAAGCTCTCCTCGGTGCGTGGCCTTTACCGCTTCCTGGTGATCGACGAGCGCAGCGACGCGGACCCGGCCGCGGACGTGGACCTGCCCAAGCCCGCCGAGCGCCTGCCCAGCGTCCTCACCGTTGAGCAGTGCATCCGCCTGCTGGAGACGCCCGACCGCACTGACCCCCAGGGCCTGCGCGACGCTGCCATGATCGCCCTGCTCTACGCATCCGGCCTGCGCGTGTCGGAGCTGGTGGGACTGCGGATGCACGAGCTGAACCTCGATGAGGCCGTGCTGCGCACCATAGGCAAGGGCTCCAAGGAGCGCATCGTTCCCATCGCACCGGTGGCGATCGACCTGGTACGCCGCTATCTGCGCGAGGCCCGGCCGGAGCTGGAGCGCCACGCCGGCGAGGATGCGCTGTTCCTGACCCGCCTGGGGCGCCCCTTCAGCCGCGGCGGCTTCTGGGCGAGGCTCAAGGAGCACGTGCGCGCCGCGGGACTGCCGGAGGACACCTCGCCGCACACGCTGCGGCACTCCTTCGCCACGCACCTGCTCTCCGGCGGGGCCGACCTGCGGGCGATCCAGGAGATGCTCGGGCACTCGAACCTGGCGACCACCGAGGTCTACACGCACGTGACCACCGAGGACCTCCGGCGCGTCTACGACGAGGCCCACCCAAGGTCGTAGCGGCGGACCGGTGGTCAGCACGACCGGGCCGGGACGGAGACCGGCCCCTCCAAACGGCTGGGCAAACCTGCCGTTCCGTGGCACGCACACTCATGTGCGTGCGTCGTTGTTACGTCCGGTCACGACAGCGACAACGGCCGGGCGGGCAAGGAAGCCCGCCCCTCCGTACGGCTAAAGGCGCGCGGGCCGTTGCGGTCTGTCGTCCGTGGTGCGGAGGCCCTCCTCCGCACGCCGTTTGTCGTTGTCGGTGAGATCGCTTGCGATCTCCGGAAGCCCGACCTACGCGATGGAAGGCTGACCTACGCGACGAAGAAACGAGGCCGTCCAGA
>JAYENL010000139.1:0-1760 GCA_034722055.1 Armatimonadota bacterium
GCCACGGAGGGCGCTGAGAACGACGCGCGGCCGGGGCCCCGCCCGCCTGGGGGCCGCTGTCCTTGCTGTTGGAGGGGCCGCACGACGACGGATGCCAAGCAGCCGGAGGAGGCCGGCCCAACATTGCCTTCAGTACTGGGGCGCGGGCGCCGTCGCCCGCGCGCCCTTTGGCTGAGCTGGCCCGAGGGTCGAGTGGCACCTTGCGCCTCAAGCCGGCGAGGGCGCCGGCTTCCCAGGATGAGATGCCCATCCTTGCTGTCGGTGCTGGGAGAGCCGCGCAGCACCTTCGCGCCCCACCCCCGGACGTTCGCCCGGCATTACGGATTCACACCCTGACGGTGGGGCGTTGAACGTGCGCCGCGGCGGCGGTATAATCCCAGCGTCGCCAGCCCGCCGTCGGAGCCACCGTAATGAGCGCGAAAGCCTCGCGCCGGGCCACCATCGTCTGCGCCGCTGTCGCCGCCGGCATCGGCATGGCCGTCACCGCCACCGCGGCCTTCCATCCCGCGGTGCTGGCGCACTACGCGGACTCGGTTGACAGCGTCGGCATCGCTCAGTGGGCCGAAAAGGCCGACGCCAGCGACGTCCTCCGCTGGTGGACTGGCACCTGGATCCAGGCGGACTCCTACTACTACCGACCGCTGGCGAGCATGCTCTTCTGGGCCGAGCACCTGCTGTTCGGCTATAACTTTCAGGGCCACGTGCTCATCTCGTGGCTGCTGCACGCCGGCGTATGCGTGTGCATCTTCGCGCTGACCCTGCGGCTGTATCCGGGGCAGCGGCGCATCGCGCTGGTGACCGGCCTGCTGGCGGTGCTGCTGGCGAACCTGCGGCTGACGCCCGAGGGCCCGCACTGGGAGGTGGGGCCGGTCGCCTCGGCGGTCGTGGCCTGGTGGCCGGCGCAGACGGATCAGGCCAGCCTGCTGCTTTCGCTGCTGGCTCTGCTGGCCCTGGATCGATGGCTGCAGAGCGAGGACGGGCGGGGTCTGGCGAAGGCCGGGGGCCTCTGGCTGGCGGGAGTGCTCTTCAAGGAGATGGCGGTGGTCCTGCCGCTGCTGGCGGGCCTGCTGATCCTGATGCGGCGCGGCCTGCAGGCCTTGCGGGTGTTCGAGCGCGATGAGAAGGGTGCGCTGCGCCTCTCACCCGGCCTGGTGTGGCGGATCGTGCTGCCAGCAATCGCCGCCATGGCCCTCTTCGTAGCCGCGCGACCCCTGATCGTCCCCGGCGCGTGGGGGGTCGAGCGGGAGCCGATGGCCTTCTACCTCCACAAGGTCATTTTCCTGCTGTTTCCGCGACCGTGGATGATCCTGGTCTCCCAGGGCGTGTGGGGGCCGATCGCGGCTGTCTTCACCGCTCTGACTGTCGTCGTCTACGTACGCCTGCGCACCCGGCCGTGCGTCATCTGGCTGATCCTGGCGCTGGTCGTGGGCAATGGACTCATCGCGCAGCTTGCCGGCGGGAGCTTCGCCCTGCTGACGTTTCTCGGACAGCTCGCCAACCTCGGTACGCTCACACTGCTGGCGCTGGGCCTGATCGTGCTCGCGCACGTGCGGGAGGGCTGGGTCTGGGGGGTGCTGGGGATGGCGCTGGTGGTGCACCTGCCGCTGCTGCACGTCTGGGGGCCGCACTACTTCTACTGGCCCGCCGCCTTCTGGGGGCTGCTCAACGCCGGCCTGTGGCACTGGGCTTGGCTCCGACATCGCGAGGGCACACTCCGGTGGTCACCAGCCGCGCGTCATGAACCGGAGGCCGGAACGGAT
>JAYENL010000140.1:0-9455 GCA_034722055.1 Armatimonadota bacterium
ATTGCCTTTTCTGGCCCACTACCCCGGCCCGCGACCCCACGAGACAGCGTCGCGAGGCGCTGCTTCGAACGGCGAACGGCCGGGCCGGCTTCGGCTCCAGCAAACCACGCTGGAGCCTCAGGCGGCCTCTCCCCTCTACCACCGGCATTCCGACAGTCCGCTCCACGGCCCTCGCGCTGGGCACCCGAATCTGGATGCTGCAAGAGAGATGCGTGGGACCGACTTCCAGCCCACGGAGACCAGTCCTCCAGACGGCACGACGAACGGCAACGGGCGGGCGGGCAAGGAAGCCCGCCCCTCCTGACGGCTGGGCGAAAGCCGCCGCTTCCTGACGGCTGGGCGAAAGCCGCCGCTTGCCGTGCGGTCGTCCCGAATGGCAACACCAGGGCGGGACGGAGACGGGCGGCTCCAACGGCACAGCAGGAGGCTTTGAGTTGCACGCGACGGCACCGGGCGCTGTGAGGGCGTGTCACACGATCTCCACCCGGCGGGCACGGCGCCGGACCTCGATGGCATGATAGACTGTGAGACCGCCCGTGCTCAGGAAGTAGAGCCCGATGAGCCAGCAGGCCGCCACCACGCCGGCCGTCGGCGCCAGGAACAGCAGCAGTGCCAGCACCACGGAGATGAGCCCGATGCCCGTGGTCAGCGCTCCTATGGGCCCGAGGCGTAAGAGCGAGATGCCGGCCGCGATCTCCACCAGCCCGAACAGCAACGCCCAGGCGGCCACCATGTAGATCAGGACGGTCGCCGTGAGGCCGGGCCACAGAAGCGCGACCAGCCCCAGGAGGATCGTGGGGACCCCGGCGACCAGAGAGAAGCTCCAGAGCTGGAAGCGCGCTCCCGCCGCGTTGATGGTGCCGATGAGCCCGGTGAGCACGGCAAAGGCTCCGACCAGCATGATGAGCGCCTCGGCGCTCTTCGCCGGCCACACAATCAGCAGCAGGCCGATGAGCACTCCCAGAATCCCGCGCAGCAGCGTCAGCCACCAGATTCGATTGCGCATGGCGCCCTCCGTCATCTCAAGCGGCTGTGACCGGTCCTCCGATGAGTGTTCGCGGCGGAGAGCGATGATCCCCCCTCCGCGGCCCAGTGCGCCCCCTCGTCCCAGGAGGTGGCCGGAGTCCGGGCCGCGGCCGTAGAACGCATACACGATGCGGTCCATCAGCCGGTCCGTGCAGCGCAGCGCTCGTTGATGGCCTTGACCCTTCGCCAGCGACCCGTCATGCTCGCCCCGGATGGCGCGGGTGGCAGCCTCACACAGCCGCGAGCACAGGTCGTCGAAGTCGGCGATGCGCTTCCCGTCATGGCAGTCGCGGATGAGCGTCTTCCCGGACAGGTCGTCGATTGTGCAGCGGAGCGTGCGCTCCAGCCAGCTCGGGAGGCCCTGCTTCTCCTGGTGCTTGCACTCGTTGAGGTCGGTCACCCGCCGCGCCAGCCACGCGGGAGAGGGCAGATGAGGTGCGCGGGCAACTGTGCAGGGCGTGTCCGTTCCGGGGTGCGGACGGCCTCGTGTCGGCACGCCCTTCGTCGTTGTCGGTGAGATCGCTTGCGATCTCCGGAAGCTCGACCTACGCGGAGGACGGAGCGGCCCGAATGCCCGCTGTGCGGCGAAGGACAACGACCGGGCGGGAACGGAGGCCCATTCCTCCAAACGGCACGGCAAACACCGCCGTTCCGTGCCACGGACACTCCTGTCCGTGGGCCGTTCCGTCTTTGTCGGGCTGGAAGTCCCACGAAGCCGACTCCAAACCGTGTCTGGGGCAGCAGCGCGCGCTCAGGAGATCGTCCGAACGATTCGCTCTCGGCTGAGGTAGCGGCCCAGCAGCGTGGTGGTCAGCAGCAGCACCATCGAGGACCCGGCCAGCACGGACACCGCCGTCCAGGTGACGAACTCCGCGTTCTCGACGATCAGACGGGTGCCGGCCAGCGCCCCGAACAGCACCATGATGGTGACCATGTTCACCACCATGTTCTCCCGCATCCCCAGCATGAGCTGGGCGAAGCCGAGCATGGAGACTGCGGCCACGATGAACAGCGGCACCACTGCCAGCAGGTGGAAGACCACCGTGGCCCCCGGCACGAGTGACTCGGGTGCGCGCTGCCCGGCGATCAGTGTGATCAGCACCGCTGCCAGCAGCGACATGACGTAGGACGGCAGCGCCACGCCCAGAGCCTTGCCGATCCAGATGGAGCGCAGCGAGACCGGCGCGCACAGCAGCGTCTCCACGATCCCGGCCTGCTTCTCGCGCAGGTAGGTCTGGCCGGAGTAGATGTAGCCGACGAACAGGCCGATGAGCGCCCCCATGTAAAAGAGAGTGTTGTTGAGCTGTGCCTGCCGCGTGATCTCATCGCCGCCCACGCCCAGACCGGTCATGACGCTGAACCAGCCGGCGAAGAAGACCCCGGAGAACAGCAGCCCCCGGTCGGTGACGATCTCGCGCAGCTCCTTGTGGGCGACGGTGAGGACCTGCTGATACTGGGTGGTCATGCCACCGCCTCCCTGGCAACGATCTCGAAGTAGACCTCTTCGAGCGATCGCACGGGCCGGGTGACCTCCTCAATCTCCAGCCCGGCGTGCACCAGCGCTGCCACGATCTGGGGAGTGGTCATCCCGTTGCCGGCCGCGATCACACGCTCTCCCTCGGCTGACACCTCATCCAGCCGCCCGGGCTCGGTCAGCACCCGCTCCGCCTGTCGGGCCTGCTTGGCGTCGGCGAGACGCACTACCACGCGCTCCTCCGCGGAGCCGTGGCGCAGACGCTGCACGCTGTCACAGGCCCGAATGCGCCCGTGATGCAGGATGGCGATGCGGGTGCACAGCCGCTGGACCTCGTCCAGGTGGTGGGAGTTGATGAAGACCGTGATATTGCGGGTGTCCGCCAGCTCCTGGAGCAGCTCCCGAACCATGCGCTGGGCCTCAGGGTCCAGCCCCGCGGATGGCTCGTCGAGGAAGAGGATCTCCGGATCGTGGACGATGGCCCGGGCCAGCCCCAGCTTCCGCTTCATGCCCGTGGAGAACGTTCCCACCTTGGCGTCTCGCTCGTCCAGCAGCTCGACGAACTCGAGCAGGTGCTCGATGCGACCCCGGCGGTCGGTGACCCCGTAGAGCCGAGCGTGGTAATCCAGGCTCTGGTAGGCCGTCATGCGGTCGTCCAGACCGCTGTTCTCGAGCAGCACGCCCAGCCGGGCCCTGGCCGCATCCCGCCTCCCCGGCTCCTCGCCGAAGATGCGTACAGTGCCCTCCGTGGGACGGAGCAGGCCCAGGAGCACGCGCATCGTGGTGGTCTTGCCTGCACCGTTGGGCCCGAGGTAGCCGAAGACCTCTCCGGCCTCGATGCGCAGGTTGATGCCGTCGAGCACAGGTGGCGCCTGCGGCCCGCCGAAGCGCTTGGTGAGGTCGATGGCTTCTATGACGGTCATCTGCAAGTATACTTCCCTGGAGCTGGGCGCGAATGCCGGCGGCCCAGTCGAGAGTATACCCCTCACCGACGCGGTGTCAAGGGGCACGCCGGCTGGCGAGGACAGATGTACTGCGACCTGCGGGCCTCATTCCGGTGCTTTCACATGCCACGCTCAGGGCATTTGACAACCCGCGGCAGGACCCCTATACTATTGGGTGTGAGGGAGCAAAGCCGTCCGCCTGCCCGCTCTTCCTAAGGCAGTCTCTGGAGCGGGCTATGTTGGTGTACCACCAATCAGGGTCACACGCAGCCACGGCCGCGTCAGCCAGTCTTGCCGTGACGGGAGGAATCTGCGAAGTGGAGACCTTCTCCATTGAGAACCTGTCCGATCGCGTCGGCGGCCGATACCCCCTGGTCGTTGCCGCCGCCAAGCGGGCCCGTCAGCTCAAGGAGGGCGCGGTGCCGCTGGTGAAGGTCCAGTCGAGCAACCTCCTGACAGTCGCCCTGGCGGAGATCGCCGCCGGCAAGGTGGTGGTCAAGGAGGTCGGCGAGCCAGGGGACGAGCCGGAGGTGAAGCCCGTCGCGCGCCCGGAGGAGCCGCGCATCACCGAGGAGGACCTCCTCGGTGGCGACCTCTTCGGCATCTCCGCCGACGAGGACGTCGGCCAGGATGTGCCCGAGGAGGAGCCGGAGCCTGAGGACGAGATTGACGACGAAGAGGAGCCAGAGATCGAGACGTAGGTAGGTATTCTGCAGGAGGGGACGGACGTCTTGAGTCAGCGGGACTACTACCAGGTGCTCGGCGTCAGCCGAGACTGTAGCCAACAGGAGATCAAACGCGCCTACCGCCGCCTGGCCCGGCGATATCACCCGGACGTGTGCAAGGAGGACGGGGCGGAGGAGCGCTTCAAGGAGATCAGCAAGGCCTACGCTGTGCTCTCCGATCCCCAGAAGCGCCGCCGCTACGACCGCTACGGCGACGAGGCACCGGCCGCAGCCGGCGACGTCACCAGCGTCTTCGACCTCTTTGACCGCATGTTCGGCGGCATGGGCTCGCCCTTCGGGGCACAGGCGCCGAACCGGGGCGCGGACCTGCACTACGAGGTGACCCTTGACCTGCAGGCCGTTGTGGAGGGGTTCGAGGCCGAGCTGGAGGTCACCAGGCAGGCGGAGTGCGATCGCTGCGGCGGCAGCGGCGCTGCGGAGGGCTCGGCGCCGCAGACCTGCCGGATGTGCGGCGGTCGAGGGTTCGTGGCCCGAGAGCGCGCCACCCTGCTGGGCGTCATGGCAACCACCACTACCTGCCCCACCTGCTCCGGCCGCGGGACCATCATCGACGAGCCCTGTAGCGAGTGCAACGGACGCGGTGTCAGCCACACCACCCAGAAGGTCCTGGTCACCGTGCCGCCGGGCATCGAGGACGGCCAGCGCATACGCATGGCCGGCCACGGCGATGCCCCCGAGGGCGGGGGCATCCCCGGCGACCTCTACGTCACGGTCCGCGTCCAGCCCCATCCCCTCTTCCGCAGGCGCGGGCGTGACCTGGTCATGGACCTGGACATCTCCTTCGCGCAGGCCGCGCTGGGCGACACCGTCACCGTCCCCACCATTGATGGCGAGACCGAGGTCACCATCCGTCCCGGCACCCAGACCGGACAGACCATCGAGCTGCGGGGGCACGGCCTTCCTCCGCTGCACGGTGGGGCGCGCGGGCGCCAGGTGGTAAACCTGCGGGTCGAGACCCCCACTGACCTCACTGACGAGGAGAGGCGGCTGCTCATGGAGTTCGCTCTCCGCCGCGGCGAACAGCTGCGGCCCCCCGAGCACGAGGGGCTCTTCGACCGCATCCGCAGGGTGATCAGCGGGGAGGCCTGAGATGGGCGCTCCCGCCGCTGAGCGCATCTGGGTCCGCGTGACCGTTCGGTGCCCCCCGCAGGCCGAGGACGCCGCAAGCTCGGCGTTACTTCCCCTCTCCCCCAATGGTATTGTCTCCGAGGGCAGCGATCCCGTCTGCCTCACTGCCTGGCTCGGCCCGCATCTCGCCGCGGAGCGGGACGTGGCGCAGGAGGCCGAGGGCGCCGCGTTCGACGCCCTGGCGGCCATCCCCGAGGAGCTTCTGCCGCGTCCCCTGCGCCTGGAGGCCGAGGCGGTGCCGGAGCGCGACTGGATCGCGAGCTTCCGGGCCCAGCACCGCCCCGTGCGCATCGGTCGCATCGTGATCAAGCCCACCTGGGAGGCGTGGCCGACGCCGTCGCTTCCCCCTCGCGACAATGATCTGCTCGTCGAGCTGGATCCGGGCCTGGCTTTCGGCACCGGCCTGCACCCCACCACCCGCATCTGCCTCGTCGAGATGCAACAGCGTCTGCGCAGGGGCGACCGCGTCATCGATCTGGGGACCGGCTCTGGCATCGTGGCCATCGCCGCAGCGAAGCTGGGCGCGGGTGAGGTCCTGGCCCTCGAGCGCGACGCCTCGGCCGCAGCGGTGGCCCGCGAGAACGTTCGACGCAACGAGGTCGCCGAGCGCGTGGTCGTCTGCGAGATGGATGGCCTCGCGGGCGTGGAGCCTGGATGGGACGCGGTCGTGGCGAACATCGCCCCGGGGGTCGTGGCCCGAGAGGCGCCGGCGGCGGCGCGGGTGTTGCGGCCGGGCGGCGTCTACATCTGCACCGGCGTCCCCCTCAGCCGCGAGGACGAGGTGCTGGAGGCGTTGCGGTCAGCCCGCTTCCAGGGCGTGGTTCCGCGCATCAGCGGCGACTGGGTGGGATACGTGTGCATGACACCGGGGTGAGCAGGGCATGACCCGACTCTTTCTCGACGACCAGCACATACGCGGCGACCGCGCCACCGTCCGCGGCCCCGACGCGCATCATCTCCTCAACGTGCTGCGCATGGCCCCGGGGGACCAGTTCATCGTGGTCGATGAGCGCGGCGCCGAGCGAGACGCGACCATCCAGAGTGTCGAGGACGACCGCATCGTAGCCTCCCTGGGGCCCCGCCGCCAGCCGCATACCGAGGCGAGTGTGCCCATCCACCTCTATCACGGCCTGCCGCGCGCGTCGCGCTACGAGACCTCCCTCCGCATGTGCACGGAGCTTGGCGTTGTGCAGTTCGTCCCCGTCCTCTCCGCACGCTCGGTCATCAAGCTTGATGAGAGCGCCATGGAGCGCAAGCATCAGCGCTGGTCGCGGATCGTGCGGGAGGCCGCCAGGCAGTGCGGCCGGACCGAGATCCCCGAGATTGCGCCGCCGATGCCCTGGGAGGATGCGCTGGAGCGTTTCCGGGCGTCAGACCTGCCGGGGGTGATGCCCTCCGCGGAGCTGGCGGGCGCCGATGCGCCGTCCCTGGGCCAGGTCGCGCGCGAGCTGGCCGCGGACGATGGCCCGGAGGGGCTGGCGCTCTTCGTGGGCCCGGAGAGCGGCTTCGACCTCGCGGAGCAGGCGGCCGCGCGCGACGCCGGCGTCACGCTCGTGACCATGGGCCCGCGGATTCTGCGCACCGAGACCGCTGCCGTGGTCGCCGCCGCCATCTGCCTTGACCGCCTGGACGAGCTCGGCTGAGGGTCCCTCCTCAGGTCGCCGCCTGCCATCGGGCCCGCCGAACCGTCGTCGTCCTGGGCAAAGACAACGACCGGGCGCGAACGGAGGCGCGCCCCTCCAAACGGAACGACGAACGACCGGGCCGGCAAGGAAGCCCGCCCCTGCTGACGACGCTCCCCTCGCCCTCGTAGCCGTCGGCATCTGGCGGGCGGGCGGCCCCCCCATTCCGCCAGCACCACCGGCTCGTATGGCCGCTGACGCGTCCTTGACGCTGCGGGGAGCGTGCTGTATACTCCACACCCCCACCATCCGACGTGCGCAGACACCAGGAGGATCGCATCGTGGCGCGACAGAGTGGAGGCTCCCGCGGACGCGGTGGCAGAAGGAAGAAGGCCTGCCGCTTCTGCGTGGCGCCTGAGGAGAACATCATCGATTACAAGAACGTGCCGCTGTTGAAGCGCTATCTCGACGACGAGTGGAGCATCCGCAAGGCGCGACAGACCGGCACCTGCCGCAAGCACCAGGCACAGCTCGCCAAGGCCATCAAGTGCGCCCGCGAGATGGCCCTGCTGCCGTTCGTGCCTGACTAAGCCGCCGTCGGAGGACTGACACGGCGCCGGGCTCCAGCCGGGCGCCTCTCCACGTCTGCGCGCTGTGCGTCAGCGCCACTGCAGGGCGCGCTCCACCATCCCCGCCTCATTCTCCCAGCTCAGCCGCTCCACGGCGTCCCCCGGTGGCAGCCACTCGGCATCATCGAAGCTCTCCTCAATGGCCACTGACCCCTCGCCCGCCTCCATCTCGAAGAAGAACACGAACTTGCTGACGCAGCCGCTGCCCTCGGGGTCGGGGTAGAGGTAATGTGTTGTTCCCAGGTAGCGCCCCGCCGTCAGCGCCAGCCCCGTCTCCTCCCGCACCTCCCGCTCGGCGGCCTCGGCGGCGCTCTCCCCGTCCTTGAGCTTCCCCTTCGGCAGCCGCCACTCGTCGGTCTCGCGGTGGTGCAGGACCAGTACCCTCGTGCCGCGGCGGTCGCGTCTGATGACCACGCCACCGGCGGAGAGGAGCTGGCGGCTGATCTTCACGGCTCCGGCACCGCCTCCAGGAGGCTCTCCACCACCTGGTCGCCGGTGATGTCGTCGGCCTCTGCGGCGAAGCTGGTGATGATGCGATGGCGCAGAGCCGATCGGGCCATGGCCTGCACGTCCTCGATCGACGGCACCGGCCGGCCGTAGAGCATGGCGCGCGTCTTGGCCGTGAGCACCAGCGTCTGTGAGGCCCGCGGCCCCGCCCCCCACGCCACCCAGCGCCGCACGAACTCCGGCGCGATGGGATCCTCCGGCCGGCTGGAGCGCCCCAGCCTCACAGCGTAGTCCAGCACGTGATCCCCGACCGGCACCTCCCGGACGGCATGCTGCAGGTACACGATCTCCTCGCCGGTCAGCACCACCTCCACCTCCGGCGCGTAGGCCGAGGTGGTCTCCTCCACGATCCGCTTCTCCTCATCGTGGCGGGGGTAGTCCACGTATACGCTCAGCAGGAAGCGGTCGAGCTGCGCCTCCGGCAGCGGGTAGGTGCCCTCCTGCTCGATGGGATTCTGCGTCGCCAGCACGAAGAACGGCTCGGCCAGCGGGTAGGTCCGCCCGCCGGCGGTCACCTCCCGCTCCTGCATGGCCTGCAGCAGCGCGCTCTGCGTCTTGGGCGGAGCGCGATTGATCTCGTCGGCCAGCAGCACATTCGTGAAGATCGGGCCCGACACGAAGCGGTAGCAGCGCTCCCCGGTCTCCGGATCAGTGTCGAGGATGTCAGTGCCCGTGATGTCCGAGGGCATCAGGTCGGGGGTGAACTGCACGCGCGAGAACTCCAGCGCCAGCGCCCGGGAGACGGTCTGCACCAGGAGGGTCTTGCCCAGCCCCGGCACGCCGATGAACAGGCAGTGCCCCTGGGCGAAGAGGCCGATGAGCAGGTCCTCGATGACCTCCTCCTGGCCCACGATGACCTTGGAGACCTGCTCGAGGATCGCCAGCCGCGCTCTGGCCAGCGCCTCCACCGGGTCCTGTTCTTCCGCGTGCACGTCCTGAGCCTGCTTGGATGTCACCGGGATTCGCTGCCTCACGGGGTCGTAGAGTGTACCGCTGCGAGCAATGCTATCAGCCCCGCCGCCCGGCGTCAACATGCCAGGGGAATGGGGCGCGTTTTCAGATTGTCGGTTGCGGCCGGGCGAGAGTCAGCAGCGAGCAGCTACCAGCTCTCAGCGAACGGAAACGGCCGTCGGCCAGGCTGTGGACGGACCGTCGGGTGGCCAGGCCCGCGGCCCGTGTCGTGCGGAGGTCGGGCGTGCCTACGCCCGACGCGGGCCGAAGGCCCGCAGCCGTTGCCGTTGGAGGGGCCGCACGACGATGGGTGCGAAGCACCCGGAGGAGGCCGGCCCAAGATGCCGTGCCGTTGAGGGTGCGCTCGAACGACAGTCGCGCTTCGCGCGACGGCTGGCCTAGGCAGGCCAGCCCTCCGTACGACACTG
>JAYENL010000141.1:0-9454 GCA_034722055.1 Armatimonadota bacterium
GGCCTACACGGTCATGGCGCCGGAGGACCTCGTCACGCCCATCGCCACCCGCAACTGGGAGGGCTTCCGCCTCGGCGCCCAGGACGCCTGGTACCTCTGCATGCTCGAGGGCCTGGTCGCGCAGGCACAGCAGCGAGAGATCGACGCAGGCGAGGCGAAGGCCTGGCTGGCGCAGGTGCGCGACCTGGTGCCCATCTCCTCGGAGGTGCAGGAGGTCAGCCGCGAGGAGTACTCCAACTACCCGGTGGTCTCCACCATGGCCGACCGGCTGTCCGGCGCGGACCTGGAGGACGTCCGCCGGACCACCGCCCGGCACATCGTGGCGCTGCGGGAGGCGCTGGGCGGCGACTGACCGGCCCCGGCGGCGCCACCTGGAGGGGCCGCACGAGTGCGCTTGCCCGACGCGACAGCGTCGGCCAGCAAGCGCCACGAGGCCGGCCCAACAGGGTCGTTCCGGGGGCGCGTCGGCCCAGCGGCCGCAGGCGGGCCGACCTCGTCAGCACGCTGCGCGTGCCTCCTCGTGCGGCCCCTCCAACAGCAACGACGGGGCGCGACTGGGCCCGCACGGGCCGTCGGCACCGCCCGGCTACTCCTCGGTGAGCACCACGTAGCGCGCGCGGCCCTCGGCGAGGTCCAGCGTCAGCGCGCCGTCGGCCATGGGGATGCTCTGGCCGGTCAGCAGGTCCTCGGCGGCGACCGGGCCTTCAAGGCCGAGCAGGCCCAACTTTGGGGTCACGCGCACGGTGCGGTCCTCGTGGCCCAGGAAGTTGGAGACCACGAGCAGCGCCCTGCCCGGCCGCCGGTAGGCGCTGACCATCACCTCCTCGGCGTCCACCTCCGCCGCCGGCTCCTCCCAGTAGGGCAGGAAGTGTACGTCCCTCCCGCCGATGCCGAAGTCATCCTGCGCCCGCCACAGCTCCCCGAAGGGGTCCGGGTCCGTCCATATCGGCCACACGTTGATGTCGTGCAGGCGCGTGAGAGCCATGAGGTGCCGGGAGTTGCGCTCTGTACGATGGCCGGGCGGGAACTCAGGCAGGAAGACCGGCACACAGCCGAGGTTCCTGCCGGTCAGCTCCGTGCGGGCGTAGTCCAGCGAGAGCACCTGGGTGTAGTCGTCCGCCACCTTCCATTCCGGCAGCGGCCAGCGGAACTGCTCGCCCTGCAGCATGGCGTCGCTGAAGGCCAGGGCCGGCGCCGTGTAGTGGGAGGACATGTGGGTGATGACAGCGCCGTCGGGCTTGCGGCGCTTCACGGCCACGTAAGCGCGCTTGCAGGCCTCTCGATAGGCGAAGACGGGATGGACGCCATCCATTCCGTAGGGCACGGCACAGTCGAAGTACCAGCCATCCACGCCATACTCGTCGATGATGCGGGCCTCCCAGCCGACGATGAAGTCCGTCCAGTCAGGGTGCCGCAGACGCACGCGCTGCCAGCGCTCGGGCGGCGCCTCCTCATCCGGATCCGGCAGCGCCACCGGGGTGGGATCGCGGAACCACTCGCCGGAGTACTGGATGGTCTCCGGCAGGTTGGGCGAGGCGCTGGTGAGGTTGTCGTAGACGAGGACCTTGATGCCGCGCGAGTGGAAGTCGTCCACGAGCTGCCGGAAGGCCTCCGGGTCGCTCGGCTGCGGGAAGCCGAACCAGCGGGGCGTGTCGGGGTGATCCGACCACCAGATGACGGCATACTCCGCCGCGTAGTCCTCAGCCATCTGCGGATCGGGCTCGACGCCCACTCTGGGCGCGAGGCGCCAGTCGGCCCGCCAGCCCTGGGGCAGGGGCCGCACCGGCGTGGCCTGGATGCCGACGCTCAGCGACAGCGGCTCCTCGAAGGCGGTCGGCTCGCGCGCGATGTGCGCGATGAACATGGCGTCGGCACCACGATCCACGAGCTGGAGCTGCGTCTCATCATCCTCCGTGGACCAGCCGACGCACCCCTCCAGCACCACGCTCACACCGCGGTCCTCATCACCCATCCAGAAGTCGAAGACCTCGCTCGCGGGCCATGCCCCGGGCTCCAGCTCACCTGATACGTAGTACTTCTCGCGCTGGCTGGAGGTCCGCGCGTACTTCGCGATCTCGCCGCGCACCGGCAGGTCAAAGCGCAGCAGGTCCACGCGTGCGCCCGCGGGGATGCTCACGTCGAGGCGGATGAGACCGTCGAACTCCACCGTGGCGCGCTGGGTGATGGTCCGGTCGCCCGCGCGCAGCTCGGACTCAAAGACCGCCTGCAGCGGCGTGCTCTCGACGAGTCGCCAGTCTCGCTCGAAGGACACCCACGCCCCCTCGCGCGTGTATATCCCCGCCGGCCGCGACAGGATCTGCTCGCCTCCTGTGGTCATGGTCTCGATCAGGCCTGCGCCGAACTGATACTCCCGATTCCACGTGCGCACGGTGGTGCCCTCAACCTCCACCGGCGTCCACGGCTCGGGGACGTCGGTAACGAGGCCCGCGGGATCGCGCTTCCAGAACCTGTCGCGGATCCACAGCCGCTTGCTCTCCTCGAGCACCACGTCGCCCGCGGCATCGCGGATGGTGACGAGGACGTCGTACTCCGCGGGCGTCAGGCCGGACGTATCGATCTCGCGGCCGGCCAGCGTCCCCGCCGGCTGGACGTCAAGCTCGCGCTCGATGGCGGTCCGGCCGGTCGCGGAGTCAGTAACGGTCAGCGTCGCCGAGCCGCCCTCCGCGACGGTCACGGAGGAGACGAACTGCAGCTCGGCGCGACGCTCGCTCGGGAACCCGGTGTAGTAGATCTGCAGGGCACGGTAGGGCTGCTGCGTTATCTGCGGGTTCTCGGCTCGCAGATAGGCCCGCCGCACCTCCTCCGGGAACAGCGGCCGCGGGTAGATATAGAGCTCATCGATGGCCGTCTCCCCCGCGGCGAACTGCGGCGTCGCCAGTTCCCTGCCGACGAAGATGGTGCCACCCAGATCGTCGATGGGTGAGGGGATCGACGCCTCCGCGGCCATCTCGCCGTCAAGGTAGATGCGCATATAGGCCTGATCCCAGGTGACGACCGCATGGTGCCACTCGCCGGCCTCCCACTGCCAGATGGCGGCCCTGAGCGACTCGTAGCGGTCGGCGTCGTCAGTGTTGACGTGGAACGTGAAGTGCCGCCAGCGCGCGAACTTGTAGATGTACATGCGATCCCGGCCGGCGGCGCCGACGAAGAAGTGGCTGTCCTCCTCGTCCGTGCCGTCCCAGTCGATGGGCTGCAGCCAGAACTCGACGGCGCCCTGTGCGGGGTTGAGGGTGCCCTCGGCCGGGTAGCTGAGCCAGCTCTCGTTGCTGACCACGACGGCCTGCCCCACCCGGCCCTCAACGAAGCGCGGGGAGCCCTCGACCGCCGCCTCAACCGGGCCCGGGATCGCCTCGGCGTCCAGCGATCCGTCGAAGCTGGCGTACAGCGCCGCGGCGTCATCCTGCGCGAAGCCCGCCACGGCAGCGGCCGTGAGTATTACGATGATCGCGATACGCATGATGGCTCCTCCTGGTCAGACGCCGCTCGCGGGCAGCCTGCTGCGGCGTTGGCGTCGTCACTGCGGCCATTCCGCCGTCGTCTACCCCTCCGCCTCCCCCATCCGCGTGACGCTGACGGCGTCGAGGTAGACCGTGCCGGTCGCGAAGTTGTCCAGCCACAGCACCATCTGCCCCGAGGTGGGCGTGAGGCCCTGGAAGCGCAGATGCTTCCACGTGCCCGCGGTGTTGGTGCTCCACGTGCGAATGCTGCAGCCCTCGCCGCCGGCGATGCCAAAGCGCAGCGTCCAGAACGCATCCGGCGTGGTCCGATACCACAGATTGACCTCGTAGATGCCCTCCGGATCGACGTCGAAGTGCGGATACACCCACCGCGACTTACCCCGCTCGATGCACCGCATGAAGGCGCTGTACTTGCCGTGCAGCGCAAGCTCGTCGGTGACGCCCACCTCATAGTCGCCGCGCTGTCGTACCGGATGCCACTCGCCGAAGTCGTCGGGGCCCAGCTCGAAGGAGCCGTTGTGCAGCAGATTCCGCTCGGTCAGCAGCGCCTCCCCGTAGGGCGTGAGCCCGCTATCCGCCGCCACCGGAGGCGCATCAAGCAGCCGGCGATCATGCAGCCCGCGGGCGGTGTTGCGCAGGACCTGCAGGTCCCGGCGAGTCTGATCGATGCGCGCGAGGATCGTCTCGTTCCCGGCGGCCAGCTCCTCGGCGCGCTCGAAGAGATGCAGCATCTTCACCCACCGATCGCCCGGCACCAGATACGGCGCGGCCAGCCGCGACTTCCCGGCAAAACCCGACGGAGCGTTCAGCAGCGCCTCTTCGAGCATATCATGGATTGTCCGCATCGGCTCTTGCGCAGGCCCATAGGCGGCGCGGAAGAAGTCGCTCAGCAGCGCGTCCACGTCCGCGTCCGGGTCCCAGAGCAGATGCGCCACGACCCAGGTGCGTTCCCGCGGCAGCCAGTTGTGAGGGTGGATCTCGGTGAACCAGCCGTCGGCGCCGAGGTCACGGTACCATCGCAGGTCCTCCGCCAGCACCCGCGCGTCGGGCAGGTTGACGCCGCCCACGTACTCGCGTATGAGCAGATGATCGCACCTCTCCGCCCAGGCCAGCGTCTGCCGGCGGGCCTCGGCATCCATCTCGTTAGCGGGATCGCTGACGGGTCGATTGAAGCCGCTGCGCCACAGGCAGTACTCGACGATCAGGTTCGGCTCGATGTCGAACGAGGCCGGGCCATCATAGAAGTTGGTGTAGGCGAGCTGCAGGAGCATGCGATCGTCGTGCTCTCGCGCCACTCCCCGCGCCACCTCGTTGGAGAAGCCGAAGACCAGGTCGGACAGCCACTGCGGCTGCGGACGGTCGCGCCGGTAGCGCGCCAGGCAGCTCGGGCAGGTGCAGAACCCCCACCCGTCGTTCATGGAGATGCCGATGATGTCCATGATGGGGTGCTCGGCGGCATACTCGGAGACCCGGTCCGCGAAGACCGCCGGCGATTCCTCGTTCGAGAGGCAGATCTGCGTGCCACCGCCGCCGATCTGTCGCCGGGTGCCGTCATCCATACCGTAGTACTCCGGATGCTCGCCGAAGTGCTGGTCGTTGGGCAGCCAGTAGGCCATGCAGTGGCCGCCGCCCAGCGGGCGGATGCCCAGCGGCTCCAGCCTCGGTCCGGTGTGCCACAGGCGGTCCACGTGCATGGCCTTGCGGTTGAAGCGCAGTCGCGACATCCACTCCGACGCGTCCTGGTCCCAGTGATAGGCCACGCCCACGGTATGCAGCGCCCGGATCGCCAGCGTGGCCTCCTCGCGCCAGGTGCCTTCGGGGACACTCAGCGAGGCGTGTTGGCGCACCTCCGTCCACAGCTCCCCCGGCGCCAGCCAGCGCACGCCCACGAAGCGGCGCAGGAAGTCATCGGCGGCGAAGAGCACGCAGCCGGAGTCCGGTCCCTCGATGATGACGCGCTCCGGCTCAACGCGGATCTCATAGGCGTCACTCCCCCGGCGCAGCGGCGTGGTGGGGTAGCCGGGCCAGTCCGCGACGCGAAGCACGATGGCGGGCCCCTCACCCGCCTCCTGGGCGCTGGTGACCGGAAGCTCCGCGCCGGTCGAGCGCCGGATGTAGGTCCGCAGCTCTTCGGCCGCGCGCTGCAGAGCCGGGTGCGGGTGTGCGGGGAGCACGATGCTGGACGCGGGCTCCCCCTCCACGACGACAGGGAAGCCGGCCAGCGCGGGGCTGCCGATGGCCATCATCACTGCAAGGGCCATTGCGGTGCGCATTGGGGAGTCCTCCTCGCATCCACCGGGCGGCTGCCGCGCCCGGGCGCGTCTCAGGCTACTGTAGCCATACGAACGCGAATCCGTACGCGGGCATTTCCAGAGTGAGCTCGCCGCCCTCCCAGCGCACGCCCGCGCCGCTGGAGACCTTGCGGCGGATGCGGGCATCGGCGGCGAGGCCCGTCGCTCGCGGATCGATGCTGACCGTCGCCTCGCGCTCCTGGTCGGTAAGATTTCCCGCGACGACCAGCATCCCGCCCTCGCGGTGCGTGTAGCAGCTTATCGGCAGCATCGCCGAGTCGGCCTGCGGCTCGAAGCCCTCCAGCCCACGCCACCAGGGGTGGAACTGCGCGCGGTCGATGTCGAACTCCGAGTAGAGCCTCTGGATCTGCTCGTTCCAGGCCTGATAGAGGTGCCGGGGGTAGAAGGGCACGCCGTGTGGCGCCATGTGACCCAGGAAGGTCGATGAACAGCGCTGTGCCTCCCAGCCCTCCCGCTGGCAGATGTTGAGGAAGACCGTGATGACCCCCCACTGGGTGGAGACGTACTCCGGGAGCACCTCGGTGCGGCTCAGGATCTGGGTGTAGGGGATGCCGGCACGTCGCCGGCCCTTGTACTGCTCGCCGTCGAGGTGAGCGTCGCAGAAGGTGAGTGTCGGCAGCCAGCAGATGTCGGAGGTGTGGTTATAGATCAGCCAGTCACGCCTCCCGTGGTCGTGGTAGAAGAGGGTGGCGAGGCGCTTGTGATAGTCGCGGTAGGCGCGGATGGGCCGGCAGCGGTGCAGCGTCCCCTCATCGTCACGCCAGCCGCAGCCGTGGGCCTGGTTGTGGCACCAGCTCGGCGCTCCGCCGTCGTGGTAGATGCCCTGGATGCCGAACTCGCGGATCATGTGGTCGATGCCCCACAGCAGGTAGTCGGCCCAGGAGCTGTTCAGGCACAGGCGGGGGTAGGTCTCATCGGCCCAGTCGATGTAGAACTCGCTGAGGGGGTCGATGCGCCACTCCTCGAGATACCGCTGCGGCGTCTCGTAGGCCATGGAGTGCGTGCCGGGGGCGATGTAATGCGCCACTCCCACGCCCCACTGCTTGCCGCGCTCCACCAGCTCACCCACGATCTCGGGGGTGTGCAGCGGGGCGGTGAGGTGCTCGCCGTAGTCGCGCGTCCAGATGATGCCCCAGTCGGGCTTCGTGCCCAGGGCCTCCCAGTCGAGAGTGCTGCGCTCCGGCGGCCACTTGTCCACCATGAAGGTGGACCAGCCCTCCGGCAGCGGCCGCACCGGTGAGGCCAGCAGGCCGAAGGGGAAGTGCGCCTCAGCGTCGATGGGCGTGCTCTCGCCGATGAGGGTGATGCGCAGCACCCGGGTGTCGTCCTCGGCGGCCAGCTCCACGACCGCATCCCCACCCACCGGCCTGAAGTGCTCGGCGGACTCGGCGAACCAGCACAGACCCCGGTCCAGGTTGCCGACCCACACGACGGGCAGGAAGGGGTACTGCAGCGGCCCGTCGGCGAGCAGCTCGTCGCTCAGCAGCTTGTTGATGGCGGCGTGGCGCTGATTCGGCGTCCCGTGCAGCATCTGGGCCACGTCGGGCCGCAGCGGCATCTCCAGCGACAGCTCGTCGAGAGTCGCGCCCTCCGGCCCAGTGAGCGTCAGTTCGGCCCAGGTGAAGCCGTCGAACTCCTGCCACCAGTCGATGCGCGCCTGGACCTCGCCGGCAGCGCCGCCGGTGCGGAACTCTGCCCGGTCGGGCGAACGCTCACTCAACTCGAAGGCTGCGCCGTCGAACTGCATCCGCTGGCCGCCGACCGTGGCGACGAGCGCCATCGGCCGGGCCAGCAGCTCCTCGCCCTGGCTGGTGATGCTCGTCGGCAGCAGGCTCTCGTCGAAGCTCATCCGGCGCCCCCAGACCTCCAGCGCACCGGCGTGATAGCGCATGGGCGTGAAGGGCGGGAGCACGACGCGAGCGGTTCCCAGGTCATTGCCGAGCCACTGTGGCGGCGGCTTCACCTCGAAGCGCGCCGAGGCGGTGGGCGGCTCCTCGCCGGCCCGCACGGTGACCGTGACGTCGTAGGCGCCCTCCGGCCAGGCGGAGTAGTCGAGGGGCCGGCCCTGCCCCAGCGCCGCCAGCGGCGCCTCAGCCTCGGCCACCGGCGTGCCGCCTCCCTCCGGCGCCACCGCGATCTTCGCCGGGGTCTCCGCTGGATCGATCCCCTCCAGGCCGCTCTCCACCCGCACGATGAGGCGCTTCTGCACCGGGATGGGCTGCAGATGCACCGACAGCGGGGTCTGAAGCTGCACCGGCAGCCGCTGGGCGTAGAGGCGCGCCCCGTCGGGCGATGATGCGGACAGCAGAAGCTCGCCCAGCTCTCGGTCATCGAAGCGCTGCTGGAGCTCGATGGCCCGCTGGCCGCCGGCGGGCACCGATAGCTCCTGCGTCGCGGTCACCAATATCCCTTCGATCAACTGCGCCCAGTCCTCGCCCTCGGCGGTGAACGTGGTGCCGGGCTTCACCATCAGGGCCCGCACGGAGGCGCGCTGCGCGGCGTCGCCGGGATTGTGCACCAGGCCGCGCACCTGCAGGCGGCCGTACCGGGGCTCGCCGAGGTCATCGACGCGCACCACCGGCGACCCGTGGGCAAAGCGCAGCCAGCCGAGGTTCTCCGGCTCCAGGTACCTGGCCTCGACCGGCGCCCAGGACTCATTGGAGCTGCGCCCGGCCTGCACGTCGCGGCAGAAGTTCGCCCGCCACATCTCTTCGGACTCCGGCGCGGCGCCCAGGTCGGAGAAGGCGATGGAAGCCTCCGCGATCCAGACGCCCTCGCCGACGCCGGTGGCGAACTCCCAGTCGCCGTTCCACTCCGCATCGCCGGCGTGCAGGTCGTAGACGGAGCCGGCGCTGTTGCCGATGAGCTGGTAGTAGTCGTCGGGGCGATGCGGGTCCGGCACCAGGAACAGCTCCACGGCGTCCTCCTGCCAGGGCTTGCCGGTGTCCCGGTCGCGCGCGATGCCCTGCAGCGTGGTGCCGGCGGGGAAGCTGCACTCGAAGGCCACGTACAGGCGCTCGGTGGTGCGCGTTACCAGCACGCGGGTGCGGTCCGGGGAGAGCGTCTCGGCGCCGATAGGGACCATCCCCGCGAAGCCCGCGGCGCGCTGCCACGCCGCGTCGCCGAGTGCCCCATCCACCACCGGCGGGTCCTCGGTCGTCGCGACGGTCAGCAGCGGCACGCGGGCGCCATCATCCGGCTGGCCGGGCGCCGGCCAGCAGGACGCTAACAGCAGCGCGAGCATGATTGTCGCGCTGATGCGGAACGCGCTCATCGCTCTGTCCTCCCGCAGGTGAGCCTGCAAAGACGCTGTGCGGGGATTCCGACGTGCGGCGGCACTCGACCTCCTCAGAGGGTGCGATTCCGTGCGGCACTGCGTGGCGCTGAGCGAGGAGCGGCGGCTTGCATCCCCCGCGCTACTCCGGCGAGGACGGCTCAGCGACGATCTCGTAGACGTTGGTGGTGGCCAGCAGGTAGACCGGCCCGGCTCCGGGGCCGTCGGGACGGAACACGTAGGGGCCGGCGGACCCGGCCGTCACACCGGGGATCCTCGCCAGGCGATGGCCGCGATTGTCGAGGATCAGCACGCCCAACTCGCCCCTTCCCTCGTGACCGCGACGGGAGTATCGCGACAGTATCTCGGGCACCCCGTCTCCAGTGACG
>JAYENL010000142.1:0-1753 GCA_034722055.1 Armatimonadota bacterium
TCTGCGCCAGGACGGGATCGCCTCGCTGCACGCTGCAATGCCCGGCGGCGAGATGACCACCCGGCCGTTCACAATCCAGGGCTCCGAGCTGGTCATCAAAAATGCCACCTCCGCGGCGGGCAGCATCCAGGTCGAGCTGCAGGACGCGGAGGGCAGGCCTCTGCCGGGTCGGGAGCTGGAGAGCTGCCCGCCAATCTACGGCGACGAGCTGGCGCGGGTGGTCGCGTGGGAATCCGGCTCCGACGTGGGGCAGTGGGCCGGAGAGCCGGTGCGAATGAGGGTCCGCATGTCCGACGCCGACCTCTACTCGTTCCAGTTCCGAGACGGATAGACTCGTGAGGAGATGCTGATGGCTGAGACGAAGAAGATCGTGTGTCTGGGCGGGGGAAGCCTCTACTTCCGCCGCGCCGTGCCGGACCTGCTGGTGAACGAGGACCTGGCCGGCTCGGAGATCGTGCTGTATGACATCGACCTGGAGAAGGTCCAGGTCATGGCGGATGTGCACGCCTCCCTGGCCGAACGGGCCGGAACGGGCTGCACCGTGCGGGCCACCGATGATCTCGCAGACGCCGTGGACGGGGCCGACTTCGCGATCTCATCCATCGGGGGCAGCGGCGCGGAGGTCACCGCGCGCGTCTACGGGTCCTCATACCACGCCGCGGACCTGCGCATCCCCTCGAAGTACGGCATCCAGCAGGTGGTGGGGGATACCTGCGGGCCGGCGGGGATGATGATGGGGCTGCGGGCGATCCCGGCCTACCTGGAGATCTGCCGGGAGATGGAGAAGCGCTGCCCCAACGCCATCCTCCTCAACCACTCCAACCCCATGGCGGTGCTGTGCCGCGCCATGGTCAAGTACACCACTATCACCACCATCGGCATCTGCCACGGCGTGCAGGGCGGGATCAGGTACGCGGGCGAGATCCTGGACCTGCCGCCCGGGGAGCTGGACTGCACCTGGGTGGGGACGAACCACTACTACTGGTTCACGCGCATCCTCCACCGCGGGAAGGACGTCTACCCGGAGCTGCGCCAACGCATTGCGGAGCGGGAGCCGCCCGCTGGCCGGAGCCTCAGCGCCCACCTGTCGGAAATCTACGGCTCCACCATCGTCTACCCCGCCGACGACCACATCATCGAGTTCTACCCGTGGCTGGCGCAGTTCGACAGCCCCGAGGAGCTGCTGTGGGGGATGGCCCAGGAGGCCGTGGAGCGGCACAATGCAGCGCCTCAGCAGACGGAGGCCGCGCCCGAGGAGGTCCGGGCCTCCTTCATGCGCCAGTATCGCAAGCTGGTCTCGGGCGTGGAGCTGCCGGAGCGGCCCTCGGACACGCTGATGGGGGAGGGGGTGGGGGAGATCCTGGCCTCCATCGCCACCGGCCGCCGGACCGTCTGCATCGTCAACATCCCCAACGGCGGCTGCGTGCCGAACCTTCCGGGGCACGCGCTGCTGGAGGTGGAGGCGGTGACGGACTCCGGCGGTGTTCGCGGCCTGCAGATGGGCGAGTGCCCGCCGGTGCTCAAGGGCATCCTGGAGAAGCGCATCGTCTGGCATGAGCTGGTGGCCGACGCCGGCGTCACGGGCGACCGGAACCTGGTCGTGCAGGCCTGTCTCATCGACGAGATATCCATCCCGCCGGAGCAGACGGAGCAGATGGTGGATGAGCTGCTCGCCGCCTCAGCCGACCTCCTGCCGCAGTTCGAGCAGTGACAGGTGGCGTCAGCTTCGTGGATATGATAGACTTGGATCGAC
>JAYENL010000143.1:0-9412 GCA_034722055.1 Armatimonadota bacterium
GCGATGTTGTGCCCCAGCACCATGCGCTTGTCCTCGAGCGGGATCCCCGCCCACGCCACCCATCCGAGCTGCGGCGCGGCGTCGCGCATGACACAGTCCGTTCCGAACAGCACCCGGTGGCGCCCCATCTCGCGCACCAGGTACTCCACCATGTTGTATGTAATGGTAGTATACGTGATTTCGGCACATATGTTACCCGATTGGCGGGCGACTGGAACCAGAGCCTCGGCCAGTGCCCAGCTCGAGCCGGTGTGCGCCAGCAGGAACTTGGCGTTCGGATACAGCGGCGCCACCGTGGCCAGGCACTCCGGGGTGACGGCCCGAGCCGCGGAGAGCCCGCCGTGGCACAGCACCGGGGCGCCATGCCGATCGGCCCACTCAAGCATCGGCCGATGCCTGGAGTCCGGCAGCGGCACCTGATGGGCCGAGGGATAGGGCTTGTAGCCGACGACACGCTTCGTATCGAACACGCGCCGCATCTCCCCGGCTGCGATCTCCGGGTAGCGCGGGTTGACCGTGCCGTAGGCCAGAAGGCGCTCCGGATAGCGCTCGACCCCTCGGAGCATGATGTCGTTGCTGGCCGGATCGCCCTGTCGGATGCCGCTCCAGGTGCTGGCGATACAGCGGTCGATCCCGCAGCGGTCCATGGTCCCGACGAGGCCGTCGGCGTCGTTGTAGGGCAGCGTGTTCTTGGCGATGCCCATGGCGCCGTCGTGGGCGATGTGCCCGTGGGCGTCGAAGATGAACTCCTCCGCCAGCGGCCGGCCCTCCCGCATGGCCGCGACGATGGGGTCATCGTCCGGTGACGGCTCAACGTCCGGCACCTCGTCGAAAGGCAGCGGCACATCGGCCTCCACCGCCCGCAGCAGCCGCAGCAGGTTCGCACCGGCGATCTTGGCGCGATCCTCGTCCCGGATGTCCTCGTAAACCGACATCATGACCGCCGCGCCGGGGCTGCAGTCGGGCAGCCCGGTTCCGAAGATCAGGCGATCGGCGCCGAAGGCGTCCACAAAGCGCTCGTAGGCGCGGTGGCCCTGGAAGGAGTGCGTCTCTATCAACAGGTTCTCGACGCGCTGGAGGGCCGGCTCGAGCTGCCGGTCCACGCCCCAGTTGACCCCGCACAGAACCACGGGCAGCTCCGGGAACCGCTCGCACAGCGACGCGGCCTGGTCGATGGACAACTCGCCCACGTCCACGAACAGCGGGATGCGCCGCTCGGCCAGCGCCGACAGCAGCGGCCCACTGACCTGATCGCCCAGCGGAATGTTGTGGGTCTTCGGGTAGACGCGGGCCGCCCGCACGCCTACCTCCAGCATCTCCGGAACAAGCTCGTCGGGTGGTGCCATCTCATGGGTGTGGTGGGGCATGACCACCCATTGGGGCAGCAGCCTGGGGAAGTCCGCTATCTCCTCCAGCAGCCTGCGATTCCCGTAGTCGAGGTTGTACTCCACCGCCGTGGCGCTGTGCACCAGCGCCGCCCCGATGCCATAGTAATCGTAGTCGCGCATGAAATCGCGCGGCTGCCAGATGGTCTCGGGATGGCGGCTGGCTCGCCAGCCGACCATGCTGCAGCCGTCGAGGAACCGCAATCGGGGCATCGGTGTCTCCCTATTCCTGAACGTTCGCAGCGCTGCGAAGTTCACGCCACCGCTCCCAGTGACCTGCCTCCTGCAGAGCGTTGCGGAGCCGGCGGCAGGAGGGGCACTCGAAGCAGTGCTCCGGCCCCGCTCCGTAGCAGCTCCACACCAGATGCAGCGGGGCGCCCACCTCCAGGCCCAATGCCACGATCTCGGGCTTGGTCAGCTCCACGGTGGGTGAGATGAGCGCCGGCGCGCTCCGGGTGGCCAGCTCCAGCATGGCGTCACAGCGGCGCATGAACTCGGGAGTGTTATCCGGAAACGTGGCCGCCTCCTCGGCGTTGAAGCCCACCACGATGGCGTCGCACTCCAGTGCCTCGGCGAAGGACGCGGCGATGCTCGCGAAGACCGCATTGCGCGCCGGCACCCACACGGACTCGTCGGTGGCCTCCGCCAGGTCGGCCTTGGGGTCGGACAGATGGGCCGGGGCGAGCTTGCCCAGCCATGGCAGCTTGACGAGCCGGTGCTCCGCCCCCAGGTCCGCGGCGATGCGCAGCGCGGCCTCGACCTCCCGGCGGGCAGCGCGCTGACCGTAATCGAACGTGATCGCGAGCCGCGGCGGGTGTCGGTCACGAGAGGCGTAGGCCGCGACCACCGAGTCCAGCCCGCCTGACAGGAGCAGGACGCTACCCATTCGCCTTCCCCCCGCGGTACGTTACTGAGCTGGTGGGCGACTCGTAGACGGTTACGCGGCTGACGCGCACGTCACCGGCAAGCCGGTATGCCACCCGCTCGAAGATGTACCGTGCGACGTTCTCGCTGCTGGGGTTAATCTCATCGAAGGGCGGCAGGTCGTTCAGGCAGCGATGGTCGAGCCCCTTCAGGACCTCATCGGCGATGCGCTTGAGCTCGGCGAAGTCCACCAACATCCCGGCATCGTCGAGCTGCTCCCCCTCCACGCTCACCAGCACCCGGTAGTTGTGCCCGTGCAGCCGGGCGCAGGCCCCGGGATGGCCGCGCATCTGGTGCGCGGCTGAAAACTCACGCTCCACGGTCAGCTCGTACACAGAGGACTGCGCCCCCGGGACCCGGCCTGCGCCATCGTGACACACTCCCGCAGATTATAGCACACCGGTTCGGGGCCGGCAAATGACTGCCGAGCACGGGTGCGCATTCGCAGCGTCGGCCGAACGCGCGGGGGAGGGCGCCCGGAGGCGCTGGCGGGCCTCTTCCCGCGGCCACAGCCCCGCTGGCGCCCACATGGTGGGCCGGCCTCCTCCGGCTGTTTCTCATCCGTCGTCGTGCGGCCCCTCCGACGCCAACGGCAGCGGGCCTGCCGGCCCGCGTCGGGCGTAGGCACGCCCGACCTCCGTACGACACGGCGCGCCGGCGAGGGCGCCCGGAGGCGCTGGCGCGCCTCACCCCCAGCAGTGGCGTTGACACGCGCCGAAGGCGGACCGTATACTGATTCTCCGGAGGTAGCCCATGGCCGAGGAGAGGCCCAAGCGGATCGATCGCGGGATCGCAATCGTCGTCATCATCGCCGGACTGCTCACCGGGGGCGTCGTCACGTGGCACCTCCTGCGCCCCGAGCCGGAGAAGCGCTACTCGCCAGAGTACCCCGTGGCGGAGGGCCAGCGCATGCCCTACGAGATGCTCGCGGAGCGTGCCGAGGCGGACGAGACGCCGCCGGACGGGCACGCAGCCGCCTCTGCCGGAGCTGACACCGGGGCCGAGGCGGAGGGCGGGACCGCCTCCGTGGCGGAGACCGGGGCGCCGAGCGCGGAGGAAGTGCCGACCGAGGTGCCGACCGACAGCGACCGAGACGTCCTCAGGGGAGCGGAGGCGTGGAATGAGCAGGCGGGCAATACCGACTTCGTGGAGCTGACTGAGAAGCTCTACGTGCAGATCTCCGCCCGCACCGTCATCATGGCCAACGAGATAGCCAGGAATCCGGAAGACTACCTGGACCCCCAGAAGGTCATGGCGGACTTCCTGACCACGCAGCTCGTGAAGTACGACGTCGATCCGGAGGAGTATTACGAGTTCACGCGATGGGTCGCTCGCGACGAGGAGCGCGCCAGTGACTTCCGCGAGCGCATCCTGCGCGTGGCCGAGGAGCACGCCAAGATGAAGATCGACGTCAGCGCTGTCTCCGACCTGTCGCCGGCGGCGGTCCCGCCACCCGACGAGGAGGAACCTCGCACCGTCGCCCCGTGAAGGTGTCGCGCCACCGCCCTGGAAGTCTGCTCACGCCATGACTTCACTGCGCGAGAGGGGGCGGACCATGAAGCCCATCCTGATGCTGGCGGCCGTGGCGGGACTATGCCTGCTGGCCCGCGGAGCGGCCGGGCAGACCGTGGGCGTCTGGCAGCCGCCGGCTGACACGCCCCTGGCGGCCGAGCCCGCGGACATGGTCGATCTGCTGTCCGACGATGGCTTCGACGCCCGCACGATCTCCACCGACGAGCTGCTCGATCCCGCCGCGCTCACCGCCGAGCGCATTCCGCTGCTGGTCATTCCCACGGTGGGCGTCTATCCCGATGACGGGGTGCCGGTGCTGGAGGACTACCTGCGGGCCGGAGGACGCGTGCTGTCTGTGGGCGGCGTGCCGTTCTCGCGGCCGCTGGTGCGCGGCGAGGACGGCTGGCAGACCGCAGCCATCCCGGAGGAGCCGCCCGGCGAGGTCATCACCATCGCGGACTTCGAGGAGACCGCTCCGCAGGGGATCGCGATCCGCGGCGGGGAGGGCGAGCCCATGGCCTGGGAGGTGGTGACCGCGGATGGCGGTCAGTGCCTGCGCGCGACCGTCGCCGACCTGGAGCAGTGGCAGTACGTGGAGCTGCCCATCACCGGCACCGGGGACGAGCGCTTGACCATCCTGCGCTTCCGCGCCCGCGGCGATGCCAGCACGCCCCTGCTGGGCCTGGAGCTGAATGAGACGGACGATTCCCGGTGGAAGTACGTGGTGCCGCTGAGCGAGCAGTGGCGGGAGTACCGCATCTTCATCCCACACTTCCTCTCCTACGCCACGGAGGACCGCGGCGGCGAGGGCGATTATCTGCATCCCGAGCAGCTGAGCACGCTCAGCTTCGGCTTCACCCGCGGCATGGTCGGTGAGGGGCCACACACGATCTGGCTGGACGACATCCAGCGCTGGGAGTTCGCCCCTCCCTCCCGCGAGGCGGTGCCGCGCGACCGCACGCGCATCGCGGCCACTGCTGCGGCCTACGGGAAGCTCGTGAAGCTGCCGGCGGAGCAGGAGCTGCGGCTGGTGGAGATGTTCGCAACCAGCGCACGCTTTGAGGGCGCCGCCCTGCAGGCGACCGGCGGCGCCGGGATCCTGCAGCCGGGCGACGAGCCTCCCGGACGGTGGTCGGGCTGGGCGGTGCACGTGCAGCCTGATGGCAGGCCGGCCTACGAGGATGCGGCCATTCACAGGGCTCGCGTCTGCACCGTGATGCCGCTGCTGACAGCGCATCGCGATGGGAGAGAGCTGGGGCCGGCCGCGATGGTCCTTCACCCCCTCGAGGGCTGGCGGGGCTCGAGCATCGGGTGCCTGTGCCTGGATGCCAGCGACATCCGGTCGGAGCCGATGCTGGCTGCGGCTGTGACGGAGATGGCCGACTACCTGCTGCGCCGGCCGCGGATCCTGGCCTTCCGGTCTGTCTTCAGGCTGATGGACGGCATCCCCACTATGATCCTGCAGGCGGACGTGGCCACCCCGCTCGATGACGGACAGTTCACTCTCCTCTGCCGCGTCACCGACCTGGACGGGACGGAGCGGTGGCGCGATGAGATGCCGGTTGACGTCAAGCCCGGCAGCGTGCTCATCGCAGAAGTTCCGGCCATGCCCGCCGACCGCTTCGACCTCGCGCACTACCGCGCGTCGGTGGATACTGTGGGCGATGGAGACGGCGACCGCGCCGAGCTCGTGGTAGATACCCGCGGGGTGATGCAGCGTCTGTGCGACTTCTTCGTGGAGGCCCAGAGCGACGATGGCACCTTCGCGGGCTCAGGGTACGTCGATGAGCGGGCCGCGCGCGGCCTGCTGGCGATGTACGAGCTGACCGGCGACGAGCGCTACCGTCAGGCTGCCATCCGCTGGGGCGATCATGAGATCGCGCAGCAGCGCGAGGACGGCGGCTATCGCATGGGCTACGGCATCAAGGACACCGGCGAGGCCTGCTACGTGGCCGATGGCGGGGAGATCGCCATCGGCATGGCCCGGCTGGTCGAGCACGTCCCGGACGATCGCCGCGACGAGTACGTGCAGTCGCTGCGCGATTACTTCCGGTACCGTGAGAGCTTCCGCCTCGACGATGGCAAGATCGGCGTCGGCTGGGTGTTCCATGCCAGGTACACCGCTGCCGGCGGCGAGGAGGTGTACGAGGAGCCGGTGCGCTCGGACAAGAGCTTCGGCTTCGTCTGCGGCTGCACGCTGGCAGCCACGGCGGCGTGGGCCGAGATCGCCGACGATCCCGCGGTCCGGGAGATGGCCCGCCATGACGCCCGCTGGTTCCTGGAGGACGAGCTGCAGGCCCGCAGCGTCTTCGCCGAGGCCGCACAGTGGGCGCACTACTTCATCGATGACCCCGAGATCCGCGCGGGCCTGGAGGAGCGCATGCGCGAGACGCTGTTACCCTTCGTCGCCCAGCCCGACGGCTGGTGGTTCGCCAGCGGCGGCCGCAGCGGCGTGACGCTGGGAGCCCTGAACTACTACCACCAGCGCATCGACCCCTCGCCCCAGGCCCTCACCGGAGTGATGCGCGGGCTCTACTACACGGTCGCCGACGCCTCACCATCCCGGCTGCAGAAGATCATCGAGAAGGGGCCCGGCGGGCACAACGAGTGGCGCTACCTGTGCTATTCCGCGGTCAGCCTCGCGGAGATCCTGGAACCCACGATCACCATGCGGGACATCGCCGGCTGAAGGAGGACCGAGGTCAGATGATGAAGGCGCGCCTGACGATGCTGGCGCTTGCGGCGCTGATGCTGTCCCTGACGGGAGCGTTCACGATGGCGCAGGAGACGGAGCGGCCAGCGTGGGTGGAGCGCATCCGCGATGACCACCCGCGCGTGTTCCTCAACGATGACACCTGGGCGGAGGTGCGCGCCATGGCCGAGGGGCCGATGGCGGAGCACTACGCGCGTGTGAGGAAGACGGTGGATGATCTGCCGGCGGAGCTGGAGGTCAGGGACTACGGATCGCTGGCGATGAACGCGGCCTTCGTGTGGAAGTTCACCGGCGATGAGGGCTACCTGCAGCGCACGCGTGAGATGCTTGACCGCAGCATCGAGTTCTACCACCAGAGCATCGCCGACGGGAAGGCGGTGAACTGGTACTCGACCACGCGCATCAGCGCGCTGGCGGCCTTCGACTGGATCTTCGACGAGATGGACGACGACTGGCGGGTGCAGTGGGGCCGATCGATGCTCGATCACATCGCTGACGTGCAGCCCGGCGGCGTACCGGGCATCGAGCGCTGCAACCGCAGCGGTCACACCACGGGCTTCTACGGCACGCAGAGCCTGCTGTGGTACGCGGGGCTGGCGATGCTGGATGAGGGCATCGACGACCAGCGCGCCCTGGAGTACCTCGTCAGCGGGCACGACAAGTACATGGCGCTGCTGGAGCACCGGCGCGGGGCCTCGGGCGATGACGGCGGCTCGGCCTCGCCCACGCTGGGCTACGCCCTGGGCGCCTACCCGTGGGCGGAGTTCAACTTCTTCCACACCTGCCAGTCGGCCACCGGGGAACAGATCGCCGAGGATTGGCCCTACATGGCGCTGTTCGCCAACTACGTGATGTGGAACCACCTGCCCGGCGGGCACGAGTTCGGCTACGGCGACGCCCCGCATACCACCAACAAGATGCCCGCCTCCAACATGCCCCAGCATATCGCGCAGATGATGCACTTCTACTCCGAGAGCCGGCCGCAGTGGGTGGCGCTGATGCGGTATCTGCGGGAGGAATACTTCGCCGGCGGCTACTCCACCACCAACTGGGGCTGCCACCCCTTCCTGCTCACCCGCATGCACCTCGCGCCCGAGCCGATGGATCCCGGTGAGCTGCCGCACGCCCGGCACTTCGAGAACATGGGCCAGATCTTCATGCGGTCAGGCTCCGGGCCGGAGGACACATACGCGGAGTTCACCGTCGGCGGCATCCTCAGCCAGCACCGCCACTACGACAACCTCAACTTCTGCATCTACCATCGGGGCTTCCTGGCCATCGACTCCGGCACGCGCATCACCAACGCCGCGCAGCTCCAGAACTACTACGCACAGACCGTGGCCCACAACTGCGTGCTCATCGACATGCCCGACGAGCCTATCTCGAACTACTGGAACGGGCCGGTCCACGTCCAGGAGGGCGGGCAGTACAGGCAGATCGGCTCCACGCCGCTGGCCTTCGAGACCAACGACGCCTACACCTACGTGGCCGGGGATGCCACTGAGGCCTATCGCCCGGAGAAGTGCGAGCTGGCGCTGCGGCAGCTCGTCTTCGTCTACCCGAGCCACTTCGTCATCCTGGACCGCGTGCGCTCCACCGAGGCCCAGTACACCAAGCGCTGGCTGCTGCACACGGCGCGCGAGCCGCGCATTGAGGGCGCGACGATCGCGGCCGACCAGGGCGAGGGGCGGATGTTCTGCCGCACGCTGCTGCCCCAGGACGCGCAGCTCACGGCCATCGGCGGGCCGGGCAAGCAGTTCATGGCCGGGGGACGCAACTGGCCGCTGGAGGGGGATCGGGAGGCCGATGAGCTGATGGGCTGGGGCCGGGTGGAGGTGGCCTCCGCGACGCCGGCGGCCGAGCGGCTCTTTCTGCACGTCATCCAGGTGGGCGAGCAATCGCTGGAGGCGATGGAGCCCGTGGAGCTGCTGGAGGGTGACGGGGCGGTCGGCGCGCGCATCGAGGCGGGGGCGAGGACCGTCGAGGTGACCTTCGCCATCGAGGGCAATGTGGCGGGGCATATCCGGATGACCGAGGGCGGCGAGACGGTCCTGGACCAGGACCTCGCCACGGAGGTGCAGCCGCAGGAGGGCCTGGCGACGCCCGGCGGGTAGTACCTTGTGCTTGCTCCCTGGTGCCCGAATAAAAGGCCGCCACCTCCGGGCAGAGGTGGCGGCCCGTGGGTTGTGGGAGACGATAGGGCGCTACGGTAGGGGGTGACCCCAGAGCAGGGCAAGCTCATCGCCACCGTGGATCATCCGATCCAGCGGCATCCACTTCGCGTGCCCATCAAGGAAGCCGCAGTTGACCCCGTCGTTGTGTCGGTCGCCCACCACGTTCGTCGGCGTGCGGATCCCGGGCGGACACGGCCAGTGGACAGGGCAGTAGAGGTACCGCCGGTACCACGCAGTAGTGTCCGCATTATCGGCGAACAGCATGGTACTGGCGATGTGCTCGAAGCTGCTCCGGTTCTTGAGGCTGCTGGGATACTTGAGGCGATAGCTGCCATGGGGGTAGTTGTAACCGTAGCCGGGGTTGATGTTCGGCGCGGCGGGACAGAGCCAGATCTGCCTGTTCTTACAGTAGGGCTGCAAGACATCGTACCAGTAGAGGTAGTTCTCGTTGTACGCCGCAACGACGTAATCATCGTAGTCCTGCGCGTACATTGCTACGGCCAAAGCCACTTGCTTGACATTGCTTAGACACGAGGTCTGCTTGGCCTTCTCCCGTGCACGTGCGAACACGGGGAACAGGATCGCCGCCAGGATGGCGATGATCGCTATCACGACCAGCAGCTCGATCAACGTGAAACCTCGTCGCATTGGACCTCCTCCTTTAACCGGCACTTGTCTACCGTGCGCACCTGGTACGCGGACAC
>JAYENL010000144.1:0-35786 GCA_034722055.1 Armatimonadota bacterium
CCCGACCAGGTGGGAACGGCGGCGTAACGACGCGGGCGGGAGCGTAGTCCCGACCCTCCAAACGACTGGACAACGGCAAACGACGGACGCATGTGAACATGCGTCCCTCCGAACCACAACGGCGAACGCACACGGGTCGCGAAGCGAACTCAGCGAACGAGGGAGGCCGGGCCGCATGGCGAGCGGACCCATGAAGGTCGTCATGAGCACCGACCTGCCGGGGGCGATCTCGCGGCGGCAGGGGAAGGTCCGCGACATCTTCGAGTACGAGGATGGGCTGCTGATGGTGGCCTCCGACCGCGTCTCGGCCTTCGACGTGGTCATGCCCACCGGGATTCCCGACAAGGGCAAGGTCCTCACCCAGGTCTCCGCCTTCTGGTTCGACAGGACGCACCACATCGTCCCCAACCACCTCATCAGCACCCAGGTCGCGGACCTGCCTGAAAAGGTGCAGGAGTACGCTGACCTGCTCGAGGGCCGGGCCATGTGGTGCCGAAAGGCCGAGGTCATCCCCATCGAGTGCGTGGTGCGGGGCTACCTGTCGGGCAGCGCCTGGCGGGCCTACGCGGAGGGTGAGCCCTACTGCGGCTACACCTTCCCGGAGGGGATGCGCGAGGCCGAAAGGCTCGACAGGCCCATCTTCACGCCCTCCACCAAGGCCGAGGAGGGCCACGATGTGCCCATCACGCGCGAGCAGTGCGTGGAGCTGTGCGGCGAGGAGCGCGCCATGCAGATCGAGTCCCTCTCCATCGAGCTGTACCAGTACGCCGCCGACCACGCCCAGCAGAACGGGCTGCTGCTGGCCGACACCAAGTTCGAGTTCGGGCTCATCGACGATGAGCTGGTGCTGGTGGACGAGGTGCTGACGCCGGATTCGTCGCGCTACTGGGATGAGGACCAGTGGCGGCCGGGGCACCAGCCGGAGGGATTTGACAAGCAGTATCTGCGCGACTGGCTGGACGAGCAGGACTGGGACAAGACGCCGCCGGGGCCGGAGCTGCCGGGCCACGTGGTGGCGCGGACCCGGGAGCTGTATGTGGAGCTGATGCAGCGGCTGACCGGCCGGACGCCGTGAGGTGCCTGACGTGAGCGATGATCGGCGGGACCCGCTGCACGAGCAGATCCTGGAGACCTGCAGACGCTACGCGCTGCTGGAGGGCGCGGAGAGCGTGCTGGTGGGCGTGTCGGGCGGGCAGGACTCGGTGGCGCTGCTGCACGCGCTGGTGAGCCTGGAGCTGGTCCCGCGGGTGGCGGCGGTGCACGTGCACCATGGGCTGCGGGGCGAGGAGGCCGACGCCGACGCCGCGGCGGTGGTGGGGCTGTGCGAGGAGGTAGGAGTGCGGTGCTTCATGGCGCACCGGGACGTGGAAGCTGAGGCGGAGGAGCGGGCCGTCGGAATCGAACCCGCCGGTCGCCGCGCGCGTTATGAAGAGTACGGGCGGGTCGCGGACGAGCACGGTTTCGAGCGCATCGCCACCGGGCATACGGGGACCGACCGGGCTGAGACGCTGCTTCTGAACCTCTTCCGCGGCGCGGGGCTGCGGGGGATGCGCTCCATCCCGCCGCAGCGCGGGCGCATCGTGCGTCCGCTGATCCGCGCGAGTCGAACACAGACGGGGGAGTACTGCCGCCGGCATTCGCTTCCCATCCGCACCGATCGCAGCAACCTCGATCCCGACTACGCGCGGCGCAACGCCGTGCGGCACCGCATCATGCCGCTGGTGGAGGAGCGTTTCCAAGGCGCGGAGCAGGCGCTGATGAGGGCCTGCGAGGCGGTGGAGGAGGAGCTGGCCTGGACGGAGCCGCTGCTGGAGGGGTGGCTGGAGGACGCCACTGTGGCGCGAGGCGAGGATACGGTGGTGCTGGATGCTGCCGCGGTGGGGGAGCTGCACCTCGGGGCGGCGCATCGTCTGCTGCGGCTGGCGCTGGAGCGTGTGCGGGGCGACCTCGGGGAAATCTCTCGAGAGCAGATCGAGCGCGTGGCGGCGCTGTGCGAGTCTGAGACGGGCACGCGCGTGGTGCTGCCGGGCGGCTGGGAGGCCCGACGGGAGTACGAGCGCGTGGTGGTGGGGCCAGGGCGCGAGCAGGCGGAGGCGGCGTGCGGGGAGGTGGAGCTGCCGGTGCCGGGCGAGGCGAGGGTGGACGGCTGTGGCGTGCAGGTGCGGGCCGAGCGGGGGACGGCGCCGGAGGACTACGCGGCCGACGACCCGCATGTGGCCTGGATTGCGGGAAGCGCGGTGGAGCCGGGGTTGGTGGTGCGGGGCACGCGAGCGGGTGATCGCTTCGTGCCGCTGGGTATGAATGGAAGTAGGAAGCTGCAGGATTTCTTCGTTGACGAGAAGGTGCCGCGGCGGCTGCGGGCGCAGGTGCCCGTGGTGGCCAATCCCGATGGCCGGATTCTGTGGGTGGTGGGGCACCGGCTTGCAGAGCCGGCGCGGGTGAGGCGCCGGGACGATGCGGTGCGATTGACCGCCGTCTTTGAGTAGGCGTCGGTGAGCTGGCTGAGGAGGACACTTGATGCGACGGAACATGATCATGACCATCCTGGTGCTGGGGGTCATCATATACGTCTTCTATATGATTCCCCGGCTCAACACCGGGCAGAATGAGCTGAGGGAGTACGACCACTACAGCGAGTTCTACGACGACTTCGTGGCCGGGCACATCGCGGAGGTCATGGTGATTAACGGCGAGGAGCTGGAGGGCACCTTCAAGCCCGAGGCGCCCGGCGGCTATGACCGCTTCGTGGTGTCGGTGCAGGGCGAGGACGTCATGAACACGCTGATGACGGCCAAGCAGGAGCACGAGCTGGACACCGCGATCGGCGCGGAGCCGATGCGGCTCAGCGACCGGATCCTGACCATCGCCGGGACCTACCTGCTGCCGCTGGTGATCATCATCCTGTTCTGGCTGTTCATGGTGCGGCAGATGAACACCACGCGGGGGCAGGCCCTCAACTTCGGCCGCAGCCAGGCCCGGATGGTCGGCGACCACTGGGAGCGCGTGACCTTCGACGACGTCGCCGGCATGCAGGAGGTCAAGGAGGAGATGCAGGAGGTGGTGGCCTTCCTGAGGGAGCCGGAGCGCTTCCGCAAGCTGGGGGCCAAGATCCCCCGCGGCGTGCTGCTGGTGGGCCCGCCGGGCTGCGGCAAGACGCTGCTGGCCCGGGCGGTGGCCGGTGAGGCCGGGGTGGCCTTCTTCTACATGTCCGGCTCCGACTTCGTGGAGATGTTCGTGGGCGTGGGCGCCTCCCGCGTGCGGGACCTGTTCGAGCAGGCCAAGGATCACCTGCCGGCCATCATCTTCATTGATGAGCTGGACGCGGTCGGCCGGCTGCGCGGCGCCGGCCTGGGCGGCGGCCACGACGAGCGGGAGCAGACGCTCAACGCCCTGCTGGTGGAGATGGACGGCTTTGACCCCAACGATGACGTCATCCTGCTGGCCGCCACCAACCGGCCCGACATCCTGGACCCCGCCCTGCTCCGCCCGGGGCGCTTCGACCGGCAGATCGTCGTCCCCATGCCGGACGTCAAGGAGCGCCAGGAGATCCTCAACATCTACGTGCAGGACAAGCGGGTCTCCGATGAGTTGGACCTGGAGGTGCTGGCCCGCCGCTCCGTGGGCTTCTCGGGCGCGGACATCGAGAACATGGTCAACGAGGCGGCGCTGCTGGCGGGGCGCAAGGACAAGGACGTTATCGAGAGCGAGGACTTCGACGAGGCCATCGAGCGCATCATCGCCGGGCCGGAGCGCAAGAGCCGGGTCATAAGCGAGGACGAGCGGAAGGTCCTGGCCTACCACGAGGCGGGCCACGCCCTGGTGGGCTACACGCTGCCGGACTTCGACTCCGTGTACAAGGTGACTATCCTGCCGCGCGGCATGTCCCTGGGCTACACCATCAGCCTGCCCGAGGACGACCGCTACATCACCTCCAAGAGCGAGATGCTCAACCGCATGACCCAGGCGCTGGGCGGCCGGGCCGCCGAGGAGCTGGTGCTGGGCGAGATTCACACCGGGGCGCACCAGGACCTGGAGGTGGTCTCCAAGATCGCCAGGGCCATGGTCACCGAGTACGGCATGAGCGAGGAGCTGGGGCCCATCACCTACGGCCGCAAGACCGGGCCGGTGTTCCTGGGCAAGGACCTGGCAGAGGAACGGAACTACTCCGAGGCGGTGGCCAGAAAGATCGACAACGCCGTGCGTGCCATGGTTGATGGCGCCCACGATCGGGCCAGGGCTATCCTCGAGAAGCACCGCGAGGAGCTGGATCTGCTGGTCGAGAAGCTGCTGGAGCACGAGACCCTGGATCAGGCCGACGTGGAGGCGCTTCTGGAGCACGGCGTGATGGCCGAGGAGCTGGAGGAGGAGTCGGAGGAAGAGGCGGAGGAGGCCGACGAGCAGCCGGCGGAGCCCTTGACCCCCGAAGAGGTGACGCGCAAGCAGCGCGGCGCCATCCCTCCGGGCATGCCGGAGCCGGAGACGCCGTAGCACGGGAGCGGCAGCGTGACGGAGCACGGGAGTCACGGCGACCGGCAGTCCGAACCTCTGGACGCCTACCTGGGCCTGGGTGCCAACCTGGGGCGGAGGGCGCACTCCCTGGCCGCCGCCCTGGAGCTGCTCGACGAGGTTGAGGGCCTGGCCCTGCACGAGACCTCCTCGGTCTATGAGACCGCTCCGGTCGGTGTGACCGAGCAGCCGACTTTCCTGAACATGGTGGCGCACTTCGGGTGCACACTCAGCCCCCTGGCGCTGCTGGACGCTGCGCTGAGTGTCGAGCGGCGGCTCGGGCGCATCCGGGAGGCCCGCTGGGGGCCGCGGACCATCGACATCGACGTGCTGCTGCTGGGTGAGATGCGCGTGGACACCCGGCGGCTTCGCATCCCGCACCCGGAGCTGACGCGGCGGCAGTTCGTGCTGGTGCCGCTGGCGGAGATCGCCCCGGACGTGGTGCTGCCGGGCGGCGCGACGGCGCAGGAGCTGTCGGCCGGCGAGAGTGGCGAGGTGCGGCGGCTGGGGTCGCTGGTGGAGGTCATGGCGCGCGAGCAGACGGGCGAGGCGGGGGGTCGGTGATGTTCGGGGCCGCCCAGGCCAGAGTCCGGTCGGAGGCCTACGGCGAGCTGGCCAGCATGCTGCACGCCGGCGTCACCATCGGGGAGTCCGCCACGGCAGTGGCGGAGGAGATGAGGCCGTCCCCGTTGCGCGATGCACTGCTGGAGGCCGGCCACAAGGCCGCACACGGCAGCTCGCTGGCGGAGGCGATGCGGGGCCGCCCCACGGTCTTCTCGCCGCTGACGGTGGCGATGGTCGAGGTCGGGGAGCGTGCCGGGCGGCTGGAGGAGTCCCTGCAGCTCATTGCCGACTACTACGAGCAGGACTTCGAGCTGCGCCACCTCCTGACGCGAGAGCTGGCCTATCCCATCGTCCTCTTCGCGGGCATCATCTTTATCCCCCTCATCGGCCAGTTCATCCTCATCTGGATCACCGCCACTCTGGCGGAGGCCGTGGTGACCGCGGCGGTCCGGCTGCTGCTGATCCTCCTGGTGGTGGGGGTGCCGCTGGGGATCATCCTCCTGATCATGCACCAGGCGTCGCAGTCGGAGCAGGGCCGACTGGCGCTGGACCGGGCCAAGCTGCGCATCCCCATCATCGGCGGGGTGGTGCGGAAGCTGGCAGTAGCGCGGTTCTGCCGGGCGCTGGCATCGCTCTACTCATCGGGCGTGATGATGGGGACCTCCGTGGAGCTGGCCGGGGAGGCGGCGGGCAACGAGGCCGTGCGCCGGGAGCTGCAGCCGGCGGTCCGCAAGCTCGAGGAGGGTCAGAGGCTCTCGGAGGCGCTGTCGGAGAGCTCGCTGATGCCCTCCACGGTGCTGACCATGCTCAAGACCGGCGAGCGCACCGGTGACATCGACGGCATGGCCCAGAATGTCGCGAATCACCTGCAGCGGGAGGCCGAGACCTCGGTCAAGCAGCTCGCCGTCACTCTCGCCCCCATCGCCGTCATCATCGCCGGCGTGATCGTGGCCCTCATGCTGCTGAGCTTCTACACGGGCTACGCCGGGACAGTGATGCAGTAATTGGCTGGGGAAGCCCATGGCTGAAGACGGCTTCGATCCGTGGCGCACACTGGGCGTGCCTGTGGGCGCCGACCCCGGGGAGATCCGCAGGGCCTTCCGGAAGCTGGCCAGGCGGATGCACCCGGACGTGCGCCGCGACGATGACCGGGCCCACGAGCAGTTCATCCGCCTCCGCCAGGCCTACGAGACGCTCATGGACGACGAGATGCGGCAGCGTCTGGAGCGGCAGGCGGTCGGGGACGTGGGCGAGCCGCTGATCATCATCGAGGACTTCGAGATCAGCCTCGCCGACGCCTACGAGCTGCTGGAGCGGGGGTATACGGAGGAGGCGCGGCAGCTCTACCTGGAGCTGTCGCAGAATCACCCCGGCGACCCGCGGCTGCTGGAGCTGCTGGACGCCATCCGGCGGGCCGAGCAGGGCGAGTGGGGCTCCGTCGCCGAGAGTGCATCCCGGGCGCGGGAACAGCCCTCGGAGGCCCGCACGTGGGAGCGGTACCGCGACCTGTGGGAGCCCGAGCCGGTCCCGGTCCGCTGGCCCCTGGTGGCCGTGGCGGCGGCGGTCGTGCTGGCCTGTGCGTGGGGCGTCCAGAGCTCGAACGCGCCCGCGCTGGTGGCCGGGTTCGCGTGGCCGGAGATCGCCCTGGCGGCGCTGGCGGGGTTCGGCGGGGCGGCGCTGCTGGCCGCTGGTGGGGTGCTGGGCGGCTTCGACTGGGAGCTCGGGGGCGTGGTCAGCGACCGCGGCCGCGACGTGCCGCTGTGGCTGTATCTGGGCGTTGCGGGGCTGATCTCGCCGCTCCTGGCGCTGGCCTTCTACCTGGTCTTTGTGGCGCTGGTGGTGGACCTGTCGTGGCGGGTGATAGGCTTCTTCGCCGGGGTCTTCGCCATCGCGGCTGCCATGGCCTGGGCCCACGGCGGGCAGATGACCACCGTGATGGCCTTCGGCTCAGGCGTCATTTTCCTGCCCGGCCTGGTGGGCTGGGCCATCGGCTCCATGTTCCGCCCCGGCTACTGGTGGGAGTAGCGCTGAAGGTGGTATACTTCACTTGGCGCAGGTCCTGGAAAGGCGGGGAGTGCGGTACGTCATGTGGCAGACGCTGCAGCATCTGTGGCCGGATGTGGTGGTCAACGTTGTCGTCGCTGGGGTATTCTTCGCGATCGGCAGGCTGCTGGGCCGACGCCAGGTGACTGTCCAGGCGATTAGGGGGCACGCGCACCGTGCGCGAAATGCCGCTGCTGAACGGGTGTGTGAGGCAGCTCTTCAAGGAGATCGCTTGTCGAGGGCACAAGTTCGGAGCTACATTGATGCGGTGGATGACGGGTTCTTTGCTGAACTGCGACGCATCATCCCTGGCGCGGACGAGATCCTGAGACGCGCGATTGGGTCACTACGCGACCATCCCGGCTCTGATGCGCCGCGTGATGCCCGGGAGGCGATTGAGCGGCTCCTGGAGATCCATCCCGACGATCTGGTAATCATGGCGATCATTGAGGGCCGGGAGAGCGGCGAGCCCTTGGACGAGGATGCGCTGATTGCCGCATCCGAGAATCCGGATCTTGTGCGACGCATGCTTCGGGCGTTCAGCCATCTGAGGAGGAGTGACTGACATGGCTGCCGACAATATGGCGAACAGCCGCACCGCTCTGAAGGAGTCCATACTGAAGCTGCTGGCCGCCGACGAGGTCACTCCCTTTGACGTGTTGGTGATGTGGGAGTGGTCGTCGGGCGTGGGCCACCGCGAAATCGCCGCGACCCTTGGGGTAGAGCCCATAGAGGTGGTTCGGGCGATGGAGCGCGTGGGTCGGAAGCTCGATGCAGCCGGCATGCTGCCCGAGGAAGTCGCCTTGTGATCGTTGCCCGTGAGAAGTCGGCAACCAGAAAGCGAGTCGCAGAGGGGCGTGCGGGGGGCAAGACCATTGGTCTGGTGCCCACGATGGGGGCGCTGCATGAGGGCCATCTGTCGCTGGTGCGGCGGTCGGTGGCCGACTGCGATTTCACGGTCGTGAGCATCTTCGTCAACCCCACGCAGTTCTCCCCCGGCGAGGACCTGGAGCGGTATCCCCGCGATCTGGAGGGCGATGCGCGCAAGTGCGAGGAGATCGGCGTGGATCTGATCTTCGCGCCCTCCGCCGATGAGATGTATCACGAGCGGGCCTGCACCGTGGTGACCGTGCAGGGGCTGACGGAGGGGCTGTGCGGGGCGCACCGGCCGGGGCACTTCGACGGCGTCACCACGGTGGTGAGCAAGCTGCTGAATATCGTGCGGCCGGATCGCGCCTATTTCGGCCAGAAGGACTACCAGCAGCTCGTGGTCATCCGGGCCATGGTTCGCGATCTGGACATGCCGGTCGAGGTCGTGGGCTGCCCCACGGTTCGCGAGGCGGACGGCCTGGCGGCCAGCTCCCGGAATCAGTATCTCAGCGAGCGGGAGCGGGAGGTGGCGCCCCGGCTCTATCAGGCGCTGCAGGCGGGCGCGGAGGCCGCACGCGAGGGGGCGACGGGGCGCGAGGTGGAGCGGGTGGTGGCCCGGGAGCTGGGCGAGGAGCCACTCTTCCGGCCCCAGTACGTGCGAGCGGTGCACCCGGAGACGCTGGAGCCGCGGGAGGAGCAGGGCGTGCCGATGGTCATCGCGGCCGCAGCCCACCTGGGGGAGACGCGCCTGATCGACAATGTCAGGGTCGAGGGATGAGCCGATGCTCCGCATCATGTGCATTGCCAAGATCCACGGTGCCACCATTACGGAGACGCAGCTTCACTACGAGGGCAGCATCACCATCCCGGCCGACCTGCTGGAGGCGTCGGGGATGCTGCCGAACGAGCGCGTGCAGGTCGTGAATCTCAGCAACGGATCGCGCATCGAGACCTACGTCATCGAGGGTGAGGCCGGCTCGGGGGTCATCTGCCTGAACGGACCGGCGGCCCGAGCCGGCGAGGTCGGCGACCGCGTGCACATCCTCTGCTACGGGATGCTGGATGAGGAGGAGGCTGCCGCGCGGTCGTTGAATGTGCTTTACGCGGACGAGAGCAACCGCATCGTAGAGCAATGAGAGGGAATCCGCTCACAGGCTGTCCCGTCGATCGCCGGACTCTCCAGCGGGTCGTCCGCGAGGCGCTGCGTGAAGACATCGGCCGCGGGGACCTCACCACCATGTTCACGGTGCCCGCCGATACGCGGGCTCGCGGGGAGCTGCTGGCCAAGCAGGAGGGCGTGATGGCCGGCGGCTGGGCGGTGGCGGAGTGCTTCCGGGAGAACGACCCCGGCTCGGAGTTCGAGCAGCTCGTGGACGAGGGCGAGCGGTTCGAACCCGGCCAGCGCCTGGGAGACGTGCAGGGCACCGCCCGGGGGCTGCTGGGTGCGGAGCGGGTGGCGCTGAACTTCCTGCAGCACCTGTGCGGGGTGGCGACGCTCACGCGCCGATTCGCAGACGAGCTGGAGGGCACCGGGGCGCGCGTTACTGACACGCGGAAGACGACGCCGGGGCTGCGGGCTCTGGAGAAGGCCGCGGTGGTGGCCGGCGGGGGGAGCAATCACCGCTTCGCGCTGTATGACGGGATCCTCATCAAGGACAACCACATCCGGCTGGCGGGGGGGATCGCCCAGGCCATCGAGCGGGCGCGGGAGGGGGCGCCGCATACGCTGAGGATTGAGGTCGAGACCGCGCACCTGGGAGAGGTGCGGGAGGCGCTGGAGGCCGGCGCGGACATCATCATGCTCGACAACATGGACAACGCCATGATGGCCAAGGCGGTGTCCGTGGTGGATGGGCGAGCGCTGGTGGAGGCCTCAGGCGGAATGCGCCTGGAGCGGGTGCGGGCGGTGGCGGAGCTGGGGGTGGACCTCATCTCGGTGGGGCGGCTGACCCACTCCGCGCCGGCCATCGACATCAGCCTGGAGCTCGAGATCGTGTCCTGAATCGGGGAGGATCGCAGCCGTGGGTGGGCGAGCCTTGGTGGCAGTGATGGCCGCCACGTCGCTGCTGTGTGCAGTGCCGGCGGCGGCCCAGTACAACGTGGCGCGGGACCAGCCCTACGAGTGCAACGTTGATGTCATGGCTCAGTGGACGGGGCTGGTTGATGGGGTGGCGGACTCGGACACCAGTCCGGGGTGCTTTGCGACCTCCAACGATCCGACGTTCCCGAAGGTCGTGACCATCGACCTGCAGCGCCCCTGCTCGATCAGCCGCATCGCCGTGCACAACTCCACCAACGGCAACACGCGCGGCATCGTCATCTCCTGCTCCGAGGACGGGGAGAGCTACGAGAAGCTGCGGGAGTTCATCTTTCCACAGGGCCAGGCCATCACTCTGACCCATCGCTTCAACGACCGCCCCGCGCAGTTCGTGCGGGTGGCCTTCACCAACACCTGGGGCGGAGGGCTGGGCGGCGACAACCGTATCTTCGTGCGCGAGGTGGAGGTCTTCGGGGCGCCCACCGGTGAGGCGCCGGTAGCCCTGCCACCGGCTGAGCCGGCGGGCGAGGCGGTGGCTGAGACGCGGGAGCTGCGGCTCTTTCGCCGCTGGGCGGTGGAGGATGACAGGCCATTGACGCTGGCCGTGCTGGGGGACTCCCTGGTCACCTGCGGGGAGGGGGCCTGGCCGCAGACCGTGGCCGAGCGCCTGGAGATGGCACGGCCTGAGGGCGGGCAGGTGAGCGTGGCGGCGATGACGGAGCCGGGGCTGGAGCCGGACGCCACCGCCGGCCACCTCATGCTGCTGGCCGACTCCGATCCCGACATCGTCCTGGTGAGCTTCGGCACCGACATCACGAACTGGAACCAGGAGGTCTTCCGCTCGGCCCTGTCGCACCTCGTCCGGCGCCTGCTGGAGGAGACGGACGCGGTGGTGGTGCTCGTGGGGCCGCTGCCGGGCGATATGGAGCAGACCGACATGGCGCGGCGCGTGCTGCAGACAATGGACCGGCTCGCGGACCTGCTGGGGCTGCCGCTGGTGCGCACTGAGGTGGCGCTGGCCGAGGAGGGGCTGACCGGTGAGGCCCTGCGTGGCGACGAGGGCGGGGCGTCCGAGGCGGCCGGCCAGGTCATCGCCACCGCCGTTGTGGAGCTGCTGGTGGGCCCGTGACCGACCTGAGGTGATCTCTGGATGCGACGGCTGTTCGGCGCGATCTTCGGCTTCCTGCTGTTCTTCCCGGGAGCGCTGATCCTCAAGTGGCTGGTGGTGGAGGAGTTGCGGCTGTATCAGGAGATGACCCTGACGGACGCGCTGCTGGCGATCATCATTATCCTGACGTGCGTGCTGATCTTCGGCCAGCCGCGCCGGGCGCTGACGGCGGAGGAGCTGGACCGGCAGGCCAGGGCCATGGAGCTGGCCTCGCGGCGGCTCGAGCGGGCGCAGCGGGCCCACGACCAGGCCCGCCGCAGCGCCAGGTCCAGCCGCCGGTCCTCGTCGCGGCAGAGCTCGGCCTCGCGCAGACGGCCGTCCGCACGCAGCCGCTCGACGCGGCGCGAGGATCGCAGGCGGCGCTGAGAGCAGTGGCGTGAGGCAAAGCCGGCCGGGATCGGGCCGATCCCGGCCGCCTGCAGTTGTGCGGATGGCCTCCCGTCAGACCTCGAAGTCCTTCAGGAAGTCCACGGCGGTCTGGATGTCGTCCACGGGATTCTCGCCCACCTCGCGCTCGATGGCGAAGTAGCCGTCGAAGCCGTAGTCGTCGCAGAGAATGGTGATGAAGCGGTCCCAGTCCACCCAGCCCTCGCCGAACGGCACCTCCTCGCGCTGTCCGTCCTCGTGCACGAGCGCATCCTTGGCGTGCACGTGCACCACGTACTCGCCGCAGACGTTGAGGCCCTCGACCGGCTGGTAGAGGTCCATCCACTTCTGCCTGTCGTACTCCTCGCCGGCATCCCGGGCGTAGCGCGCGGGCCACAGGATCAGGTTCGCCGGGTCCCAGTTGATGCGGATGGCCTCGCTCCCGACGGTCTCGATGAGGCGCTTGAGCACGTAGGGCGGCTCGGGGCCGGTCTCGATGGCCAGGCACGCGCCCACCGCCTCACCGTGCTTCGCGATCTCCTCGTGGTGCCGCACGTGGTTGGCCCACCTGGGATCGTTGACGTCCTCGGGCATGATGCCCACGTGGCCCTGCCAGATGCCGCACTCCAGGTCGGCGGCCAGCTCCAGGACCTTCCTGGCCTGCTCCAGGGCCTCCGAGCAGTCGTCCTCCTCCAGGTGCACATTCCCGCCCCAGGCGGAGACCGCGGAGATCTCCAGCCCCAGCGAGTCCAGATGCCCCAGGAGGTCTCTGCGGTCCTGCTTGCTCATGTTGTCGGGAGCGAAGGGCCCGCCGCCGACGGAGAGGTGCACGCCGGTCACGCCCATCTCGGCGATCTTCTCGAAGCCCTCGTAGGGCTCCATGCGCAGCGAGTTGAGCATTACGGCTATGTTCAGGTCCGCCATGATACGCCTCCATGCGCCTCGTGTAAGTGAGTAGCGGGCCTGCCTTCGCCCCCACCCTGGAAAGACCTTCACCGAGAGGGGGTGAGTACAGACGGAGAGCGATGCCGCAGCGGATGAGAATGCGAGCGGCAGGCGCCATCGGGCAGGCTGGACTTCCCCACCGGCCCGGGAAGTTACCGATCCTCCTCGATGAGGCGGAAGCCGGTCAGCTTCGCGAGGTCTCGGACCTGCTCGCGGTAATCGCCGTAGATCGCGGCTCTGTGCACACCGTACTGTGTGGGGTTGAGATGCCGCTGTATCGTCGGGGCATCGACCTTCGCCACCAGCTTCATCCCGCACAGGATGTCGTTCAGTCCGACCGGCCCCTCGTAGGCACTCTCCGCAGAGACGGCTTCACCCGTGTGCGCCAGGATGAGCTTGTCCATCACGTTGATCCGCCAGATGGTCACCGGCTCCCCGCCCGGCAGTTCCGCCAACACGTCGGCGCCCATCCGATAGTCCCTCAGGAGATACGGCACTCTGTCATTGCCGTGAGGGTTGACGGGGGCGCCGCAGTGAACCAGGACCGTGGTGCCACTGGAGGCATCTATGATCATATCAGCGTTGAAGCTCGGCCTGCCGGTCAGGAACAGCCCGAACATCTGGGCCAACGCCGGGCCGGTGTTCGGCTGGTCGGTGCAGACGATGCCGCGCTTGTGATACTCCATGCTGGGCAGGCAGGCGCAGATCTCAAAGGTCTCCAGGAATGACTGGGTGTCGGTGATTATCGCGGTGGCCTGGTATTCCTCACTCAGCCGATCGAGGCCGATGTACATGCGCGCTCCGTCCAACACGTCCTCCTCGGTGGTGTTCCGCCAGCCCTGGGCCTCGTCGATCCAGACCTTCGCGACCTCCCGGGCCGCGGCATCGGTGACGGCCTGGATGTGCTCGTGCAGCTCTTGACTTCCCACGATGATGCTCTCCACTCCGAGCGTCTCCCGGAGCCTCTCCTGGTAGGCCTCGTTCTGGGCCTGCACCTCGGCGGGAGAGGCAGGCGCGGCGCCGTCTCCTCCCGGATAGTAGCGCAGTCGCCTGTCCGTGACAGCCAGTATTGTGGACTCCCTCATCTTGCGGAGCACCTGGATGAGGCGTATCTTCCCCACCAGGTCGTCCAGCAGGGCCCGGGCCTGTGGCTCAGGCACCACGTTCAGGCGGGATATCGCCGCGGTCACGACATTCCCCTGGTCCTGATAGACCTCGTAGGGGATGGCGTTGAACTCGAAGAGGTTGCTCACCACTATGGTGGGCAGGCCCGTCAGAGCTACCCGGTTATCACCGCGCACGCCCCCGAAGGCCAGCACCCCGTCCACGCTATCCTCGAGCGTTTCAAGCTCGTTCGCAATGGAGTCGGGTGAAGTCCCAGCCTCAGCTCGATCCCGTACGATGAACTCCACGCCCGGACAGCGCGTCTTGAGCGTCTCGAGGATCTGCTCGTTGCTGACGAGGGTCTTGGGAGGGACGGACCCGCCCCATCCCCAACCGGGTGTGAAGAATACGGTGTATAGCCTCGTTGGCTGTTGCGTCTGCAAGGCGCTCCCATCTGCATCATCCGTGGCTCCCTGTCTGATCAATGTCACGACAGCCCGCCGACCGCTGCCTTCCACAGCCATCGCTGCCGCCCCTCTTGGTGTAGACGAAGATGCACTGCCGTCGCTGGAGACTCGTCGTGGCGCGGTGCAACTCATGTGACTCGCCACGCCGGCGGCAGCCTGGGAGGTGGTCGGCCGGCTTCGCGGGGCACCTTTACGCTCGCCTACATCCCCTTGATCGGGCGGCCGGTGCGGGCGATGGGCTGCTGGCCGACGGTGACGGTGGCTGTGCCCTCCTGGCCGCCGCGGAGGTAGGTGACCTGCACCTCGGCGCCCACCTGCGTGTCCGCGATGAGGCGAGCGAGCTGGCTGAGCGAGGTGACCTCCGTGTCTCCCCACCGGGTGATGACATCCTGGGGCTGCAGGCCGGCCTCCATCGCCGGGTGGCCGCGGTAGAGCGCCTCCACGAACACGCCGGTCTCGGCGCCAGGGGCGTAGCGGCGGATCAGCTCCGGCGACAGCTCGCCGGGGATGATGCCGATCCAGCCCCGGACGACGCGGCCCTGCTCGATGAGCTGACGGGCCACACCGCGGGCCACATTCGAGGGGACCGCGAAGCCCACCCCCTCCGACCCGCCGCTCTGGGAGGCGATGGCGGTGTTGATGCCCACCAGCTCCCCCCGCAGGTTCACCAGCGGGCCGCCGGAGTTGCCGGGGTTGATGGCCGCATCGGTCTGGATGAGGTCCTCGTAGCCCACGATGCCGATGTCGGTGCGGCCGGTGGCGGAGATGATGCCGGCGGTCACGGTGTGCGCCAGGCCGAAGGGGGAGCCTACCGCCACCACCCACTGGCCGACCTGAAGCTGCGAGGAGTCGCCCCAGCGGAGGTAGGGCAGGTCCGTGGCGTCCACCTTCACCACCGCCAGGTCCGTGGCGGGATCGACGCCGACGACCTCTCCGGGCAGCTCGCGGTCGTCGGCCAGGGTGACGGTGATCTCAGTAGCGTTCGCGACCACGTGGCTGTTGGTGATGACGTGGCCCTCGGCGGAGATGAGGCATCCCGAGCCGAGGCTGTGCACCTCGCGGTCGAAGCCGCGCAGCAGGTCGTCGAACTCGCGGCCGAAGAAGTGCCGGAAGAACGGGGCGGGCCCGCCGCGCACCACGGTGGTGGTGCTGATGTTGACCACGGCCGGGCTGACTGAGCGGGCCACGGCGGCGAAGGCGCGGCTGAGGTCCTCCGCGGCGGCGATGGCGCGCTGGTCCTCCGGCGTCAGGTCCTGAGCGCAGATGGGGTGCGCCACCAGCGTCAGCAGCATGGCCGCCGCGCAGACGCGCGTCAGGCCTCTGGCAGTCATCGTCCACCTCCCAGCGGGATGTCCCCGATGGCAGACCCTCCGCTGGCGGTGCTGGACGCCGGCGGAGGAGATGCGCCGTCGAGGAATCGTTCCACGACGAGTAACGGAACTCCTTTCGGGGCCTTGATTGTCTTAAAGATGTGTGCACCCATCATTGAGAGGCCGGCCGCTGCGTGGGTGGGCGTCTGGCGGGACCGCCTCGGACGGGACGATAATGCATGTACCGACCCCTGGGCATCAGCAGCACCATGCTGGACCAGCAGCTCACGGCCGAGAATCTCCGGGAGGCACGGTCTCGGGGGATCACGCACCTGGAGGTCTACGTCGCCCGGGACGAGGCGCTTTTCGCTGATGACGAGGAGGTGCGCCGTCTGGCGGAGCGGGCTGGTGAGGCGGGGATGAGCCTGTGGTCGGTGCACGCGCCCTTCGGTGCAGAGGTGGACCTGAGCACGCCCGATGAGCTGGCGCGGCGGAGGGCAGTCGGCGAGGTGCGACGGGCGTGCGAGGTGGGAGCGGCCCTGGGGGCGAAGTACGTGGTGGTGCACGCGGGGCTGTCGGCGGAGGACGAGGAGGAGCACGAGCTGCGCGCCCGGCAGAGCGTGCGCAGCATCAACTGCCTGCTCAAGCGGGCGTCGCAGCTCGGGGTGAGGGTGGCGTTGGAGTACCTGCCGGCCAACAAGCCGCGGCTGTGCAACAACAGCGTGGAGCTGCTGGAGTGCTTGCGGCTGTGTGACGGCGATGCCTGCGTGTGCCTGGACACCAATCACGCCAACCTCAGCGAGCCGCTGGACATCGCCATGCGAACGCTCGGGGGCAGCATTGAGACCCTGCACATCTCGGACAACGACGGCCACCAGGAGCGCCACACGCTGCCCGGCCGCGGCGTCATCGACTGGGGGCAGTTCATGGCGCTGCTGGATGAGATCGACTACAAGGGGCCGCTGCTGCTGGAGGCGACGGGCGGCGAGAGCGTCCCGGATCTGGTCGAGAAGTCCGTCGCCGCCGCGCGCCAGTACCTGAACTGGGAGGGACCCGATGTCTGAAGACGATGCCATGGTGGGGGACCAGCGAATCATTCACGGTGACTGCCTGGAGGTGCTCCCGGAGCTGGAGCCGGAGAGCATCGATATGTGCTTTGCCGACCCCCCGTACAACCTGCAGCTTGCGGACGATCTCTACCGGCCCGACCGCAGCCTGGTCGATGCCGTGGATGACGACTGGGACCAGTTCGAGTCCATGGAGGCCTACGACCGCTTCACCGAGGCCTGGATGCGCCAGGTGCGGCGGGTGCTCAAGCCCAACGGGACGCTGTGGGTCATCGGCACCTATCACAACATCTACCGCGTGGGCAAAGTCCTGATGGACCTGGGGTTCTGGATCCTCAACGACGTGGTGTGGGTCAAGTCCAACCCCATGCCCAACTTCCGCGGGGTGCGCTTCACCAACGCCACCGAGACGCTCATCTGGGCCGTCCGCGACCGCGAGCGCAAGGACTACACCTTCAACTACGAGCACATGAAGCGCTACAACGACGGCAAGCAGATGCGCTCGGACTGGTTCATCCAGGCGACGCTGTGCACCGGCGAGGAGCGGATTCGCGACGCCGATGGCCAGAAGGTGCACTCCACGCAGAAGCCGGAGGCGATCCTGCGCATGGTCGTGGAGGCCTCCACGAACCGGGGGGACCTGGTGCTGGACCCCTTCGTGGGCGTGGGCACGACGGCGGCGGTGTGCAGGAAGCTGGGGCGGCGGTGCATCGGCATCGAGCTGGTGGAGCGCTACGTGGAGATTGCGCGGCGGCGCCTCGCCGACATCCAGCCGCGACTGTGGCTCGAGGATGAGGGCGAGGGCGCCGCCAGCCATTAGCGCCGGCGTCGGCTACAGGGCCATGGAGAGCTGCTGGGCCGGCTCCTCGCGGGGGTAGTAGCGGCCGCCGACGGTCACGAAGTTGCGGGCCCGGTCGGTCCGGACGCCGAGAATCTCCAGGTGTCGCAGCGAGGAGAGCCTGTGCTCGCCGCGCACCTGCAGGATGCGCTCGGCGCTGGTGAGGCCGATGCCCGGCACGCGCAGCAGCTCCCAGCGCTGGGCGGTGTTCACCTCGATGGGGAACAGCTCCTCGTTGCCCAGCGCCGCGGCCAGCTTGGGGTCACGGTCCTGGGCCAGCATACCCTCGTGGTCAAAGACCAGCTCATCGAACGAGAAGCCGTAGCTGCGCAGGAGGAACTCGGCCTGGTAGAGCCGGTGCTCGCGCACGGGCGGGACAGGCTCGCGATTCTCCAGCGGCGTGTCGCTGACAGGTCGGAAGCCGCTGTAGTAGGTGCGCGCCAGGTCGATCTCGGCCTGCAGCCGCCAGGTGGTTCGGATGAGCTCCCGGTCGCTCTCGCCCGCGGCGCCCACCACGAACTGGGTGGTGAGCCCTGAGCGGACCTGGCCGGGCTGGCGGAGCTGCTGCGCCCAGCGGAGGGTGCGGACGAGGTCGCGGTCGAAGCTCTTGCCGGGGCAGATGGCCGAGAGGCGCTCGGGTCCGGGGGCCTCCAGGTTCACCGACAGGCGGTCGGCCAGCCCGGCGGCGGTGCTGACCGCGGCCTGCGAGCAGCCGGGCAGGAGCTTAAGGTGGACGTAGTTGCGGTAGTTGTGGGTGTGGCGGAGGATCTCCACGGTCTCGATCATCCGGGCCATGGTGGAATCGGCGTCGCCGAGGATCCCCGAGGACAGGAAGAGCCCCTTGATGACCCCCGCGCGCGTCAGCTCCACCGTCAGGTTCGCCAGCTCCTCGGGACGGAAGCTGGCGCGGGGGATGTCGCGGCTGCAGCGCGTGGCGCAGTAGAGGCAGTCGTGGCGGCAGGCGTTGGAGAGGAGGACCTTGAGGATCCGCACCCGCTTGCCGTCGGCGGAGAGAGCCTCATAGATGCTGCCCGGGCGGTCGGCGAGGGCGGTCTGCGGCGCGAGGGTGGACGGGGCGCTGACGTCAAACTGCGCGCCCTCGCCCAGGAGTCTGAGCTTGGTTCCGTTGTCCACTGGTTGCATCCCCTTGCTGCGATGTGTGCTTCGTGATGGCTGCGATAGCGACGGCGCGGTCAGTCGAACAGCAGCCTGGCCTCCGCCAGCATCACCCAGTCGGAGTTGGTGCTGTCGGACTGCTCCAGGTTGCGGATGATCAGGGTGTTGGCTCCGGCGTTAAGTATACCTGATGGCAGCGGGATTTTCCACTCATACCAGCCGAGCTTGTCGAACTCATTGGGTCCGCTGTGCAGGACCTGGTCGTTGAGGGTCACCTCCACGTCGGTCACGCCCTCCTTGTCATGGTCCTGCCCCACCAGCACCAGAGCGGCTCGGGCGGGCGGATCATCGAGCTGGAAGGTGGTGGTCATGGTGTGCACCGCGGTGCCCCGGCCGTAGGCCCAGGTGGCCCGGCGCGGTTCGCAGGCGTTGTCGTAGACCTGGTGGCCGGTGCCGCCCACGAAGGCGGACTCGGGGATGCGCACCCCCCCGTCGATCCGCTCCACCATCGCCGCGATCTCCCCCAGCTCTCGGAGGCGCTCCGCCGAGTTGTGCAGCGGCTCCGCGAGGCCCTGCAGCGCCTTCAGGACCTCCGTCGTCTCCGAGCACCGCTTCAGCTCCTCAAGCGCGGCGTCCATGGCCTCCACGTGCGCCACGATCTCCGCCACCTGAGCGGCGTTGATCGGCCCGACCGTCTCAGCGATCTCCCCGGTGGTCATGTCGGAGATGTCGCGCGAGAGCTCGTAGTAGGGGTCGCGGACGGCGAAGTAGTGCTCGTGGAACTGCCGCGCCGGCTGCACGCAGCCCTGCCCCAGGACGGTGCGGATGGCGCGGTCCAGGGCATCCTGGGGCTCGTAGGCCTCCGGGTTCCAGGCGTAGTCGGCGTAGATCATGGAGCCGAGAAGGTAGACGCCGGTGGCGCCGCCGTTGCTGTGCAGGCCGCCGCCGGTCATCTGCCAGAAGCGGTCGGGGTAGTCAGAATCGAAGGGGTCGAGCACGTAGGTCGGGTTGGCGTGGCGGGCGTAGATGGTGTTGTCCCACAGGTAGGGCTTCCGGCCGATGAGCGAGGTGAAGTGCCGGACCTGCTCGGCGGTGATCGTCCGCGAGCGCACGCGCGGGCCGGTCCAGACGATCAGCACATCCTCCGGGGCCATCTCGCCCAGCGTGCGGAGGTACTTCTCGCCCTCCTCCTGATAGGCACCGTGGGGGATCCAGTAGTAGGCGGGGCAGACCAGCATGCGGCAGTGCGGGTGCGTGGACTTCAGCCGCCGGTGGAGCTGTTGCACCAGCGTGCCGTGGCACTCGCCGAGGGAGTCGAAGGCCTGCTGGTCGGCCTGGTTGGTGATGATGTAGTGGGGGGCGGGTCCGCCGAGCCTGGAGGCGAAGTCGTCCAGCGCCAGCATCACCCACCTCCCGCCGCGATCCAGGCTGATGCGGAAGGTGTCCGCCAGGTCGTCGATCTGCTCGGGGTCGGAGACCTGGATCTTGTGCTTGCCGTCGTACTCCCAGTTGCTGACGTGCAGGGGGTTGACGAACTGGATGGGCCACAGCCCCCGGGGGGCCGCCCAGCCCCACATGGCCGCGATCTTGTCGGTGTAGGGGGTGCCGGTGGCCTCCAGGTCGGGGTTCTCCGCCAGGTTCTCGTCCTGGCCCTCGCGTGTGAGCACGACGTCATCGACGCAGAAGCCCTGGCCGATCTCCAGGCCGTCGCTATTCTGACCGACGATCGACAGCCGCGGGGCGAAGCGCACAGCCTCCTCCGGCAGCGCGAAGGTCACCTCATGGCGGGTCCACTCCCCGGTGACCGGCAGCGCCTGCGGCTCGGTGGCCGCGAAGTCGCGGTCGTCCCTGGTGGCGGCCTCGGCGGTCCAGGTGACCACGCCCACCTCGATCTGCGGCACCTCGCCGCGCAGCCACAGCTCCATGCGATAGCTCCCGGGCTTGGCCTCCAGGGCGTCGGGGCCATCGTAGCCGCCGGTCCGCCCCACCATGAGGGCGGCGGAGATGTAGTGGGGGCGGTCCTCGAAGCCCTCGTACCAGGAGGAGATCTCAGCGCGCACGCAGCGCTCGCCGGAGTGAGGGTTCTCGGCGCTGCTGTGCACGGCAAGATGTCCGGCGCCCGAGTAGACCCCCCAGCCCTCGGGCCGGCCCATGCCATCGGGGTCGCGCCAGGCGTCCCGCCCCACCGAGCCGTAGTTCATGTCCAGCGTCGAGAACTTGCACTTCGCCAGCCAGGCCGCGGCCTCCGGCGTATAGCAGCAGATGCCGCGCATCTCGAAGGTCGGCCAGTCGTGCACCTGCGCGCAGCGAAGCAGCACCCGGCCATCCTGCACCGTCAGCAGTTGCAGCAGGGACATGGCCGCGAAGTAGCTGCCCATGGGCCCGCCGCCCGCCGCGAGACAGACCTGCCGGCCGCTCTCTTCCCCGCAGCGAATGACATAGCCCTGCTCGCCGCGGGGCCCCGGGATCAGCGCCATGCCCGGTCGCGAGGCCAGCTCCGCGAGGGCGGCGTTGGTCTCCGGAGAGCCGATGCAGATGACGGTGCCGTCAGGGATGGGCGCGTCGTGCGCGCGGGGCTGAAAGCGGGGGTCCTCGGCGCCGGCAAGGGAGCAGATGCGGGCGATGAGGTCCTCCGCGGCGAGGCGCTCGGCGCTCTCGGCGCCTGCGATGATGGTCGCCAGCGGCCGCCGCCGGGCGATGTCATACACGGGGATGAAGCGGTCCTCGTAGGTGGCGCGCTTGGGCTGGGGCATAATCTCGCCCGTGTAGCAGGGCGGGCCCGCCGCCCGGGCAGCGATTGCGGTGGCGACCAGCAGCGTTACCGGCACGAGCACGCGCATGGCAGTGCACCCCCGGGTCAGAGTGTCGGACGGTCACTGCAGGTTCTCATCGTCGCGGAAGATCAGGGCGCCGCAGTGGCGGCAGACGGCGGCGTCGCCGAGGACGGTCTGCCGCCGGCCGCACCGGCCGCAGCGCTGCAGCACGGGAGGCTGCAGCAGCGCGAGGCTCTGCTCGCCGCGCCGACTCCTCACCCTCCGACTCCGCCGGCGCCGCGGGCGCGGCACCGGCTCGGGCAGGTCCATGGGCAGCCTGGGCTGGTCATCGTCGGACATGGGCCACCGTCTCCCGCGCCGTCAGGGCCTCCACGATCCGATAGCGGACTTAGCGTACACGCCCCTGTGCACGCTGTCAAAGGGTTTCAGCGCGTTCGGTGGAAGGATGACACACCGCGGACTCCGATACATGGGAGCATCGCGATGAGGCTCATCGCAGCCGTCAGGGATGCCTCGCCGCGGACCGGCATGGGACACGCGGTCGGCGGATTCCCGTGCACGCTTTGGAGCGCGGGCGGCCCCGTCGGCGCATGGTCAGACCGAGGTGGGCTGAGGCTTGAGTGGCGCCGCGCGCCACAAGCCGGCGAGGGCGCCGGCTTCCCAGGAAAAAGTACCGCAGCGAGGGCGCCGTCCGTATCCAGTTTGCAGCAGCTCGGAGTCCGCCCTACAATCAGGGAGTACGAAGATGTCTGCCTGGAGGCTGGTGACATCAGCCAACTGCCCATCGCAGTCGGCATGACGGGGGCGAGGGTCGAGATCTCGGACTGCCCGAGGCTGAAGGCCCTGACGGAGGTCCGACTGTTCGAGGACCCTGGCGTGACCCGCGTCGCGAGTTCGAAGCCGAGAGACCAGAAGGGGCTGCTCAGTTGGAGCCCGGCTGCCACGGCTCTGGCTGCCGACCGGCTGATGTGGCGGCAAGCGGGCATCGCAGGGGCATACGCCGGTGGGGCTTATCGACGTCATCATCTGGGACACCTATGACGCGCGCTGCCATCGCCGGCCGCGATGACCTGCGGACTTCGGGCGGCACATCATGTTGTGACGAACGTACTCCCAGACGCAGAGAGAAGCAGTGACCGGGAGGGGATCTGCCGTGAGAAGCCGCGCTCTCGCCACGCTCCTGTGCATCATGGCGGTCTGCGCGACGTCGCTTGCCCACGGCGCTGACGTCCGGCTCTGGCGCGAGTTAGATATCGTGCCCATGCCGAAGCAGATGGAGCTGACTGGCCGGGAGCTGTCGCTGGCCGGGGCTGCTGTGGTGCTTGGCGAAGGCTCCTCTCGCCAGGAGCGGATCGGCGCCCAGTGGCTCAGCGACGAGTGCGTGGCGCACGGTGGGGAGCCAATCCCTGCAGTGATGCCCGGCCAAGGGGCCGACGCCCCCCTGCGCATCATCGTCGGCACTCGCCGCAGCAATCCATTGATTGCCGGTGCGGCGGAGGCTGGAGAGGTCAACGTTGGCCTCGGCAATCCGGGCGAGCGCGGCTACGTGATCGTCCCACGCGAGCGCGAGGGCGCCACGGAGCTGCTCCTGGCTGGAGCGGATGACATCGGCGCCCTCTACGCCTGCATCACGCTCGGCGAGCTGTTTCGGGACGGCGATGACGGCCCGACCGTCCGCGAGGCCGCGGTCCGAGACTGGCCGGATTTCATCGACATGACTCTGGGAGCCGGCTACATCGGCGACATCCGCGGCACCGATGCTGAGCCGCTCTACAATCAGGTCCGCTGGAGTGAGGAGCCCGACCAGGAGCTGCGGCAGGCCTTCCTCGCGGCCATGCGCGAGCACTACGACCGGCTGCTGCGGTGGAAGGTCTCGAGCCTGTGGCTGAACGTGCGCGCTTCCACACCGCCGGCCAGCCGAGCGGTCATCCGGGAGGCGGTGGAATACGGGAAGGAACGAGGCATCGGCTGCCTCTACTACGCCATGCAGCCCTTCGCCGGGCGGGTCGCCGACTATCCGGACTACGACGGGCCGAAGCTGCCGCCGGGGCGCTATCCCGAGTGGATCCGCTGCTGGTCGCTCGACGACATGCGGCGCGAGACCGCCGACGAGTTCGCCAGGCTGTGCGCGGAGATCGGCTACACCGACATCGGATTCCACGATACGGACACGGGCGGGTTCCTCAATCCCGCCCAGTGGGAGGACCGCTGCGAGGTCTGCCGGGAGCGGTGGGGCGATGACTATGCCGCGGCCACGGCGCAGAAGTACCGCATCTACTACGATGCGCTCAAGCAGCACATCCCCGAGGCCCGCATGCACATCGTCATCTACCCCTACTCGCTGCGCATCTACACTCAGGAGGGCGCTGAGCAGTACCTGGAGGAGAAGTACGGCCCAGGCCCGGGCGTGCCCGAGGCTGCGCGCAGGCTGCGTGAGCGCTACGAGAGGTTCTGGGGCCGCGTCAACGAGGCGCTGCCGGAGGACATCAACGTCTGCATCCGCGAGGAGCGCCCCCAGAACCTGGCGGCTTTCCGCGAGCTGATCGGCGACCGACCGCTCTACGTCTACTTCAAGCAGCTTGCCGACCCGTGGACGGCATTCTTCTCCGAGGCCCCGCGCTGGACGGGCACGTTCTTCCGCGACTCCCGCGATTTCCTGTTCCCGCCCACGCTGGAGCTGTATGTCCCGATCCAGGCGCTGGCGGTTCGGGAGTATGCCTGGAACACCGAGGCGCCCGGCGCGGCGCCCTTCGCCCGGCTCCCGGTGAAGGAGCAGTGGCGGCACTGTGAGCCGCAGGGCGAGATCTACGACATCGTCCTCCCGCACGTGGTGCGCAACTTCTTCGGCCCGCGCTATGCCGAGCAGCTCGCGGGGGCTCTGAGCAGGAACGTCAACCCCTACGAGATCTTCGAGCTGAAGCTGTTCGGCGGCAACCCCATGTTCCTGACAGACTACGAGCGCTGGCAATGGCAGGCCGATGAGGCTACTGAGGGCGCCGCGCTGCTCGACGAGGTCTGGACGCAGCGGGCCGGTGCGGATGACCGGCTGGGGATGACCGGCTACGCCTTCCGGCGCTTCCTCTACCTGCGTGAGGTCTTCCACTGCTGCCGGTGGATGGCAACGGCACGCGCCCACGAGATGCGCGCCCGGGAGCTGGCCCGGACCGGCGACCTCGAAGGCGCCCGCGCGGCTCTTGCGGCCGGACGGGAGGCGGTCGAGAGGGGCAAAGCCGACGTGCAGCAGCTTCTCGCCGAGCGGCCTGACGAGCCGCTCTACGTGCGGCAGGACATGATCGATCGCGACCGGCGGCTGAACTTCCGTCTGTTCACCCCCGACGCAGGGGTGGACTACGATGTCACACTGCGGCGCATCGAACAGACCGAGCAGGAGCTTCCCGCCCTCGTCGCGGCCGCCGGCATCGATCAGCGCATCCTTGAGAAGCTCTCTGAGGATCGGGTCGTGCACGTCGGTGCTGCCGCTGGCGAGATTACCATCGACGGGCGGCTCGATGAGCCGGACTGGCAACGCGTCTACCCCTCCGAGAGCTTCTTCGTCTACCGCGGGGGCCGGAAGATCGCCGATGCGCCGACCCAGGCGCGTCTGTTACATGATGATGAGACCATCTACGTGGGCTTCTCCTGTTGGCTGCCGGGCGGCGGCGAGCCCTTCGCGGCCGAGCGGGAGCATGACGCTGCTGTGCTGCAGGATGATTCCGTCGAGGTCTTCCTGGCGCCGCCGGAGATGGAGGGTGGCTACGTGCACCTGATGGTCAACGCGGCGGGGAGTCTGCGCGATCAGCTCTGCAGGGCCACCGTGGATGACACAGGCGTGACGCAGATCGTTCGCAAGCCCGAGTGGGATGCGCCTGGGGTGCGGGTCGCGGCGAGCCAGGGGGAGGGCCGCTGGGATGTCGAGATCGCCCTCCCTCTCAGCGACCTGGGCGTGGAGGCCGTCGGAGGAGGCTGGTCCGCGAACGTCACGCGCGAGTATCACAGCGCCAACCAGACGCAGGAGCTGAGCTCCATTCTGCCCGAGGGCTGCCGTGATTTCCATGACCGTGGCAGCTTCCGCCGCGTCCATTTCACCGGCGAGGAGTTCTCAGCGCCGCCACTGGAGGTGGAGCTGGCCGCGGCGGGCTTCGAGGCGGAGACGCAGACGCTCAATGACCGCATCGCGACCGTCTGTCGCTTCGGCGTCGAGGTCCACTGCAGCCGGGCCCTGCACGACGTTACCGTGTCTGCCGAGGCCTGGGCGCCGGACGGGACACTGCAGCGCCGCAAGCTGCTCGCTCAGCGCCCGGTCATTCTGTACGAATGGGCGCCCGAGCAGACCTTCGAGGTTGACTTCGCGGAGCAGGTTGACGCCGGGGGCGTGCGCCTGGTGCTGGAGGCCGAGGAAGCGACCGCCGAACGCTGGCTGCGCTTGGGCGGATGGCGAGGCACTGCGGAGGCCGGCGCCATGCTCACCGACAGGGGGCTCACGGGGCGCGCCCTCGCCGACGCCTGCGTCCTGCCCTCGCGCGCCGTGCCTGACGGAGGGGAGGAGCCGGTGGGACTGGTCGAGTCGCGCACCGGCACCCTCGAGCTCTGGATCAGGCCCGAGTGGATGGGCCGGGAGCTGCCGCTGAGCAGCAACTTCGAGATGTGGCGCACGCGACACTGCTTCCTGCATTTCGGCCCCCTGCGCCCGGAGCATCCCTACCTGGCCAATCACTCCTCGCTGGCAGTCGAGCACGGCTCGCCTGACTGGTTGCGCTGCGCGGTGACCGCCCCCAACTACGCAGGGTGGTTCGCACAGGTGGATCTGAACGCCATCGGCGGTCTGGCGGCCGGGCGCTGGCATCACCTGGCGATCGTCTGGGATGGCGAGGCCCCACGCGAGGACTGGCTGCGCGTCTACATTGATGGGCGCAGGCGGAGCGAGGGCGTGCGGGTGAGCAAGGAGGAGCGTTTCGGCGACGACCCCTCCCTGCGCGTGACCACCAGCAGGCCCTACACCATCCAGGTCGGCTGCATGACAAGTGGCCGCTGCCCGGCCGACGCGCTTATTGACGAGCTGCGCATCTCCCGGGTGGCGCGCTACCATGTGGACTTCGAGCCCGTGCGCAGCGAGATGTCCCTCGATGCCAGCACGTCCCTGCTGATGCACTTCAACGAGGACCTCGTGGGCGACGGCCGCGCGCCCGACGGCGCCGTCTACCGGCTCGAGGCGGTCCCCGGCGTGCCGGAGTACCATTAGCCCGATGTGGCTCAATTGAGGATCGGGCAACGCGAGCAGGCCGTGGAAGCCGAAAGGGCGGGTGGACATGGAAGACCTGTTTGAGGATGAGAGGATACCGAAGATTGTGGTGGCGGCAGACGGGACCGTCCTGGCTTTTGCCGATGGCTGTCGGCTGCTGCGTCACAGCGACGACCGGGGCGAGACATGGTCGCAACCGGAAACCGTGAATCCGGAGGGCAGGGGAAACGCCATCGTCGATGATACAACGGGTGACGTCCTCATCGTCTGTCCGCCGCGTTCATCCCTGCTGCGCAGCAGCGACGCCGGAAGGAGCTGGACAGAGGAAGCGATCGTCATCCAGCCCAACGCAATCGGTCACGGGAGCCCGGATGGGGTCCCGGCCGACGGGGCAGCCTCGGAATCGGGAATCACGCTGCGCCATGGCGAACACAGGGGCCGGCTTGTCATGCCCGTGCGCATCCAGCCGCCGGAGGGCAGCAACGCTCAGGAGTACTGGCAGTACAACTACAACACCTCCATCCACAGCGAGGATGGCGGCAGGACCTGGCAGGTCGGTGAGCCGGTGCAAAGCGGCACTGGTGAGGGCACGCTGGCGGAGCTGTCTGACGGGCGTATCTACTACAACTCTCGCTGCCACATGGCGGTAGACCACCGCCGGCGCATCGCCTGGAGCCACGACGGCGGGCATCGCTGGACCGACTGGCAGGTCAGCCACGAGCTGTTCGAGGTCGGCGGACCGCACTACTTCAAGTATGGCCGCGATCCCAGCTACGGCTGCAATGCGGGCCTGGTGCGGGTGCCTCCCGAGGCAACCGGCGGCCGGGACATCTTGATCTACAGTGCGCCCGACAATCCCGGGGCCACAAGCCCGCACAACGGGCGCATCCGGATGACGGTCTGGGCCAGCACCGACGGCGCGCGGAGCTGGCCCATCAAGCGCCTGGTGTATGAGGGCATCAGCGTCTACTCGTCGCTGGCTGCAGACCGTGAGGGCAATGTGTATCTGCTCTTCGAAAGCGGGGAGCAGGAGCTCTACGAGAAGATCTCGTTCGCACGCTTCGGTCTGGCCTGGCTGGGGCTGGATGAGTGACCGGGCATCTCGACGTGTGAAAGGAAGCTCAGCATGACACCACAAGCGCAGATTATCGAGTCGAGAGTCATCTGCAGGCAGCCGGGGCGGTACATCGGCTGGCCAACGATCGCGAAGGCCGCCGATGGCGAGCTGTTTGTGGTCTTCTCCGGCGACCGCGACGCCCACGTGGACCCCTTCGGGAAGACCTGCTTCATGAAGTCCTCTGATCGCGGCGCGACCTGGTCCGACGCCGTGGTCATCACCGACACACCCCTTGACGACCGCGATGCGGGCATCTGTGTCGCCCCCGATGGCTCGTTGGTTGTGAGCTGGTTCACCTCACACTACGACGACTACCTCGCCATGGAGCACTACTGTCAGGGCGAGGAGGAGCGGTGGAAGAAGGCGCTCTCGCAGGTCAGTGAGGAGGATGTGGTCCGGTGGACACATGCCGGCAGCGGCGTCGCGCCCGGCCGCCGGATGGGCTTCTGGACGAGGCGCTCCTCCGACCGAGGGGAGGCGTGGGAGGACCCGGTGCCGTCGATCTGCTGCACGCCCCATGGGCCGATCTCGCTTTCCGACGGCAGGCTGCTCTTCGTGGGTAAGGCTGACTTCGGGCGGGAGGAGGGGCGGGCGTTCCTGGGCGCGGCGGAGTCGCGCGATGACGGTCGTTCATGGGAACTGATCGGGCGCATCAACGCCCTGCCGGAGTACGGCGGGGATGCCGAGGAGGCCTACGCGTACCTGTGCGAGCCGCACGCGATCGAGGTCGCGCCTGATCGCATCGTCGCCATGGCGCGTTACGAAGAGCGAGGCGTTGCACGGGATGCGCGACGCCCGTCGATGCTGTGGCAGTTCGAATCAGGGGACGGCGGTCGCACATGGACCGAGCCGCGGCGCACCGACATCGTCGGAAAGCCGCCGCACCTGACTCGGCTCAGCGACGGTCGCATCCTGCTCACTTACGGCTACCGGCATGACCCCTACGGCCAGCGCGCGTGTCTCTCCAGCGATGGCGGACAGACGTGGGATTACGACAACGAAATCATCCTGCGTGATGACGCGCCCAACGGCGACCTGGGCTATCCCGCGTCGGTGGAGTGTGACGACGGGACGATCCTCACCGTCTACTACCAGAAGGAAACGCTGGCCGAGAAGACCGTGCTCATGACCACGCGCTGGCGCGTGTGAGCGGCGCCCGAGCTGGTCGAACGTTTGCGCTGTGAACCTGGCGCAAGGAGTACGGCAATGCCAAAGGACCTTTGGCTGCCGTAGGGGGACCCACGGCACACAATCGCTGAGGCGCTGCCCCGAATGCGTCGGACAACGCGCCCCCGTACCATTTCGGCAGTCGCGTTGGCGTTGGGCACGCATTCTCTTTGGGATACCTACAGTCAGTCGCTGGTGCGGCTGGAGCAGGCTGCGATCGGCGACTGCAAGGCCGCCCTCGATTCCCTCGTCGGTTCCCTCTCGAAGTTCGCTCGCCATTGTCAGCAACTGGCTTGAGAGCACAGAGAAGACGTGACTGTCGCCGCCAGAAAGCCGAGCGGTCCCTGGCCGATCTCCAGGCATCGGTCCTGAGCATTGGGCTGAAGGCGCCCGGGCGCGACGCGGTCTGGCGAATCCATCGAGAAGGGGCCGCCATAGATGAGGCGGCCGAACGTGAGGACCCGGGGCAGCCCGGTCGCATGTCTCATCCAGGCCGTCCATGGGCTCGCGCCGTCACCGGCGCGATGACCGAACCGTGCAGGACAGTGCCGCCATTCCGCGGAAGACGGCTTGCGACCTCTCAGAATCGTCCCGGAGCCCGGCCGCGCGCCAGGCCGCCGGGGGAAGGGAGATGAGCATGCGAGCGCGCCCGCACCACCTCATCGACATCGTCACTCAGTACGGCGCCGGAAGGGCATTCGGTCCACACGATTACGGTCACGCAGTGCACACCGTCGCCGAGCGCGTGATCTCCGATCCGGACGTGGCGGTTGAGTTCGTGGTCGATGCCGACGACATCTGCGCCCCATGTGTGCACCTGGTAGAGGGACGCTGCGACGATGTGCTCAGCCAGCTCGACCCTCCCGTCTCGAAGCAGGCGTACAACGACGATCTCGACCGGAGGCTGCTGGCGCACCTGGAGATGCATGAGGGGCAGGTCATGAGCTTCCGGGAGTACCTCGCGGTGATCAGGGCTCACATAGACGGGATCGAGCAGGTGTGCGCACACCCCGGTGAAGACCCGGCGCAGAGGCTGTCCGACCTCACGCGAGGCCTCGAGAAGCTTGAGCAGTGACACGCTCAGCGGTGCGCGGCGGAGTTGTCTGCCGGTGCAGCGTGCGCGAGGGTTGCGGGCTGAGGTCAGGCCGCCGCGGGGCCGTAGCCGGCCGAGGAAGTCAGCGAGAGGCGGGTGCAGGCGAAGCTGCATGGGTTGTGCGACCGAGCCGAGATCGACCCGAGAGGGACAGACGTGCGGGTTGCCTACCGATGATGCCGTCCTGCTCCCCCAACCAGTCGAGCCCTTCCGAACCTCCGACAGCCTGGGCCCTCGGCCGCACAGCACCGCATTCCGGCTGGCGCGGCTATCGGGAAGGCCAACGGACGAACTGGACGAACCTGTCTGCCAGGTGACCCACGGGCAGCCCGAGACACGCTCCTCAACACCCACCCGCATCCGGTCACGCCGGGTGAGATCGCCGAGGGTCGCAGGTCGATAGGGATGGCGCAGCGACTGGAAGAGGTGGATGCGCCACGCAGCGGTGAGGGGACCGCACCCCGCCGGCTGCATCTTCGTACATTCGTTCTGGCGCTGGCCATTGTGGTGCTGAGCGTCAAGCTCAGTGTGCACCAGAGGATGGTCCAGTCGGCTGGGGCCCAGGTGGATTACGCCCTGGCCGTGCTGCTGGTGATGGTGCTTCTGGAGCCCGTGATCGAACCGCTCTTGAGCATGGGCCGGCGGAGCTACCTCTACATCTATGTCGCGACCCTTGTTGGTGTCGGTGTCTATGATGGTGTCAGCCGGTTTCTCCCCGTCTATACCGCGGCGCAGTACTTCGATGCCCCGGGTAACAACTACGGCCAGATAGCTGAGACCTATCCATCCTGGTTCATCCCCAAGGACCCGGAACTGATCCGTCAGTTCTACGAGGGCGCAACGGGGCCTGTGGATCTGACACCATGGCTGCCGACGATCGGCGTATGGACGGCCTTCTTCTGCGTTCTGTGGGGGACTCTGCTGTGTATCTGCATCCTGCTGCGCCGGCATTGGGTCGAGGACGAGCGCCTTGCATTCCCGCTCGTGCAGGTCCCCCTTTACATCACCGGATTCGGCCGTACCGCACAGACATCGGACAGAAGCATCTGGCAGCAGCCACTGATGTGGACGGGGTTCGGCCTGGTCACAGTGCACTTCATCACCATCATGATCCATGCGGCGAACCCGTCCATGCCCACGCTGGGCCCGAGGTACGACCTGGGCCAGTTTTTCACCGAGTATCCGTTGGACGCCCTGGCCCGCCACTTCCTCTTCATCCACAACCCCCACCTGGTGGGGCTGGCGTACTTCGCACCACAGGACATCTGCTTTTCGATGTTCTTCTTTTTCTTCCTCATCAAGCTCCTGATGCTGGTCTACCGGGTTGGCGGTCTGCACGAGCCGTCGGGTTTCCCGTTCTTCTGGGAGCAGGCGGCGGGCGCATTCGTGGGGATCGCGATCTACTACACCTGGTCCGGTCGGGAGTACCTCGCGAAGCTGTGGCGGAACATCGTCGCCGGCCCCGACGCGCCGGGCGCGGCGCCCCGGGATCCCGATGCCCCGCTGTCGTACCGCCTCGCCGCGGGAGGGGCGGTGAGTGGCTTCATCATCCTATGCGTGTGGTACATCGCCGCCGGCATGACGTGGTGGATACCGCTCGTGTTCTTCGGCCTCATTGTGCTCTTTGCGACGATCTTCACCCGCGGACGGGCCGAGGCCGGCATCGGCTCACTGGCATCCTTCCCGTTCTGGCAGGCCAGCCGACAGATCAAGAGCTTCCTCGGCACCCGTCCGCTGGCGCCCGGGGGCGACTACACGAACCTGTCGATGCTCGCCAGCCTCATCTTCCTGCACTTCGGCACCTTCCCCGAGACCATGACCTTCCAGATCGAGGGGCTGAAGATCAGCCAGGACGCCCGTCTCAGTGCCAAGGGCCTTACCGGCCTGATGTCTGTGGCACTGGTGCTGGGCCTGCTGGCGATGATGTGGCTCTCGATCACTGTGTTCTACGAATGGGGCGGCAACACGCTCTCCGGTGGGGTCACCGAGGGCGGCTATCACGTCCGCATCACCATCGATCAGCTCTCAGATGTCAGCAGCGTCATCGAGGGCAATCACCGGCCGGTTGACAGGGCCCGCAACGCCTTTACCATCGGTGCCCTGCTGTTCACACTGCTGCTGGTGATGATCCGCCTGCGCTGGCTGCGTTTCCCGCTGCATCCGCTTGGCTGGGTGATGACCCTTCCGTATGGATATGCGTACTGGGGACCGTTCTTTGCTGCCTGGCTCGTGAAGTGGGGCATACTCAAGTTCGGCGGAATGCGCCTTTACAATGCGCTGATCCCGTTCTTCATCGGGCTGATCGTGGGGCAGATCTTCTCCCTGAGCATACTCTGGCAGGTTGTGGCGGTATTCATGCCCGAGAGATGGCGTGCGCTGGCCGACCCGCTGAGCTACTTCTGAATCAGAGCCTTCGGGCGGAGGCGCGCGAGCGCGATGACATGGCGACGAGACGGTTCGTGCGATGGTCCCGGCTGCCGGGCGCGGTCCTGGCGCCCGTGAACGCAGCAGTACTCCTGGTGGCGGCGCCATGGCTCGGACAGCCGGAGCTGAGTCTCCTGAACCGTGGCTTCGAGGACGTCGATGAGGCGACCGTGGACCGGGATGCCGGTGCGCTTCCGGCCCACCGGCGGGCCCGAAGCATCAGCTTCGACGCCCGCACCCGCGCGAGACGGATCCTGGCCGGCATCGCATCCAGTCTGGAGGTCATGGCCTTTGCGTTGAGCGGCCTCCGGTCTGCTCTCGTCACTCCGGCTCCTCGCCCGGCGGGGTCGCGTCCGCCGAAGCGTTCTCCAGCATCCGGAGAGCCTGTGCGGGAACCGTCTCGGGACCCACCCGCTGGGCCGAGCGGAGGTCCCTCGCCCTGGGGCGGGTCTGCGCCCCGAGCTCCCGCCACCTCACGATCCCCCCAAAGACCTGGCCGCCGTCGCCAACGTGCACGATCATCTTCGAGGCCGAGCCGACGACCATCGTACCGTCCACGACGCGGGCGAAGTACACCGTCAGCATCTGGTCGAGAATCTGGCCCTCGGTGCCGGTGGTCGGGTCGTAGGACTGCGAGCGGACCCGCCCCACGTGTGCCAGGACCATCTCCTCCGAACGGCGTGGCGCCAGGCCGTTCTCGGCCAGGAGCTGCCGCGCGATGTCGGCCGCCCGCTCAGGGGTGGGCAGCTCGCCCGCCCGGTCGTCTATCTGGTCGGCGAAACCGCGGCTGAACGAGAACAGGCCGCTGTGGGTGTCCAGCATCATGAAGTCCGAGGGCCTCTGGTCGCTGGACACGGCGACGACCGTGTCCAGCCGCACAGGATCGCCGCCCAGGCGGCCCCTGAACAGCCGCTGCCCCAGCGTGCTGAAGGAGCGCATGTCGAGACCGGGCGGCTCCAGCCGGTAGACGTTCAGCCGCGACGCCTCCTGGATCAGCTCATCACCGATGTCCCTCTGGAACACGACCTGTGGCGCGTGGCCCCCGAGCCGCCGGTCCCCGTCGGCTGCCGGCTGGGCCGGAACGACGAGGGCCACGGCGACCAGCGAGACCAGCAACGTAACCACCAACGCCGCGATTCGCAGCCTCCTGGGGCCGCTGAGCGACCACGCTCGGCGATGACCTGCAACTCGCCCCTCACCTGGCGACCGCCGATGGCGGGGATGACATCGCCTCTGCACAGGCCATGGGCGCGTGTTCCCCGCAGATCCAGCACCCCGAACAGGGGCACGCGCACCGTGCCCTCGGCCGCCGGCAACGGGCGTGCTATCCGCAGATCAGCGCGGCGCAGCTCGATGACGCGCTCCCTGTCGTCGAACGCTCTCATGAGGTGTGGCTCGTCTGCTGTGATCCTTCTGCGAGCATATTCGCCAGAGGGATCAGAGAGATTAGAGAGCTTCCTCGCGATTCCGCCGCTGGCGCCTGCGGGGTGGGGTGCCGTGTGCACCACGGGGTACCCGTGGCACCCACGCCGCCTGCGCGGGCAGCCATCTACGCCGCGGCGGGGCGCACAGTTCCCCCCTTGCCAGAAAAGATGACGTCTTAAGCGTCTTAAGGACCAATGCCGGACGCAAATAGAGTATAATGAGGCCGTCACATGAGAGCGGACCCTGCCAGCATCCGAGACGGCACCTGCGCCGCTGGCCCATGGACACTGCCAAGACCGGCTGGCCGGATTGCCGGACGGAGGTGGCGTGGATGGCTCGACCGGCGAACCACGCTCTTCCCCACGGTGTGTTCTGGACACGTCCGCTGACGCTCTCTGTGCTTGCTGCGGGTATCGTGATACTGATGCTCGGCCCGCTCGCTGCTGTCTTCGGCAACCGGAGCAGACGCACCACCGTGGCCCCGCATCAGACGCGAACTTCGGACACTCACTGCCAGTCGGTTCGCCGCAGTGCTATCCGGCCCCCGAACCCGCCTGACGGCCCCAACGTCCAGAGCCAGAAGAGGTGATTGGCCATGCGCTGTGTGCGTGAGCGGGCGGTACCAGTGGCGCTCCGACACGTGCTATTCCTGGTCGTGCGCCTCGGACTGTGCATCGCGGGTTCACTCTCGCTGAGTGCATTCGGCGACGAGGCCGACACTCGTCCTCTCACTCAGCCGCGCCAAGCTGAGCAGACCACGCCCGAGGCCCCAATCCCCCTGTATGTTGTCTCCATGATGCACGCCGAGGACAAGCAGTTTTTCCGGAACAACAGGCATGCACTGCTCACGCACGCTCGCGGCCTGCGGGAGCTGACGGGCCTCTTCGCAGCCCACGGGGCCAGGCTGGCCTTCCAGCCCGACTGGACCTTCGTCGAGGGTGTCGCGAAATGGGAGCCCGAGCTGTTCGACTGGCTCCTTGAGCATGGCATGGGGCTGGATGCGCATACCCATGGCACCACCTTCACCCTCGAGGAGGTCGCCGAGCAGATCCGGGCCTGCGTGTCGGATGCTGAGTGGCGGGTGCGGGTGGGCAATGGTGACTTCGACAGGCCGCGTCCGCGTCGCGCCAATATGTTCTGGCCCTTCGCCCGCCCGTGGGGAGCGGACCGCACGCCCTACTTCGACGCCGTCTGCGCCTACAAGAACCCCCAGACCGGCGTGTCCGACTCCGCAGCCGTCGTCTGGCGGCCCGCGCTCCACGGCGACTGGCATCGACACAGATCACGCGTGCCGCTGCTCTACATCGGCGGCGGTCCGCTGGGAGCGCTGCGCCATGACTTCAGCGTATTGAGCCAGGCGCTGGAGACTGGGCTGAGCCATCGGCGGCGCGGCTGCATCAACGTGCTGTACTGGCACGACAGCCTCCACAACTACCACTCAACCCCCGCGACGGCCCACCGGCTCCAGCAGTGGGAGACGGCATTGACGAACACATTCGATCCTCTGGTCGCACAGGGCAAGAAGATCAGGTGGGCCGCCTTCTCGGAGATCGTGGACGGCTACCTTGAGCTTGAGGGCTCCCCTGACTTCGCGCTGCAGGACGGCGAGGTCATCGAGCAGATCTCGGGGCCCAGCAACACCCCGACATCGATGCAGCCGCTGCATCCCTGAGCTTCGTTGTAGGCAGGTGTGTGACCGGCGAGCCGGCTCTTGGCGCCATGGACGAAACTCGGCCCACCGGCACCAGGACGACCAATGGGTCACGGATGCGCACGTGCATCGGAAGATGGCGGACGGCCAGTACATCTGGTCCAAGTATCGCCATGCCTCCGACCACCAGCCGGTCTCCGTACAACTGCACCTGTAGCACCGTGGGGGCGTCGCGTCGCCCAGCAGGTGCGTCATGTCAGCCAGCAGGAAGGCGGCGGCCCGGAGCGGAACGAAGCCCGGAGTCCAGGGCTGCATGACAGCTCGTGGAGCACTACCCTGCCACCGGCATCGCTTCAGGGGGGCAGTCCGTCCTCGGCGCGGAACCTCGTGTTCCGGGGACTTGACCAAGGACGAGATTTATACTATATTTATAAGTGACGCATAGGTCGTGTGTCAACACGTGCCTGCTGGCGCAGGCGCCACGGAGGAAGATG
>JAYENL010000145.1:0-9327 GCA_034722055.1 Armatimonadota bacterium
TCCGAACATCCGGTGGCATGGCGTGCTGCCCTACTATCAGGCCATGGCCCACGCGGCGGCGAGCGATGTGGGGCTGGTGCCCTTCGGGGAGGGCGCCATCACGGCGTCGGTCGATCCCATCAAGTACTACGACTACACCGCGGCCCGGTGCCGGACCGTGGCCACCAGCGCGATGACGGAGCTGCGGGGGCGGAAGTACTGCCACCTGGGCGAACCGGGTGAGCTGATCGATGCAGTGCTCGCGGCCGCGGAGGCTCCGGCCATCACGGAGGCTCAGGCTCAGGCCTTCTGTCGCGCGAACTCGTGGAACGCCCGGGCGGACGCCATCCTGCGGGCGGCAGAGGAGCTCTGAGCTCGGCCGCGCGCCGGCAAGCAGAAGAGGGAAGGGGCACATGGGCCGTCACCGAGGCGCTGAGGAGCGGGTCATCGGCCACTGGCGGAACCACTGGTCGGGCATGAGGCTGGTAAGCGGCCCCGCCGCCGCCAACGAGCGGCGCCTGGTGGAGATCGTGGAGGCGGCGTGGAGGCCCGTGGGAGGGAAGTCCGTGCTTGAGGTGGGCTGCGGGCAGGGGAGCATCTCAGTGGCCTTCGCGGAGCGGGGAGCCATGGCTCTCTGCCTGGACAGTGCGGAGAGGGCCGTCTGCCACAGTGCGGCCCGATTGGCGAGTCTGAACCTGCACGGGTACGGCTGCGTGGGGTCGGGTTTCGACCTGCCGCTGGCGTCGGACGCCGTGGATGTCGTGGCCGGCGGAGGGCTGTTGGAGCACTTCGCCAGGGACCTGCGCCTCGCGATGCTCGCGGAGATGTCACGCGTCAGCCGCGGCTGCGTGGTGACGCTGGTGCCCAACGGCCTGGATCCGTTCTACCGCTTCGCCAAGCGTCACTTGCAGCAGACGAACCGATGGCCGTGGGGTGAGGAGCACTCGCTTCGGGGGCTCTCGGCCGAGTTCGAGGAAGCAGGCATGACGGTGGTGCACGAGTGCAGCTACGACCCTCAGACCACGGTCGATCTGGTCAGGGATGCTATCGGCCTGATGCCTGACCAGGCTGATGCATTGATCCGCTGGCAGGCGGATGAGGACGACGACATCTCCTGCGGGTACCGCCTCGTGACCATCGGCGCGGTTGACTGAAAGGGCGACGGATGTACAGCGAGCAGGTCATGAAGCACTTCGCCAACCCGCGCAACATGGGCGCCCTGGAGGACGCGGACGGGGAGGGCCGTGCCGGTGAGCCGGGGCGGGGCAACTACATGATCGTCTGGGTGAAGCTCGACGGCGAGCGCATTGAGAGGCTCGGCTTCAAGACCTACGGCTGCCCGCCGGCCATCGCCGCGGGGAGCTGCATCACGGAGATGGCGACGGGCAGGACGGTGCAGGGGGCGCTGAGCATCACGCGAGAGGAGCTGATCGAGGCACTCGGGGGCCTGCCACTCGGGAGAGAGCACTGCGCGGCGCTGGCGATAGAGGCATTGACCGATGCTATCAGCCGGACGCCAGACGACGGCCAGCAGGCCGGTGCGTGCTGAGCCACTGAACCAAATGGAGGTGTACACGTGGCCAATTTCTTCGTGACGGACAAGTACTGGGAGGCCGCCGTTGTGAAGGGGCAGCCCTTCAGTTGTGGTGGGGAGATAATAGACGAGTGGTGCTACGCATCGACGATCCTGCGGTTCAAACCTCACGTCGAAGTGAACTTCGATCCCATGGGCGGGTACGATCACCTCGTATCGGCCGTCGGCTACCAGGATGCCTCGGGGACGCGCAACGTGAACAAGGCGGCGAGCATGCCGCCCGGCCCGATCACTGAGGTAGTCCCTCCCAATGATTACCTGGGTGGGGCGCCCATTCCGCATCCTTTGACCGCTACGACGCCGCCGGTCGGCGCGTCACCCGCATCGACCCCGAGGGACACGTGACGTATTACAGCCACGACGCAACGGGTAGACTGATGGTACGCCACCACGTGGAGGATGGCGCGGCCTACTTCGCCTACGACCCCAACGGCAACCGCACCATCATGCAGGACCCGACGGGCACGACGTAATTCTCGTACGACGCCATCGACCGGCTGACCAACCAGGAGGGGATGTAGAGTGAGCCACCGCAACATCTTCTATTACGACAGCCGGGATAACCTGACGTGCGTGCGGGACCCGGACCTGGGGCTGACGTATTACACCTACGACGCCGGGAGCCGCATGACCTCGGTGAAGAACCCCTTCGGCGAGGTGACGTATTACGACTACCGCCCGGACGGGCAGATGGTTCGCCGGGTGCTGGGCAACGGCTGCGTCACCTACTACGAGTTCGACGCTATCGGGCGGACGACCAAGGTGGACAACCGCGACGGCGACATGTCGGTGGTCTCCAGCTTCGCCTACGAGCGGGACGAGGTAGGCAACCCGCTGTCGATCGAGCGGGAGGACGGCTACACCGTCTACTACGAGTACGATGGCAAGCACCAGCTCATCGCCGAGACGCACGTGGACGGCGGGGAGACGGTCTACGCCTGGGAGTGGGACTACGACGCCGCGGGCAACCGGGAGTTTCAGGTGTTCAACGGCGAGGCCACGTACTATGAGTATAAGGCAGCCAATGAGCTGCTGACGGAGACCACGGGCGGAGAGACAACGTATTATGAGTACGACGCCTGCGGGAACACCACGGTCAAGCAGGAGCCGACGGGGACCACCTACTATCACTGGGATCACGAGAACCTGATGACGCGGCTGGACCTGCCCGATGGCGGGCACACCTACTTCGCCTACGACGCGGACTCCAAGCGCGTAAGCAAGCGCGACAGCGACGGCTTCACGGAGTTCATCTACCAGGGCCCGGACATGCTGGCCCTGCAGATGGAGTGGGACGAGGCCGAAAGTACGCGCGTGCGCTACACCATGGGAAGCGGCCTTGAGGCCATGCGGCGGGCGAATGGCGGAGACATCGCATCCGGCGACAGCTCCTTCTACCACTTCGACTGGCTGGGCTCCACTTCCGAGTTGACCGACGAGAGCGAAACGGTCACCGACACCTACCTCTACAATGCCTGGGGCCAGGTGCTGGAGCGGACTGGGACGACGCACAATCCGCACAGCTACGAAGGACGGTCCCGGTACTACTCACAGCACGGGCCGGCGCCGACCCTTCTCGGGGTCCGGTACCTACTCATCAAGATGGGAAGATTCCTCACGATCGACCCTGACCGCTCAGACAGCTTGTCCGGAAGTACTTCGCTGCTGCATGAGATAATCATGACAGCACTGCTCCTGCCTGCAGAAGGTCGCTCAGTCGTTGCCCTTGATGAGAATGGTTACCGTTACAGCATCAACAGACCCTCGGTCCTGATCGATCCTGAGGGTCTTTGGTGTATGGATGCAGTTCATCTCAAGAAGACATTTCAGTGGGCGCCCGCTGTGCGGGCAAGACGTTCCGGACGAACCTATCGACCGACTCAAGCAGAAGCATTCGCGATGGCAGTCAACTCGCGAAAGGTTGACGTTGACCACCCTAGCTACCCACATCGAATCAGCGACATGAAGTGGCACTTCAATTGGATGTATGGGCCGGACGAGAGACAGCAGTTGGCCAGTGACTTGAAGGCGGAAGCGATACAGTTGGGGAAGCTCAGGTCGCTCTGCATCCTGAGCGCAATGAAGCTTGGAACGGGATTGCACCCACTGCAAGATATCGAGTCACACGGTAACGCAACTCCCTACGAACATGTTCTCTATTGGCGCAAGATGGACAACCCCGCATGGGACCGCTTGCGTACGGGTCCCCGGGTGATTCCTGTACCGAGAGCTGCGCTGTTGTGGAACTACTGGCATCCATTCGCGAACCGCATCACATGGCAGCGTGGCAGTCAGCGCATAGCCGACACGGAACAGGCGACAAAGAGCTACATCGCTGATTGGCTCAGCCACACCTGCTGCGGAACTACGCGAAGCCCGTGAACGGAGGCAGAGCCATGCGTCTGGCCCATTCAGTTGTCATTGGCGCCATTCTGGGTGTCGCGGCATTCTTCGCATTGCCTGCGGTCATAGGACTGCCGGTCTTTGTACTAACGCACTCTGGCAATGCGGCCCTCCATGCATTCGGCCACCGTCTGGCTGAAGTTGTGTCACCCATTGATGAGATCCTTTGGCAGAAGCCACTGGAACTCAGTGTCGCCCTTGGTGAGTGCATTGGCGCCGCGAACTCCTGGGTGGCAGATGCTATCGCCACTGTTGTCCTCTACGCGCTTCCTGCCGCAGTAGGTGCATTGATTGGGCTCTCTGTCTGGGCAGCGCGCCGTCGGGATGAGACGTCTGAGTAGGCGGACTGCCCTTCAGTCAGCGACCATCAGCGACCACAAGCCCTGGTCGATTGTTCCCTGGGCCAGGTCTTGTGGTTCTTAGCGTCGACTGCTTGAGGCGCAACGAACAGATGGTGCGAGGGGTTAGGGCCGACCGGAGCGTCACCGATTACCAGTGTCGTTCGGTAGAGGGCACGAAGAGTGGCACTCGGACGCCCCTTCTTTGGGTCATATTGAGCTTCGCATATGAGCACGGGAAACAGCGAAGGCCCTGCGTAGCGAGTGGACAATCGAGCATGTGGACAACCGCGACTATGATGTCACGCACCGGTTCAGGGCGGCGAGGCATGTGGAGTCGGACGGTCTACAGCGCGAGGGTGTCGGGCGAGGAATCCAGTAAGCGATTGCTCTTGCGTGGAGATAACCCAGGAGGAGATCCTGCGCCAGGATGAATCTTCGCTGTCGGAGTTGGCGACAGATGAGCATCCCTCTGAATGGAGGCCGCGCATCTTCGCCGTGCCGTAGCGAGAGGATATGGTGCTGGAGCGTTTCCGTCGTGAGACCGCGCCCGGCCTCTCCCGAAAGTGCTTGCACGCGGACGGTTCATGGAGATCGGGTGCGCCATCGGTCGACTGATGCGCTTGCAGCTGGGTGGCGCGCCGAGGCGCTACGTGGGGCCAGACATAGCATACGTGGTGGTTGCTCTGGCCGGTGGAGGCGTCCATGACTGGCAGGGGTGGCAGTCGTACCGGGTAATAGATGACCGCGAGTGATTACTCGCCATGCACGACGAGTTTAACGTGCCGTTCGCGGCGGCCAGGTTCCGCGGGCGCGCCGCTGACACCTCTGCCTGTGGGGGCGTTGGTGCGCGCCGTCAGGTTGGGAGACCGACTCCGTGCCGGATGAGGATGTGCTGATTGGGGCGCACGACTGGTTTGGGGGCAGGGCGGTGTTGCCGGCTGCGCACCTGCTGGAGGCCGGCACGGTGGTCATCGGTGAGGGGGCGCGTGCGCTCTATGACCGCTTCAAGGTGCGCTACGATGCAGTAGTGGATGGGCCGGAGGAGTACTTCGAGCTGGTCGATGCACACACGGGCCCGTTCATGGGCCCGGTGCCGACCATGCATCCTCTGGACAGTCCAGAGGCGGACGAGACGGACCGGCGCAGCACGCTCTCGGACTGCTTTCGCGCGCGCAGCTCGGCGCACGCCATTCCGCGGGGGACGTGGGAGTCGAGGGCGGGATGCTTGCCAGTAGGCTTCACTCAACCGACCTACTGCCGGGTCAACGACACGCCGCAGGATGAGGAGGGGTGAGCGATGGCTGAGGCGGACACGACGCGGCGGGAGCTGACGCAGGTGACGGCGGCGTCGGCGGTGATCTTCGGGATGCTGATCGGCAGCTACGTGCTGGTGGTGTGGCTGCTGGGGGCGCTTCAGGCTGTGGCGAGCTCCGGGCAGACGTGGTGGATAGCGCTGGTGGTGGTGCTGGCACTGGGAGCGGCGGCGGGGCTGGGCTTCTCGTATCAGGTTCTGCGCTTCCTGGGGGCGGGGGACATCCTCAGGCGCATGGGGCGCATCTCGGCGGAGGCCGTGGCCCGGAGCCTGCCCGAGGAGGCCGGCGTCAGCGCCGACAGCGATGTGGAGGCTGTGCACAGGGCGCGGGCACAGTGGGATCAGGACCTGATCCCGGTGATTGACGGGGACAGGACGCTGGATGGCGTGATCACCAGCACGGACCTGATCGGCAAGCGGGACGCCACCACTGCGCGGGAGCTGATGACCGACCGGCCCACGGTGGCGAGGGCCACCGACAGCCTGGCGGGCGTGCTGCTGCTGATGCGCACCAGCGGGCACGACAACATCCCCGTGGTCTCCGAGGAGGGGAAGTACGTGGGCACCATCACACCGCGGCTGATGCTGGAGGCGCTGCAGGGAAACGCGATGCCCTGCCCCCCGAAGGATGAAAGGGAGGTGCTCGTTCCATCATCACATCACAGCGTTTCGGCTATGTACGCAGTAGCATCACCGTCTCGATGGCGTGCAAGACGGCATCTCCCGTGAGCTCCAGTGGATCTGGTGGGGCGCAGTCAGAGTTCCTCCTGAGACCGCGCCATCGTACGCTCCTGTTGTAGGCCGGGAGGACGTGCCTACGGCTTACGGCGCTTGTGAGGATCAGCGCAGCCGCAGTGCCTGCAAGCACTGAGGCCGGCGCCATGCCCATAATCCGGCCGGCCATACTGACCGCCCGGGCCAGAGGGCACAGGTCTTCGATGCCGCCGAGCTCCAGGTGACTGAGACGGTTCACGGCGTCGGAATCGCTCTCTCTGACGCCCAGGTTGAGGCGATCTCGGAGCTGGCTCACCCAGCCGGGCAGGTCGCCGGGAATGCCGGTGACAACGTCCACGCTCTCCAGAATGTCGCGCAGGTTGCACATTCTGATGTGATGAGGAACGCTGTATCCCTCCACGACGCCACCGTCCCAGATGATGCGCTGCGCGTCCGCGACGGACATCGGCCAGCCCTCCGCGAGGGCGTGCCGGCACCAGTCGGCGATCCAGTAGCGGCGCCACCGCTGGCGTAGCTCGGGCGACTCATCCAGCAGCGCATCGTACTCATTGGCCTTCTCCTCCAGGATCTCCGCCAGCTCACTGATCCGGGCCTCGCTTTCGTCAGTCATCAAGCGGCTGCCGACGCCGATCTCCGTGGGCTCGGCGCAGCCCGAAGAGGAGAGTGGATTGGCGGCGACCGTCCGCCGCACATCTTCGGTCGTGAGATGACAGTAGACGCGAGTCACTGAGGGGTCGGAGTGCCCAAGGAGGCTCTGCGTAGCCAGTAGGTCGCCGGAGTTGCGCAAGGCCATCGTGGCCGCGGTGTGGCGGAGCATGTGCGGGCGGACGCTCTTGTCCCTGATGCCGGCGGCCTTGGCAAGGCGATCCATCATGCGGTAGATGGCGCGGGGATTCAGCGGCGCGCCCTGCCTGGAGCAGAACAGTCGGTCATGGTTGCAGTGGGGACGGAGCTCCAGCCATTGGTCGAGGTCGCGTCCCACGCCGGCGGGCACCGGCACCACCCGGGACTTGCGGTTCTTCGAGTCCACGATCTTCAGCGTTCCCGCTTCGCTCTCATGGTCCCCGATGCGCAGCGCGATCACCTCACCGCGCCGCAGCCCCAGGATCATCATCAGCTTGAGCATGGCGCGATCCCGAACGCGGTAGACCGAGAAGTGGTTCTCCTCGCACGCTTCGAGCAGTCGCTGACACTCATCCTCGGAAAGCACGTCCGGGATGCGATGCTCCACGCGCGGCGTCCTCAGGGGGAGCGTCGGATCGGATTGCAGATCGTAGGTCTCAACGATGTAGCGCCAGAAGCTCTTCAGGCCGTGGATGTGCCGGGCAACCGTGGAGTTGCGGATGCCGGTGGACTTGAGATGCACGACGAACCTGCGCAGCAGGGCGGTTGTGACCTGCTCCAGCTCAGGCTCGACCTCCTGATCATTGAGGAACTTCAGCAGACGGTTGATGGTGGCGCGGTAGGCGATGACGGTGTTTTCGGAGCCGCCGCGTTCGGCGAGGGTGTGATCGTAGAAGTCGTCGGCCAGACGTGACAAAAGCATCGAGACACCTCCGCAGAGAATGGTTGTTCTGCGGACGGTCTCGATGCCTCAGAGTGGCTTTAGAAGTCCCATTACCCGCCCGGATAACTGATAACACCCGGGCGGAAAAGGGCGGAGAGTGCACCAGATAAGCCGAGTTCCGTTCACACCTTTCGGCGACCCGTGCACAGAAGTTCTGACGCTATGAGCACACCACCGCCGCTGCTTATGTTGTGCTCCGCGCAGTCATTGCACGCTTCCCATAGCTGCACATTCGCCGATGTTCCCAGCACACCTTCCCACAGTGTCGGTTGCCCTTCTCTCCTCGTAACTACTCACCTTGTGATGTCAGGGAGGTTGTAGGAGGAGGTTGTCGTCAATAGAGGGGCCGAGGGCGTCGGTGAGTGTTTCGAGGGGATCATGGCCGTGTTTGCGGGCGGTCTGCAGTACGGTGCTGACGGTCGCGTAGGCCTCCGCGCCCCACCTCGAACGGAAGCCGCCGCTCACTTTGCGGTGGACTACCGGCGTGCGCAGAGCTCGCTCCGAGGCGTTATTGTCGGCAGGCACATCCTCGCGCTGCAGGAAGGTAAACAGGCTGTCGCGATGCTTACGGTAACGCTTCTGCAGGCGTCGCCCGTGTTTGCCGCTCGCGTCATCGACCAGCAGGGAGTCGCAGGCGGCTTCGATGTGCCGCACCTGGGCCGCGAACAGGTCGTCGAGCACCTCGTCGCAACGGGCATCGAGGCGCATGGCACGTCCGAACAGCTGCTGCATTCGCCAGCAGAAGCTACAGCGCTCGGCCTCAATGCCGTATTGGAGGTCGCGAAGCTGGTGAGCCATGCACAGTTGTCGCCGCTGTGCCGGGGCTTTCATCTGGACGCTGAAGCAGTCGCTGACCCACACCTGCGGCTTTACGTCACCCAGCACGTCATCGATCACCCGGCTGCCGCGACTGTCGGCGATCAGATGGTAGCTGGCCTGGGGCGTCTCGAAGACCCATTGCCACCGGTTGGTGCCATCGACGCGGGCACCGGTCTCGTCGCAGCCGATGACCGGACTGGCCCGGATGCTCCGGCGTATCCGTTCCGGCCGTGGCTGGAGATTCTCGGCCAGCCTTCGCACGATGTTGTGGAGTTCGCATGGCGAACTCTTAAGAGAAGCCGGCAGGCTTCTCCGGCGATCGCGCCCTGGCTGATGTCCAGGCCAAAGACCTGCGCCATCAACTGTTGCAGGCGCTCGTAGGAGATGTGTTGCACGTGGTGCAGCTAGGCCACCAGCGCCTCGATGCGCGGCCCGAAGGTGCGCTGAGGTTCCAGACCGGGCGGATAGTCGCCGCGATGGACCTTGCCACAGACCGGGCAGGTGATTTCATACAGTCGCGCCTCGATGACCACCGGCTGTACGGGCGGTATCTCGACCACCTGACTGCGGCCGACCT
>JAYENL010000146.1:0-9322 GCA_034722055.1 Armatimonadota bacterium
CCCCGCCCTCCCGCGAGGCCGCGCGCAGCAGGGCGTTCGCCTCGGCGTCGGCGTCGCCATCCGCGGCGCTATGGAAGTAGCGCACATGGTAGCCGCTGCGTTGCCAGTTGTTCATGGCGAACTGGTAGACCGGCGTGGTGCAGGCGCTCGCCACGGGAGCGACCAGCGCCAGTGACACCACCAGGCAGCTCCGCCTCGCCCATCCCATCATTGCTCCTCCACCTCAATCGCGCTCAGGATCGGCGGCTGGGTCTGGGAGGCCCGTCGCACGAACTCGATGCTCATGGCGTGCCTGGCCTCCACATCGAACTCTCGGACCAGTGCAGCCATGCCGCCACCGGCCTCGGCCGCCACATCCACGCCGGCCAGCACCGTCTGCTGACCGACACGCACGTCGAACACCCGCTCACCGGCTCCCGCCCCGCTCGGCTCCGCGAAGTGCAGGCGGACATGATAGGTGGCGGGCTCCTCACGCTCCAGGGTGAGCGTCAGGGTCTCGACGCCCTCCACTCCAGTCGCGTAGATCCAAGGCCGGTCGGTGGCGGCGATCTCGACCTGGTCGGCATTGTGGTGGTAATAGCCGCCATCCTCGGCCAGCTTCACCTCCAGCGGCACCGCCAGCCCCGCCGGCCTGGGTACCCCGAGCCACAGCCGCCCGTCCTCGTCGCGCCTGTCGCCCGGCGCGCCCAGGTTCAGGTGCGCGTGCCGGACGGGTGTGGTCTCGCCGCCCGTGGCGAAGACCGCCCACTCCTCCTGCCGCTGGGTCGGCGCAAGGGCCACGGTCGTCTGGAAGTTGTAGGAGCAGGTGCAGCCGGCGTCCCCCGGCGGCATCAGAACCAGGCCCGCCGCCATGATGGCATTCACGTAGCAGCCCGCCCGGATGGCGCCGTAGTTGTGGATTCCGCTGTCGTCGGTGAGGTCATAGAAGCCCAGCGTGCTGGAGCGGAAGGCCAGCAGGTTCGGCGCCCCGGAGACCGAGCCGCATCCGTAGGAGCGGTGCATGCTCCAGGGGACCATCTCGCCGGTCAGCGGGTGCACGCGGTCGAGCCGCTCGCCCGTGGTCAGATCGTAGGCGTGCGGCTGGCCGTAGATGGTGTTGCCCACCACCACCGGGAACCGCTGCATGGCGACGTCGCCCCACGAGAGGATGTTTCCGGTCTCGGCGCTGTAGGCGCTCATGCGGCCGCCACCTGTCGCCAGCAGAACGCCCCGGCTCAGCCGCAGGTCGCGCCGCGGCAGGATGGACGGCGTCGTCCATACTACCTCTCCCGACTGAGCGTCGAGTCTGACCAGCTTGGAGAGGCCCCGAGTGGGCTCGCCGCGCCGTCTCAGCTTATCGAGCTCCCCTGACGAGGGGGAATCGATGACGAACACCGCACCCTCGCCGACCGCCACCGAGTCGTGATGCACGCCGAACTGGGCCTCGTAGGTCCAGCGCGGCTGGCCGGTCTCCTTGTCCAGCGCGAAGAGCAGGCCGCCGTCCGAGGTGCCCAGCAGCAGGTCGTGGTCCAGGCCAATGTAGTCCCAGAGAGCCTCATCGCCCTCCCCGCCGGGCATCTCATAGGTCGTCACGGTCTCGCCCGTCGCCATGTCCAGGCGCAGGCAGTGGTCCTCGACGGCGACGTAGACCGCGGCTTCGTCGGCAGCCGCGTTGCCGCCCTCGGTGGATACCGGGAAGCGGCCGGCCGTCGGCAGGTCCCGCACCCACAGCTCGCGGCCGTTGTAGGCGTCCACCGCCGTGATCCGGAACTGGCCGATCACGAAGAGCCTGCCATCCACACACAGCGGCGCCGGCCCGCGCCAGTGCCTCGTCACCATCATGGCCGGCCCCGGCTTGCCGAACCACTGCATCCGCACCGGCAGCCGTATTGCGCTGTCATCACTGGCGCCGGTCCGGGCCGCGTTCGCGTACTGATGCGTCCACTCCCCGGCGCCCTCAAGCGGCGGCCGTCTCACCAGCACCGCGCCGGACGTTGCCAGGCAGGCCACGCCGCCGCCGGGCTTGAGCAGCCGATGAACGGTCGGGGACTCGCCGGCGATTCCCTGGCCCACAATCACCAGATCAGCCAGATACTGCGGATAGCCCAGGTCCCCGAGCGAGCCCTCGTGCACGGTCACGCGCACGCCGTAGAGGCCAGCGGCCTCCAGCGCCTGCCGGGCCAAGGCCGCCCGCTCCGGGTCGGCCTCGATGCACCAGATGCGCAGGTCCGACCCCTGCGCCAGCTCGTAGGCCAACGCGGCGTCGGCGCCGAGCTGCACGCAGTAGCCCTCCGTGATCCCGGTTCGGTCCAGAATCCGCTGAGCTCGCTCGCCGGCATCGCCACCTGCGGCGTATGCGTCCGATGTCGTGGCAGGCTCCGGCTCGATGCTCGCCGGCTCGCCCGCCGTCTCGGCCTGAGGTGCGTAACAGAGCACTCGACCGTCGTCCAGGCTCGCCACGAGCGCTCCATCGGCTGCCGCCAGCCCCCAGACCTGCCCCTCGACCTCTCCATGCCACAGCAGCCGGCCGTCCGCGGCCGCGACCGCCGTAACCTCGTCTCGACCGCCCGCCACGAGCGTGTCATCCGCCATGATGAGGGAGTAGGCGCGGCCGTGCTCCGTCTGCCACTTGCGGCACTTCTCCGGCTCCTCACCGGACAGCAGGGCCTGGAAGTCGTGGGCGCTGATGCTGCCGCCGCCCAAGGCGTAGAGCGTGCTATCCCGCAGCACCGCGTGCAACTTGCCGATGAACTCCCAGACGATCTCACCGGTCTCAGCCTTCATTCCGGCCATGCCGTCCTTGGGCCAGGGCTCGTGCTCGCCCATCTCCACGTCGATGTCCGGGCCCGGCCTGGAGCGCCAGCAGAAGACCATGTCGGAGGCGGTGAAGACCCAGGTCCCGCCCCAGCGATCCGCCCAGCGCCGCGGCCCCGGATGGTAGTACTGCAACTGCCCGATCTCGCGGTCGAATGCGGCCGGGACGTTCCGGCCGGTGGGGACGAAGAGCTGATCGTCATCGACCACCAGGTAGCCCTGTGGCGCCACGCCGCTCATGGCCATCGACGGCGGATGAGGGTGCCGCAGGTAGAGCCGGCCGCTGGTGTCGTTGCGCCACAGCACCGAGCCGTCGGCGGCATCCAGGGCGTAGACGAGGACGCCGTCGCTGGGCCACATCCCGGCAGTGAAGTAAGCCACCCCGTCCTCCACCACCACGCCCGAGCGGAGGGGGTGCCGGGAGATGAGCTGCTCGTTGCCCATCACCATCTCGCGGGAGGGACCGCCGTAGAAGCGCCACTGCAGGGAGCCGTCCGCGGCGGCGAGGCAGTACAGAAAGCCATCGTCGGATGCCACGTAGACGCGCCCATCGCTCACCACGGGCGAGAATCGCACCGGCCCGCCCGTAAAGAAGCTCCAGCGCGGCTCGCCCGTCGCCAGGTCCAGGGCGTAGACCTGGTGGTCGGCGGTCGAGCCGAAGAACACCAGCCCGTCAGCGACCGCCACCTGCGGAGCGTAGTCAAAGGCCATGCGGTTGAGCTCACGGCCCGGCTCCGGCCAGGCCGGCCTCGGGGCATGGCGGGGCACGTAGGTCCACCGCAGCGAAAGCGGCGTGTCCAGATGGGCGTCGGTGATGCCGCTGCGAGACGAATCATGTCGCCAGGTGGGCCAGTCCTGAGCCCAGCCGACGGTCGCAATCAGCGCGGCGGAGGCGATTGCCACGAGCAAGAGCGGCGCGCGCCGTGTCGAGCGCATCGGCGGTCTCCTCCTTGCCCCGGCCGGGCGACAGCGTGGGCGCGGGACCTACTTGAACACGAGCTTGGCCGGAGACGGTTGGAACTTCACGTGCCCATCCAGGTAGCAGATATTGATCGAGCAGCGGTGCGAGCCGTGCAGCGTCACCCCGTGCTTGGAGCGCGTCAGCTTGCACCAGGCGTCGGACCACAGCCAGCAGTCGGTGTCCCACATCTCGTTCATCATCCGCGGCCTGTCCCCTCCATGCTTTTTCAGGAAGGCCCAGGAGATCCAGGTGCTGTAGTCGGGTTTGCCGGGAACCACGGTGCTGGGGACGCGGTCGAAGCTGAAGCAGTAATAGCCGATGTTACCGGCCTGGCGATTGGCCTCCGTGGGCACGAAGTCCGGCATCCATTGTGCTATCTTGGGGCTGGAAGGGCAGTAGAGGATCTGCGTGTTCCCGATGTAGGGCTCGACCTGCCTCACCAGGCGGGCGTGTGTGGTGCTGCTGTTGCAGGCGTAGTAGTCGCAGGGCAGCCACTCATCGTGGTCCTGAGAGTACATCTTGCACGCCAGACCGAGCTGGCGCAGGTTCGAGGCACAGGTGGCGCGCCGCGCCTGTTCGCGGGCTCTGGAGAACACCGGGAAGAGCATGGCCGCCAGGACGGCGATGATCGCCACCACCACGAGCAGTTCTATGAGCGTGAAGCCACGACGAGCCATTGCCCGTCACCTTTCCTGAGCTGATACTTGCTATTGAACCATCAGGATTACTCTTCGACATCACGGGCGAGCTTCCTTCTGTCGGCCTCCCGATCAGAATCTGCAGAGGCAGGTACCCAATCCCGGCGCAACCCTTGACCTGAGATGTGCAGCCCGCTCAGGCCAAGCCCAGCGCATCACATTGATTCGCGTCCCTGGCGGTGCAGGGCTGGCGCGACCGGGGGCGAACCGGGCATACAACCCGCCTTGGCGATCGGTATGGGACTGCGTGAGCGAGGATGAGAATCATGCGCTGGATGAGCCAGGCACTGCTCCTGCCCCTGCTGCTGGCATTGACGTCGATGACTGGCGCGCCCGCGCCTGCGAACGAGAGACTGGTGGCTCACTGGAGCTTCGATGAGGGTGGCGGCGACGTGGCGCGCGACCTGACCGGCAACGGGCACCGCGCCACGCTGAATGGGCCTCAGTGGGTACGCTCGCCGCGGGGTCATGCGCTGCGCTTCGACGGGGTGGATGACATCGTCACCTACGCGGACGTGGACTCCATGAACCTGGAGGGCGACCTGACGCTCATGGTGTGGGTCAAGACCCGGGCGTCGGAGGCCTCCGACACCAATCGCCTCATCTTCGGTGACAGCGGGGCGGGCGTGGAGCGCAACCTCAACCTGCGCATCAGCTCCTACGACGTCATCATGTTCGAGTGGGCCGACGGCACCCGCAACGCCATCCTGCGCGCGGACGCCGACCTGCTCGACGGCTCCTGGAAGCACCTGGCGGTGGTCGCGGACTCCGGCGCGCGCCAGATCACCATGTTCGTGGACGGCGAGCCCGTCGCCGGCATGCGCATGCCGTTGCCCATCAGCAGGGCCCCCACCCCCGGCAGGATGTCCGGGCAGTGGGCGGGCGGCTGCTTCAAGGGAGACCTCGACGACATTCGCCTCTACGACCGCGCGCTGTCCGCCGCCGAGGTCCGAGCCGCCTTCGAGAGCGAGGCGACGGTCCAGATCGGCCGCTCGCGGACGGTCATGACCGCTGCCGATGGCGCGCCGGCGGCGCAGATGGTCTCGACGCTGCGCAACTGGACTGACGAGCCGGTGCGGGTCCGAGTGGAGGGCCCTGCGGACCTGCAGAAGGTTGACCTCGAACCGATGGGGCAGGTCGAGGTCCCCCTCGGGCGCGCGGAGCTGGAGCCGCTCTTCCGCTCCCGCAGCGATCTCTACCTCATCCGTGAGCGGGAGGCCGCCGGCGTGACGGTGACCGTCGAGCACGATGACTTTGAGGACACCCAGGTGTCCGATGTCGGCGCGCCGGTGTATCTGGAGCCCATCCGGCTGCAGGTGGAGAATCCCTGGCGGCGCGAGATGCCGCCGGGAAAGACCGCTCGGGTCATGATGCGCGTGCAACTGCAGGTCGCGGAGGCCGTGCGGGAGGCCGGGACGCTGGCGGTCTCGCTCGCGTCCCGAGCCACCGGCGAGGTGGTGGCGCGCCGAACCGTCCAGGCGCCGGAGCCGGAGACGCACCTGGTATTCGACGCCGACGGTCTGGACTGGGGCGCGTATGACGTGCGGGCGGCGCTCCTCACGGGGGATGGTCGCGAGCTAACTGCCACCGACGGCCTGGCGACGGTGCTGCCGGGCGGCCCGCAGCGCATTGAGGTGCTGAACAACCTGTGCAGCGAGCTGATGAACGCCGCGGACCGCGGGCTGCTGGCCCAGCGCGTGCTGGAGTTCATGAACCCTCGCGACGGCTGGTGCTTCTTCCGGCTGCAGGGGAGGGCCACGCTGACCCTGGATGACGAGCAGCGGCCGATGGCGCGCTGGCGCGGCGATGGGCCGGTGGAGGCCATGCGGCTGCTGCCCGCGGGCAGGCACACGCTCCGCGTCAGGGGCGACGCCGAGCAGGTCATCGTCCGGGCCATCCCGGCGCTGGTCCACAACGTCTACCCCACCGGGCCGCGCATCACGCCCTTCGGTAGACACACCTGGGAGCGCCTCAGCGAGTGGACGCTGCCCAACTGCAACATGATCGAGAGCCACCAGGCGGACCTCCCGGAGGCCGCCGAGTGGGTGGGCATGGGCCGGAGCTGGATCATGAACCGCACCGCTCCCGGCCTGCGCGGTGAGGGCTTGCCGGACGCCGAGGAGATGCTGGCATACTGGCGCAGCACCCCCGGCTGGGGCACCGAGCGGCTGTCGGGGATGCAGGTCGATGAGTACGGGCCGAGCTTTGGCGATGAGAAGCTGATCGCGACGGTGCGCTCGGCGGCGATGCTCTCCGAGGACCCCGAGTTCGCCGGCCGCATGTGGATACCGTTCGTGGTCCGGATGTACGGGGCCGATGTGGCCGAGCTGTTCATGAAGACCACGCTGGCGGCCGGATGGCCGTTCTCGATCGAGCGCTACATCGGCGAGCTGCCCACCGAGCAGGAGGACCGCGAGCAGATCGAGGCACTGCTGGTCGGCGATGCCGAGGCGTGGGATGCCGCGTATCCGGGCTGCCTCCGGCGGGCCATCATGACCATCATGTACGCCTACCTGCCCTACTGCACCACCAACCGCTGCCCGAACGCCGACTTCCGCGTGCATCTGCAGATGCAGATGCAGGTGCTGGCCACCGACCCGGCCTGGTTCGGCCTGTGGGGCGTGCAGCCCTACCGCGCCAACTACGTGAACGAGGAGATCCTCAACTGCATGGGCGCCCTGCTGCGACACTACTGCATCGAGGGGCACACCGAGCCGCTGCTGCGTGACCCCTACGAGCTCAGCCACGTGCTCAACCCCGACTTCGAGCAGGGCACGCAGCACTGGGAGGTGAGCCCGGCGGAGGAGGGGAGCATCACCGCGGGCGAGTTCGCCGGCTACGGGACGCTGCAGGGCCGATATCCGTGGGCGAGTATCGGGGAGACCTTCCTCGTCATGACGCGAAGCCCCGATGCGCCGAACGCCGTCAGTCAGCCGATTACGGGGCTCGAGGCGGGCCGGCTGTACTCGCTGAAGGTCATCACCGCCGACCATCAGGACCTGCTGGCCGGCGAGTCCCGCGATGCGCCTTGCGCCGTAGCCGTCGCGGTGGACGGCGCCGACGTGCAGGACGGGGCCTTCTCGCACCCGTTCATAAGCGCCCGCGGCCCGCAGCCCTTCACCCGCGAGCATCCCTTCTACATGACCTATCACTACCTGCAGTTCCGCGCCACACGCCCCACCGCCCGGCTGACGCTGACCGACTGGCAGAGCGAGACCGAGCCGGGCGGGCCCATCGGCCAGGAGACCATGTTCAGCTTCGTGGAGCTCCAGCCGGTCTTCGAGGGCTGAATCGACGGCTGAGCGCCCGCACCGGAGCGGCTATCGCCCCTCGAAGCGGCTCAGCTCTGGCCAGATGCTCTGCATCTGCCAGGTCTCCAGCGACGAGAGTAGCGCCGAGCCCCCGCGCGCGAACACGGAGACGCCCCTGCTGTCCTCGCGGTCGGGATAGACGCGGAGGGTCAGGCACTGCCTCCCATTGGCGAACACCTCGATGCAGCTCCGGTCCAGGAAGATACGCAGCTCCAGCGGCTCATCTTCCTCGAGGCGCAGCGGACCCACCTCCGGGGGACGCGACTGCACCCCCGGGCCCACTGAGGCGCGGGAGATGTCGATCCCCAGCAGGCAGTTGCCGGCGTCGCGGAAGCTCACGCCGCGGTAGAGCGTGACGGTGGTCTGCTCCTCTCCGTCAGGAGAGCGCAGGACGTTCAGCCCCACCTCGCGCGCCGAGCCGGGCTCGATCGTGGCCGCTATCTCCATCGCCCTGCCCTCGATCCCGTCCAGCGCGACTTCCTCGTTGGCCGGGATCTCGGTGGCGCCAACGCGCGTGTCCTCTCCTCGCAGCGACTCCAGCTCCGGCACCGGCTCGATGCGCAGGGCGTTATCGCCGTCCAGCCACAGGTGCCGCGGCAGCGTCATCATGCCGCTCCAGTCGCCTCCCGCCCTGCCCTCGTGGAGGTTGAAGATGGCCAGGAACCGCCCGCTGTCGTCGATGGTGGCGGACGGAGCGTGCAGGCAGCCGGGCACCAGCGGGCCGTAGTTCATGCGCCCGTGGTAGTCGGGGATGAGCCGGTGGGCCTGGCGGTCGTACTGCCCCACGTAGTACTGCGCCGCGCGCTTGTGGCTGAAGAACAGCAGCATATGCTTGTCGTTGCCGATGGGCCAGAAGTTCGGCACCGCGCCGTCCTCCCCCGGCTCGGTGTGGAAGCCATCCTCAATCAGCGGTCCGAGCCACTCCCAGTCCTCCAGGTCCTGGGAGCGGAAGAGGTGGTCAACGTTCCGGCAGTTCCTCCTGCCGTCCCCGTCCGCGTAGGTCCCCGAGAGGCAGTAGTAGCCGTCCTCCTCCTTCCAGATGCAGGGGTCGAACACCCGATAGGGCTCGCCGTCGGGGGTGATGGGGATGACGGGGTTGCCCGGGTGCTTCTCCCAGTTCAGCAGCAGCGGGTCGCCCGCCGTAGCGATGGCGTTGCCGGACCCGGTGCCGTGGTAGATGGCGATCACCCGACCGGACTCCACGACCGTCTGGCCGCTGTAGCAGTCCCGCTCGGTGGTGGGGTAGAGGGCGACAGGCAGGTCCTCCCAGTGCATCAGGTCATCGCTGACCGTGTGGCCCCAGTGCACGCGGTCGGCCCCGGCGGGCCAGAACTGGTAGAACATATGGTACCTGCCCCGCCACTGGCACAGGCCGTTGGGGTCATTGAGCCGGTTCTCGGGCGCGGAGAAGTGATACAGCGGCCGGTAGCGGTCGGACGCCAACCGCTGCCGCGACTGCGTGAAGCGCTGCATCTGCTCGTCGGCCTCCAGTGCCCGGAGCTGCTCCTCCAGCATCTCCGGGTATGTCTCGCCCCCTAGTGGCTCGAACTCCGCCGGCG
>JAYENL010000147.1:0-1724 GCA_034722055.1 Armatimonadota bacterium
CATCCCCCACCTCCCGGAAGACGGGCGAGTCCGGGTTGAAGAAGTTGAAGAGGTGGATGCCGTCGGCGCCCGCCGTCCAGGCGTTCATGGCCCGGCCTCGATAGCTCTCCACCGAGCGCCTGTGAAAGCGCGTCTCGCCCCGTACCCGGGAGTCGCTCAGACAGGGATAGACCGCCACGTCATACCTGTGGCCCAGCTCCACGCTGTACTCCCAGGGGTTGAGGCGGAAGTAGCAGGTGGTGATGAGGATGTCCACCAGGTCCTCCTCGAGCCAGCGCTCGATGTCGAGGCCCATGTCGCGGTCGAAGCCCACGGAGTCGGCCACGCGCACGGAGACCAGGATCGGCCTCCCGCGCTGCCTGCCGACCTCCTCGGTCATGGCGCGGACCCGGCGGAGGAGGTCGGTCATCATGTCGCGCTCCTGTTGGCTCGCCGTGCCGCCGTTGGCGACGCTGGCGAAGTAGCACAGGTGCCGGAAGAAGTCCAGCTCCACGCCGTCCACGTCGTAGTTCCGGCAGACCTCCTCGATGAAGCCGAAGGCCAGATCGCGGATCTCGGGCCGGGCGTAGTCCACCGAGCTCCACCGCCCGTAGGGTGTCCGGTCCTCCCAGTTGCCGACCAGCCACTCAGGATGCTCCTCCTTCAGCGGCGGGTAAAGCAGGTAGGGCTTGTCGGGCCTGTGGGCGTTGTCGTGGGTGTCGTTCATGCGCATCGAGAAGAAGACTTCCATGTCGTTGGCGTGGCCGAAGTCCACCACGCTCTGCAGGCAGTCGCTGCCCAGATCAATCAGGTCCTGGGCGATATTCTGCGAGTCAGGCAGGATGCCGTAGTCGCCGGGGTGGCGCGTCAGGACCGTGCCGACCTTCGTATCGTGCGTGAAGAAGCTGAAGCCGGAGCTGGTGGGGCAGAAGGCGATCGCGCCCACGTGCGTGCCGGCCAGTGCCGTCGTGCGCTGGTCGAGGAAGTTCTCGACGGTGACCTCCACATCGCCGGGGAAGTAGAGCACATCGCAGCCATCGTTGTTCGCGATGATCCCGCGCGGGCTGTGCGCTATCTCGCGCCGCATCTGGCGCAGCTCCTCCAGCGAGAGCTCGCCCTCGCCGCCGACCTCCTGCGCCGGGAGTGCGCTCGCCATCAGAGCCGAAGCGCCCACCGCCAGCAACAGACGAGACGCAGCTGCTGCCATCGCGTAGTTCATGCTATCAGCCTCCTGTGGCTCGGATTCACTGCCGAGTCCATTGGCCTCCCGGTACCCGCGGACCTCCTTGCCTCCACGCCACAGCAGTAAGAGCGCCGACCACCGCCACGGCGACGACAGCGGGCCTTCGGCCCGCCCCCGTGAGACCGGAGGTCTCCAGGGCGCCGGGGCCACAACGGCAACGGCCGACGACGAACGGCCGGCGGCTCGGCTCTGGCACAGTCGTTGGTTCTCAGCTTGAGGCTTGCGACTGGCAGCTTGTAGCGTCTTGAAGACACCGCCGCTCCGGACAGCCGGGCGGGCAGGGAAGCCCGCCCCTCCTGACGACCGGGCGGGCAACCTGCACCGGCGCCGCGGAACCTGCCCGTGAGCCCTGCCCTTTGATACGCAGCCGCATGAGGGAGGAAGCACGCCGGCCTGAGGGAAGCACACAGTTGGGTGAGCAGACTATGGCCACGGTCCTCGCGGTACTGACAAGCGGGCGTCGGAGCGGCTTCACATCCCAGCTTCTGGCGGACGCTGCCGC
>JAYENL010000148.1:0-1713 GCA_034722055.1 Armatimonadota bacterium
GTCCGGGTGTTCGTGCCGAAGAAAGGCGACAAAGCCAAGGCGAACGAGTAATCCCATGAAAGGCTGTCCCCGAACCTGTACGCTCTTGGGTGTAAGGAACCAAGGGCCAGGAAGGAGACAGCCATGCATCGAGCCCAGAGGATAGCGTGCGGCGGGATGGACGTCCACTACAACTTCAGCAGCGTGAGTTGGTGCGACGCGTCGGGGCGTCGGGTCGAGCGTGAGCGGTTGGCGCACGCCGACCGGGAGGTGTTGCGTCAGCAGATTGCCGAATGGCCGCAGGACGTGCCGGTGGTGATGGAGGCCTCGTTCGGGTGGGGCTGGCTGAGCGACGAGTTGGAGGCGGCGGGGATTGACGTGCATCTGTCGAACTGTCTGAAGGTGGAGCAGATGCGTCAGGCGCGGGGCGGGGTGAAGACGAACCAGAAGGACGCGGACCTGCTGGCCCAGTTGCCGCTGGAGCCGACGCCCTGGTGGGAGGTCTGGCGGGCGCCGCCGGCGGTGCGGGACCGCCGGGAGTGGATGCGGTACCGCTCGGACCTGGTGCGGGTGCAGACGGAGACGAAGAACCGGATCCACGCCCTGTGTCATCGGCACGGGGTGTTCTATCCGATGGCGCGTCTGTTCGGCGGCGAGGGCCGGCGGTTTCTGCACGTGTTGGCGGCCGACGGCCGTCACGCGGGCGGGGAGTTGCCGTCGGGGGCGTTGGCGACCCTGCGGGGTCTGCTGCGGCTGCTCGATCACCTGCGGGCGGAACTGGCGACGGTGGCCCGGTGCCTGAAGGGGATGCTGGCGCGGGACCCGGTGACGCGTCGACTGGACGGCATTCCGGGGATCGGGCTGATTCTGGCGCACACGCTCCAGGCGGAGATCGGCGAGATCGAGCGGTTCCGCAGCCACAAGCACCTGGCCTCCTACGCCTGCCTGGCGCCGAAGGCGGCCGACACGGGCGAGCCCCGGCCCGGCGCGAAGCCGAAGGGGCGTCGCCTCGGCCGCCGGGGGAACCGGGTGCTGAAGTGGGCGTTCATCGAGGCGGCCCACGGGGCGGTGCGACACGGCGGCCGGTGGCGGGCGCTGTGGGACCGGCTCACCGACGGCGGCAAGCGGGACAAGAACCGGGGCTACATCAAGGTGGCGCGGGAACTGGTGAAGGTGGTGTACGTGGTGTGGTCTCGCGAGGTGGATTACTGCGAGGACCCGCCGCCGCGTCCGGGTCGGCCGAAGGGCCGGCGACGTCGGCGGCGGTCGACATCTCGTCCGGGAACGGGCCAGCCCTCCGCGGCCTTGGTCCACGCGGCGAAGCCGTCCGCGTGAGACCTCTCTGTAATTGGGCCGCCCGCACCGGACGAGATCGTGTGGCCGCTGCGGCCCCTCGGGCCGGGGCGGCAGGCACGGACGGATGCCGCACAAATGAATAGGTGGGCCGACGAGAGCCCTCCTCCGGTGCACGGACGAATCGTCAGAGACGCACGGTACCGCCTGGCACGCACCCGAGCACGACGGGCACCAGGGAAACGACCGACCGGCCGCACGCCGGTCCGGGGCAGCGGGCCACGGGGGTCATGGACCGGTGCGCGCCGCGTGATGGTCCGAACGCCGGAGGCGCCGTCAAAACGGCCACTTGACAACGGGCAGCCTTTCATGAATAGGCCGCGGCGCGCCGCGGCCTACAGGCTGGCGCTGCCATTTCGAGCGAGCGCAACGAGTCGAGAA
>JAYENL010000149.1:0-8326 GCA_034722055.1 Armatimonadota bacterium
AACCGCCAGCGGCTGAACCAAGACGAGATCGAGGACTTCGTGATGCCGCCCACGCCCAAGGGGCACAACCAGGACATGTATTCGGCCACGGACTTCGACCCGGAGTTCGACGACGATGGGACACCGCGTAGAGGATGATGTGCAGCGGCCTGGGCATGCAGGCCCGGTGACAGATGCGGGCGATGGCCTCCACCCACGTGGCTCGCGTGAACAGCCGCAGGCGCCCGGGGTGCTCCCAGTAGGCATCGCGCAGCCGTGGCTGGTAGTAGGGATCGGCGGCGAGTATGTCGGGAAGTTGGCCGTAGGTGTACCAGTTCTCAGGCTTGAAGGTGAGATCGACATTGATCACGTGCGGCGTGACGGGGTCGCTGTCGCGGAATGTCGCGCTCCGATCCACCAGCGACTGTGCCAGGCTGCCGACGAGCTCGTCGGCGGGAAGGCCCCTCACCCGCCAGTCGCCGCAGTCGGGCTCATCCACCAGGAAGTAGGCGTACGGGTCGCGGGTGTTCCCCTTCCCGGGATCGCTGATCATCCTGCGGATGCCGAGGGACTGCATCTGCTCCTGTCCCTGATCGGTCTTGAGGAACTCCCTCACGGCCGCTGAGCCGACCATGGGCATCTGCACGTTGATGTTGTGTGCGGCGATCTCGTGCAGGTAGGCCCGCGCCCGCTCAGCCTCGCTCGCCTTGCCGGGCTGCGAGCCCCAGACACCGTAGGCCAGCTCCGTGGGGAAGACGCGCAGCCCGGCCGCCGCAGTGCTCCGGTCGTCGGTCGTTACCGTGAAGCAGTGGAACGTCCCTCTCGCCAGCGGCTCCTCGAGTTGCACCACCACCAGGGCGACGGGCAGTGCCGGGTCATGGAAGACACTGCTTCGGGAGGTCACGTCGCGCCCGTCCACATGCACCGAGACGAGGCGGCCCACCTCCGCCTCCTCGCTCCGCACGTAGACCCACGCTGTGTCCGTGCTGCGCGCAATACCGATGCTGGCGATGTGGGCTGGAGGTGGAGATGATGCGACGGGCACGTGGAGGACTCCACTTGAGGTCTGGACGTCTACACTCAGTGGTGTGGATCGGGGATGGGAGCGCAGCCGCACCATGGCTTCCGCCACGCCGCCCGGCTCGACGCTGACGGGGTCCATTCGCCACCAGACCGGTCGTCCCGCGGCGATGAGGGCGTCAAGTGCATCATCGCTGAGGTCAGCGAAGCGGAAGCTCGCCGGATGCAGCCCCCGCTTGAGCTTCTGGTCTGAGTAGGCGATGGCGCGTCGCAAGCTCAGCCCGCTGACCGACACGTCCAGCAGCCTCATCGGCCCCTGGTCCCCGTTGCGGAGGATGACGTGAGCCGTTCCCCCGAGCTCCGGGGTGAGGCCGGACGGCCCCTCAATCCAGGACTCATACCAGAGCTGTCGAAACTCGGGGAAGGTCCGGTCGGGCTGATACCATGCGGCGATCAGCTCGGGGTCAGCAGGTGCGTGGCAGGCGCAGACGAAGAGGATCACGAGGGCGGAAGGGCACGCTGACCGTAGTAACCCGACGCGACGCTCCATCACCGATCACCTGTAGAGTGGCTGCATCAACCGGCTCACTCCCCGCAGCGCAGACCGATCCCGGCTGTGCCTTTGGGCCGCTCGAGCCTCCCCCTACGGCGGCGGGTAGAGGTGGGCGTCGGCCTCGAGCAGACTGCCGTCCGGGAGCCGGTACTGCACAGCCCCGTTGCTGATCCGTCGATGCTCTCCCATCCGCTGTCGATCCGCACGCCGCCGAGCCTCGAGCGCATCCCAGTCCCCTCCCTGCCGCACGACGCGCAGAGCATCGTCGAAGGCAGCAGCGGTGGGTGGACTCTGTGCCAAGTCCTGTCGCTCCCCGGGGTCAGAGTGCAGGTCGAAGAGCCGTGGCGGCGCGTCTGGGAAATCCACAGCCTTCCAGCGTTCGTCGCGGACCATGCGGAAGCGCGTCTCGGGCCTTCCGCCCAACAGCTCCGAGCGCGCCGACCGCTTGCGCCGTTGATCCGGGCGGCCCGTCAGCAGTGGCATCAGACTCTCCCCATCGAGCCCGGCGGGGGGATCGACACCGCACCACTCGCAGCACGTCGGGAAGAGGTCCACAAGCTCCACCGGCGTGCTCTCGCGGCGGCCCGCACAGATGCCCGGTCCGGAGATCAGCAGGGGGACGCGGCTGGACGCCTCGTAGTAGGTTCGCTTCCACCACAGGCCGTGCTGGCCGCCCATCTCTCCGTGATCGGAGGTGTAGATGACGAGGGTGTTGTCGAGCAGTCCCGCCGAGGTCAGCGCGGCGAGCAGGTCGCCGATGCAGTCATCGACGTAGTTCACAGAGGCGCAGTAGGCCGCCAGTCCGCGCCGGCGCTCATCGTCCGAGAAGGCCGCGAGCCGGAAGTCCTCCACGATGAAGCGATCGTGGCGGTGGAGATCTTCAGGGTACCCCTCGGGCAGTTCCGGCAGGTGAACGTCGGCCGCTGCGTACCGGTCGATGTAGCGCCGGGGCGCGGTCAGAGGGAAGTGCGGTCTGGAGTAGGAGGCAACGAAGAGCCAGGGCCGCGCGGGCTCTGAGGCCGCGTGGTCCAGCAGCCACGCCAGGCTCTCCCGAGTGACCACACTATCGATCAGCATGCTCTGAGGGATATGCGTGGGACCCGCGAAGGGGAAGCGGCCGACCTCGTGCCGGTTCCATCTGCCGTCGGCGGTCGCCGGCGGGTCCGGCTGCTGAGCCGGGAAGCGCGACTCCACGAGATCTCCGTAGGGGCGATGCTGCAAGCCATGCATCTGCTCCGGACCCCGGAAGTGCATCTTCCCCACGGCTGCCGTGACATATCCGCGCTGGGACAGCCACCCGGGCAGCGTGGCGTGCTCAGCCGACAGCACCGAGCTGTTGTCCCACCCAGAGCACCGGTGGGGATACAGGCCTGCGAGCATGGACATACGGCTGGGAACGCAGAGGGGCGACTGGCAGTAGGCGGCATCAAAGCATACGGACCGTTCAGCGAGGGTGTCGAGAGCCCGCGTCCGCACCACGTCGTCTCCGGCGAACCCGGCCACGTGGGGGCTGTGCTGATCCGTGAGTATCACCAGGATGTTCGGAGAGGCGGCCATGCTCATCCCGCTCGCGGTTCGCCGCGCCTGTCGGGCGGTACTCACTGCCGTGGGACGTGGAGCCCTTCGAGAAGCTGAGGCGTGATCCTCTTGCCCAGCAGGAAGAACTTGCGGTCAGGATACCAGAGCACGTCGGCTCCATGGCGCGTCGTGAAGCTGGAGTAGAGGCTGAGACCGCTGTTCCGAGGCGTCTCGGGGCTATTCCTCACACCATCCACGCCGTAGTCGTCGGTGTCCATGAGCACTCGGGGCTCCGAGAACCACACGGGCTGGTCCGCGCCCTCGCGGAACTCCCCGACAGCGACATGACAGGGGCGTCTTGGGCCGGCATCAGAGGCGCCGGGCCCACCAATGTCGCCCCCGTTGTTGCTGTAGAAGATCGCGTAGCGCCCGTCCGAGAGCCGGTAGATGGGGGCGGGCGCCACGGGATTGAGCAGAGGGCGGCCGAAGTCGCGGTCGAGCAGCGGCCGCGGGCTACACCACGTGCGCCCGTCATCGCACGACTGGCTCCACCAGATGTACCCCGTGCAGGTGCGCATCACGCACAGCAGCCGGTCGTCGGGCAGTCGCACCAGGCTCGGCTCCTGCGCGATGCTCAGCAGGGGGTGTCGGTAGTGCGGAACCCGCAGGGCCTCCTCCCCCCAAGCGCCGAACTCCAGCTCAAGATCAGCCGGCTCGGGCGTCGCGTCCACGTTCGTGAAACGCATGAACTCGCATACGGATTCAATCTCGGTCCATCCCCGCACGTCCTTCAGCGCCGCCACCGGCTTGCTGACCCATCGCGTGTAGCCCACCAGGCGGCCCCCCTCCAGATCCCGCATCGGCCTCTGCCAGACAATCCACTCGGGCGGGATACGCTGGTCGGGGTCATCGTAGGGGCTCCGGGGGAAGGGCACCCTCTGCGGAAGCGACCAGCTCTGGCCACGATCGTCGCTGTAGACGCACTCCATGACTCCTGTGTGCATCTCGATCCAGCCGGAGGCGCCGGTGTGGCGGCTGTAGACCACATAGACGCGTCCGGAGGGGGCGACCATAGGGAAGGCCCAGGCCGCCGCGCCCTCCCCGGCGCCGCTCGCGCCGGGCCCGGCAAGCCGCCGCGGGGGAGCCCAGGTCACGCCCTCATCGCGAGACCGCGAGAAGACCGCCCGGTTGTGCTGTCGGCCGCCCGAACGGTCCACCGCGATGCCGGCCTGCGTCCACACCGCCATCAGTGACCCGTCCGGACCGTCGAAGACAAGGAAGTGCTCGTTGAGGCTGTCGCCTGTGGAGCCATCGTAGTGCCGGGGCACGTAGGCCACGAAGTCGGGTCGCGTCCGCTGCATCTCAGCCCGGAGCAGATCAGCGAGTGTTGAGTTCACCTCGAGCCCTCCCCGATAGCTGCTTGCGACGGCGATGTGAAGCGCGCGAGCGACGATCGGCGCGCCTCGCGATGCGGTTCGCTGAGCGACGTGTGCGGACCTCGCGGCGTCCCCGGCAGCAGCGTGTTCTCCTGAGTGATGGCCCCGAACGCGCGGAGGATGTCGGGGCTGGCGGCTCGAAGGAGGCGCTGCTGCAGCCGTCCGATCCTGCTTGCCGATCTGGCGGAGCGACGGGCGGCGGACCCGAAGCGCACGGTGTTGTGGAGGGAGCGAAATGACGAGAGCTCACGCGCTCTTCCTGGCGATGGCAGCCGGCCTCGGTGCGGCGGGTGCCGCTGAGGCCTCTGTGACCCTGGTGGAGGATGGCCGGCCGCAGGGCGTGATCGTGGCCGTGGCGGACGCGGACCGGCCCGCCGCCGAGGAGCTGGCGGATGTCCTGGAGCGGATCACGGGCGCTGGTGTCCCTGTTGTCGAGGCCGCGCCGGGTCAGGGCCCGCGCGCGCTCGTCGGCGCTGCCGCCGAGGGCGCCTTCACGACGGACGAGATCGCGGGCCTGTCTTATGACGGCTACCGGATCAGGGCCCGAGGGGAGGTTCTGGCCATCGCCGGCCGCACGCCCGCGGGCACCATGAACGGCGTCTGCGGCTTCCTGCAGGACCATCTCGGCGTCCGCTGGTTCATGCCCTCGGAGCTGTTCGAGGTGCTGCCCGAGACTAGCACCATCCGGGTGGCGGAGTGCGATGAGCTCGAGCAGCCCACCTTCGACTGCCGCCTTTTCAGCGGCCTGGATGGCAACTATCAGGAGGCCTGGCGGCGGCACCTGCGACTGTCGGTGCGGTCGTGGGAGGTGCCCTTCGCCGCCGGCTTCAGCCACTGGCTGTATGGCCTCTTCCCGCCCTCGAAGTTCGCGGAGACCGATCCGGAGATCTACCCCATCATCAACGGCGAGCGCGTCCGGCCCACCAGCGACCGGCAGCCGGGGTGGCAGCCGTGCACGGGCAATCCGCGCACCATCGAGATCGCGATCCAGCAGATACGCCGCTACTTCGACGAGCACCCGGCCGCCCACTCGTACTCGGTGAGCATCAACGATAACGACCGGTGGTGCGAGTGCGAGCTGTGCACGGCTCTGGACGTGCCGCACGAATTCCGAGGGCGGCAGTGCCACTCCGACCGCTACTACACCTTCGTCAACGCAGTGGCTCGGGGTGTGCGGGAGACGCACCCCGACAAGTTCATCGGCTGCTTCGCCTACGCGGGCGTCGAGCCGCCCCCCAAGACCATCGCCAGGCTGGAGCCGAACGTCTTCGTCAACATCACGCAGGACACGTCGCAGTACTTCGACCCCAGCTACCGCCGGCAGGACTACGACTTCTGGCGGCAGTGGCTGGCCAAGTGCCGGCAGATGGGCAAGTACGACTACAGCGGTCTGGGCGCCATCGCGCCCAGGTATTACCCTCACCTGCTGGCCGACGACCTCCGCCACTCCGCTCGCATCGGCCTGGTGGCCATGCACACCGAGGCCTACCCCTACTGGTCGAACTACGGCCCCATGATCTACGTGCAGGCCCGCATGATGTGGGACGTCTCGCTCGACGAGGACCAGCTCCTGGACGAGTTCTTCGAGAAGCTCTACGGCCCTGCCGCGCCGCCGATGAGGGCCTTCTACGAGGACCTGGAGCGAATCTGGATGACGCCGCGGGAGGGCCGGTGGTTCGCCGGGATCGGCAGTGCGGCCCAGCAGTGTGACATCTACTCCCTGGACGGCCTCGCCGCCCTCGAGCACCATCTGCTGGAGGCGGCGCGCCGCGCCCCCCAGGGCGTCGTCGCCGAGCGCGTCGCCTATGTGCGCAAGTGCTTCCGCTACCCGGCGCTGTTCATCCGGGGCTGGCTCACCGCCAGGCGGCTGCGGGCCGCGACCGATCCGGGGAGCATGGCGAGGGACCTGGCCACGCTCACTCGCATCTCGCGCAACCGCGACCGCCTCTTCCACTACAGCGTCCTCGAGGACGATCTGAGCACATCCTGGTACGACACGCATGCCGGCCGCGCCCGGGTGCAGTCTGAGTGGCGCTCGATGGTCGAGGGCGCGATGCTCAAGGCCGCCGCTGCGCTGGGTGGTCGCGGCGACGGGCCGACCCTCGACGGCCTTATCGACGAGCTGGCGCAGCGAGATCCCCGCTCAACTCTCGTCCTGACCCTGCGGGCGAAGCGGGGCGACTTCGACGACCTGCCCAATCTGCTCCAGAACCCCGGCTTCGAGGAGACCGGTCAGGGCGACAACCCCCAGGGCCCGGAGTGGGAGGCCGCGGACGCCCCGCCCGGCTGGTCGGTGTGGCGGGAGTCGCCCGGGAGCGGCCGCATCTGGCGGGATACTGAGACCGTGCGCTCCGGGGACCGCTCCGCAGCGCTCACCGGCGGGGAGTGCATGTGCTACATCGCTCGCGTGCCGGTCACGCCGGGGAGGCACTACGTGGGCTGGGCGCACATCAAAGCCCGCGACATCGACCCGCCTCGCCGCACCACCTTCGAGATCCGGTGGAATGACGCTCAGGGCGCCTGGCACGCGGCCGGAGCGCAGGTTCGAGCAGAGGCGCAGACGGCCGGACGGTGGACCCGGGTGACGGCGGCCGCACAGGCGCCCGAGGGCGCGGCCTCCGCGGTGGTGCTGCTGGTGGCCTACGGCATCGCGGATGATGAGACAGTGTGGTTCGACGACGCCTTCCTGGCCGAGGTGCCGCAGTAGCTCCTGAGGCGGTCTGCCCGCTGCGCCCCTCGCCGAGCCGTCACCGGTCGAACCGGGGCAGGTCGTGTCAGTTGCCGTCGCTGGTCGCGGACCGCCGCGCTGTTCAGCCTGCACACCGACACCGCCCGCGCAATGCGCGACCTCCAGGCGGCGCTGCGCCTTGCCCACCTGGCGTGCGAGACGTCGGTGGTGCTGGTGCACTTTCAGATGGCGCAGGCTCTGGTCTGGCGAGGCACGGATGCCCTCATCTCGCTGTGCCATTCTCGCCCTCTCCCCCCGGACGAGGTAGAGAACATGCGCCGGGAACTGTGTCGCGGCGATCCCACCGACGCGATGCCGCAGTGGCTGCAGAGACAACGAGCGCACTCTCTGGCCGAGCTGGCGTCTGGACAGAAGCCGCTGGCGGTCCGTGATGCGCTTGACGTCCGCGTTAGGGGGTCTGCCCTCCGTATACTCCTGCAGCCGTGGACACGTGAGAATGCGCTGAAGATTGCCCGCACAGAGGCCACAATTGCCTGGCTGACAGATCTATGTGGAAAGCCAACCCGAGAGGTCTTCACGAACATCCGACGGCAGGAATCTTGGAGCGAGCGTCAGGGCCTGTCCTGGCGTCGTGGCGGACGGTGGACTCCGGTCCCCGACGGTCGCCCGTCAAGCTCCTCTCGGCAGCGCTTGTCCTGGCAGTCGCCCTGATTCTCGGCTCATCGCTCCTCGCCGCCGGACAATGGCTGTTGGGGGCTCCCCAGCCGAGGGACTTCCAGCTCATTGCGGACGCCCGGCTGAGCCCGGACGGAGAATCCATTGCGCTCACTGACGGGCGACGCTACCGCTTTGAGGACTCGGTGCTGATCACGGATCCGCACCGCCTCTGGATGATCGATGGCACTGGCGATGGCTTGCGCTGCGCCGGCCGATGGAACATCGGGGACGTCGCTTGGACACCTGATGCCGAGGCATGCATCTGTGTATGGTCGTCAGGAGGCCGGAGCGCTCTGTGGAGGCTGATATCGGAGGAGTGGTCGCGTATCGGGGACACGGAAGCCTACACTGTCCAGCTCTCCCCACAGGGCAACTACCTTGCGGCCTGGAGCTTCATCATGGACGTTCGGAGCG